>JAQSDW010000165.1 GCA_029946105.1 Reyranella sp. | reverse complement strand
CGCATCATCACCGGCCGCATCACCTCGGGTTCGATCAAGCCGAACCAGCAGGTCAAGGTGCTCGGCGCCGACGGCAAGACCATCGAAACCGGCCGTATCACCAAGATCCTCGCGTTCCGCGGCATCGAGCGCACGCCGCTCGAGGAAGCCGACGCCGGCGACATCGTCGCCATTGCGGGCCTGACCAAGGGCACCGTCGCCGATACCTTCTGCGATCCCACCGTCGAGACGCCGCTGACGGCGCAGCCGATCGATCCGCCGACCGTGTCGATGTCGTTCATCGTCAACAATTCGCCGCTCGCCGGCACCGAAGGCGACAAGGTGACCTCGCGCATGATCCGCGACCGCCTGCTGCGCGAAGCCGAAGGCAACGTCGCGCTGCGCGTCGTCGAAGCCGCCGACAAGGACGCGATGGAAGTTTCGGGCCGCGGCGAATTGCAGCTCGCGATTTTGATCGAGACCATGCGCCGCGAAGGTTTTGAGCTCTCCGTGTCGCGTCCGCGCGTCGTGCTGCAGAAGGACGAAGCCACCGGCACCTGGCAGGAGCCGATCGAGGAAGTCGTGATCGACGTCGACGAGGAGCATTCCGGCGTCGTCGTGCAGAAGATGAGCGAGCGCAAGTCCGAGATGATCGAGATGCGCCCGTCCGGCGGCAACCGCCTTCGTCTGGTGTTCTACGCGCCGACCCGCGGCCTGATCGGTTACCAGGGCGAACTGCTCACCGATACCCGCGGCACCGCGATCATGAACCGCCTGTTCCACGGCTACGCCAACTTCAAGGGCGACATCCAGGGCCGCCGCAACGGCGTGCTGATCTCCAACGATCAGGGCGAAGCGGTGGCTTACGCGATGTTCAAGCTGGAAGACCGCGGCCCGATGATGATCGAGCCCGGCTGGAAGGTCTACAAGGGCATGATCGTCGGCGAGCACACCCGCGACAACGATCTCGAGATCAACGTGCTCAAGGGCAAGCAGCTCACCAATATCCGCACCACCTCGAAGGACGAAGCGGTGCGCCTGACCCCGCCGATCCGCATGACGCTGGAAAAGGCGCTGGCCTATATCGAGGACGACGAGCTGGTCGAAGTGACCCCGAAGTCGATCCGCCTGCGCAAGAAGTTCCTCGACGCCAACGACCGCAAGCGCGCGGAAAAGGCCAAGGAAGCCGTAGCGTAGGCTTTTCGGCTGCCCCTACGAGAGAATACCGTCATGGCCGGGCTTGTCCCGGCCATCTACGTCTTCGATACTGCGATACAAGTACGTGGATGCCCGGGACAAGCCCGGGCATGACGACACAGCAGACGCCGTAATGTTTCTCCCCTCCTCCGTCGACATTGCCATCATCGGCGCCGGCGCCGCCGGCCTCGGCGCGGCCAACGCGCTGAAGAACTCCGGCCGCTCCGTGCTGGTGCTGGAAGCCCGCGACCGCATCGGCGGGCGAGCCCACACCATCATGGCCTCGCCCGAGATCACCTTCGATCTCGGTTGCGGCTGGCTGCATTCGGCCGACGAAAACTCCTTCGTCGAGATTGCCGAACAACTCGGCTTCGAGATCAACAAGTCGCTGCCGCCGTGGCGCGAGCGCGCCTACGGCAAGGCCTTCCCGCAGGAAGACCGCGACGACTTCATCCGCACGCTCAACGCCTTCTACGACCGCGCCGAAAAGGCCGCGGCGAAAGCCGCGAAGGCTGGGCGGGACGGTCCCGCCAGCGCCTGTCTCGAGCCCGGCAACCGCTGGAACCCGATGATCGATGCGATCTCGACCTACATCAACGGCTGCGAGCTCGACCAGGTCTCGCTGCTCGACATGGACGCCTATGAGGACAGCGACATCAACTGGCGCCTGCGCCGCGGTTATGGCGCGCTGGTCGCCGCCTACGGCGCGCCATGCCCCGTCGTGCTCGATTGCGCGGTGACGCTGATCGACCATTCCGGCAAGCGCATCCGCATCGAGACCTCGCAGGGCACGCTGACATCAGACCGGGTGATCGTCACCGTGCCGACCAATTTGATCGCGAATGAAGCGATCCGCTTTCATCCGCCGCTGGCGGCCAAGGTCGACGCCGCGTGCGGCCTGCCGCTCGGCCTCGCCGACAAGGTGATGCTGGCGCTGAGCGAGCCCGAGGCGCTGCCCGCCGAAGGCAATCTGCGCGCCGCCACCATGCGCACCGAAATGGGCACCTATCACATGCGCCCGTTCGGCCAGCCCTGCATCGAAGGCTTCTTCGGCGGCCGCTTTGCGCAGTCGCTGGAAAACGCCGGCCCCGGCGCCATCGCCGCCGAGAGCATCAACGAGATCGTCTCCTTCCTCGGCAACGACTTCCGCCGCAAGCTGAAGCCGCTGGCGGAATCGCGCTGGTCGCACGACCCGTGGGCCCGCGGCTCCTATTCGCACGCGCTGCCGGGCCACGCCGGAGCCCGCGCCGTGCTCGCCGCGCCGGTGGACGGGCGCTTGTTCTTTGCGGGCGAAGCGACGTCGGAGGAATATTTCTCGACCGCGCATGGGGCAAGGGACAGCGGGGAGCGGGCGGCGGAGGAAGTTTTAGCCGCACGCTCAAAGGGATGACCCTCGCTCGCACGCCCCTTTGGCATTGCCGAGCATGATCGGG
>JAQSDW010000164.1 GCA_029946105.1 Reyranella sp. | reverse complement strand
TTCATGATTCAGGAAATGAGCGCCACTGGAGTGGCGCGCTCCCATGATCACTTCGTCGGGTCGGTGATGTCCTCGAACTCTTTCAGATGACTCGGCGCCCATTTGTGATCGCGCGCCTGGACGATCCAGCGATCGAGGATCGGCCAGCGCCGGCGGGCCTTCTTCACCCAGATGCGGCCGGTCTCGAATTCGGTCGCGAGCAGGTAAAGCGCGATCACGAAGAATATCCAGCCCTGCAGGATCGGCAGCAGGCCGCCCACCACCGACATCACGAGGCAGGCCGCGATCGCCAGAGCCATCAGCGGCTTGCGCATCTCAGGCCTATAGATGAATCGGTTTTTCCCAGGCCGCCAGCGCCGCTTCCTTGAGCGCCTCGTTGACGGTCGGATGGGCATGGCAGACGCGACCGATGTCCTCGGCCGAGGCCGCGAATTCCATGGCGAGGGCCGCCTCGCCGATCATGGTGCCGGCTTCTGCGCCGAAGATGTGCACGCCCAGCACGCGGTCGGTGGTCTTGTCGGCCAGAACCTTCACGAAACCCTCCGTCGCCGCATTCGCGCGGCTGCGCGGATCGGCGGTGAAAGGATACTTGCCGATCTTGTAGGCAACGCCCGCGGCCTTCAATTGTTCCTCGGTCTTGCCGACCCAGGCCACCTCGGGCTGGGTGTAGACGACCGACGGCACGAGATCCCAGTTCACGTGGCCCTTCTGGCCGGCCAGCGTCTCGACGCAGGCGATACCGTCCTCGCTCGCCTTGTGGGCCAGCATCGGACCGTCGATCACGTCACCGATGGCATAGATGCCGGGCACGGACGTCTGAAAGTGGGTATCGACGGCGATGCGGCCGCGCTCCGTGAGTTTCACACCCACCTTGTCGAGGCCGAGGCCTGCCACGTAGGGACGGCGGCCGATGGCCACCAGCACGACGTCGGCCTCCAGGGTCTCGGCCGCACCGCCCTTCGACGGCTCGACGGTGAGCGTAACGCCCGCGCCTGTCGTCTCGGCTTTGGTGACCTTCGAGCCCATCTTGAACTTCAGGCCCTGCTTGGCGAGCGAGCGCTGGAAGAACTTGGTGATCTCGTCGTCGATGCCGGGACAGATACGGTCGAGGAATTCGACGACGGTCACGTCCGCGCCGAGGCGACGCCACACCGAGCCGAACTCGAGGCCGATGATGCCGGCGCCGACCACGACGAGGTGCTTCGGCACCTCGGTGAGTTCGAGCGCGCCGGTGGAGGACACGATCTTCTTCTCGTCGATGGTCACGCCCGGCAGCGGCGTCACTTCCGAGCCGGCGGCGATCAGGATGTTCTTTGCCGCAACGGTATCCTTCACGGCGCCGTCCGCGCCCAGCACGGCGACCTTGCCGGCGGCCTCAATGCGGCCCGCGCCTTGCAGCCAGGTGATCTTGTTCTTCTTGAACAGGAATTCGATGCCCTTGGTGGTGGCGCCCACCACCTCGCCCTTGCGCTTCATCATCTGCGCGAAGTCGAGCGTCGGCGCGGCGACCACGATGCCGTGCGCCGCAAGGTCGTGGCCCGCTTCCTCGAACAGGTGCGACGATTGAAGCAGTGCCTTGGACGGGATGCAGCCGACGTTGAGGCAGGTACCGCCCAGCGTCGCGTTCTTCTCGACCACGGCCACCTTCATGCCGAGCTGGGCGGCGCGGATCGCCGCCACATAGCCGCCGGGTCCGGAGCCGATCACGACGAGGTCGAAGGTCTCATTCGCCATGACGCTGTCCTCACACGCCGAGCAGCAGGCGCTCGGGATCTTCGATGCATTCCTTGACCCGCACCAGGAACAGCACGGCCTCGCGGCCGTCGATGATGCGATGGTCGTAGGAGACCGCCAGATACATCATCGGCCGCGCCTTGATCTCGCCGCCCACGACCATGGGGCGCTGCTGGATCTTGTGCATGCCGAGAATGGCCGACTGCGGCGGATTGAGGATCGGCGTCGACATCAGCGAGCCGTAGACGCCACCGTTGGAGATGGTGAAGGTGCCGCCCGTCAGGTCGGCGATCGAGAGCTTGCCGTCGCGCGCCTTGCGGCCGAGCTCGCCGATGCCCTTCTCGATGCCGGCGAAATCCAGCACGTCGGCATCGCGCAATACCGGCACGACGAGACCCTGCGGCGTGCCGACGGCGACGCCGATGTCGTAGTAGTTCTTGTAGACCAGCTCGTCGCCCTCGATCTCGGCATTGACCGACGGCAGTTCTTTCAGGCCGGCGATGCAGGCTTTTACGAAGAACGACATGAAGCCCAGCCGCGCGCCGTGCTTCTTCTCGAAGTCTTCCTTCAGCCGCTCGCGCAGCGCCATCACGTTGGTCATGTCCACCTCGTTGAAGGTGGTGAGCATGGCCGCGGTGTTCTGCGCCTCCTTGAGGCGGTTGGCGATGGTGCGGCGCAGACGCGTCATGCGCACCCGCTCCTCGCGGTCGGCGCGGGCACGCGGCCCGGCCGGAACGGCGGGCTTCGCGGCGACAGCGCTCGGCGTCGGGACGGACGCGAGCGCCGCCAGTACGTCTTCCTTGGTGGCGCGGCCGTCCTTGCCGGTGGGCTGGATGGCGGCAGCCGGGACGCTCTTTTCCTCGGCGAGCTTGCGTGCCGCCGGGCCCGAGGCGGCGAGGTTGGCCCCCGCCGGAGCGACGGCGGCCGGCGCCGGGGTCGGTGCAGGCGGCGGCGCGGCAGGCTTTGGCGCGGCGGCGGGCACTGCGGTCGGCTTCGGTGTCGCGGCACCGGCGGCGCCCGCCTCGATGTGACAGAGCACGGCGCCGACCTGGATGGTGGCGCCTTCTTCCACGGCGAGGTCGGCGATGCTGCCGGCCACCGATGCATTCACCTCGACCGTGACCTTGTCGGTTTCGAGTTCGCACAGTGGCTGATCGATCGCCACCGCATCGCCCACCTTCACCAGCCACTTGGCGACGGTCGCCTCGGTGACCGATTCACCGAGGGCCGGAACCTTGATCTCGACGGACATGACTTGGAACCCCTTCTCTACCCGCGCTCAACCAACCGTGAGAGCGCGGTCGACCAGATCGGCCTGTTCCTTGAGATGCGTACGCGCCGAACCCGTCGCCGGCGACGCCGCCTCGGCCCGCCCGATATAGACCGGGCGCTTGGCCTTGACGTTGGCGCCCGAGAGCGCGCGCTCGATACGGCGGTCGGCGAAATGCCACGCCCCCATGTTCTCAGGCTCTTCCTGGCACCACACCACCTCGGCATTGGGATACTGCGCGAGGCGCACGCCGAGCCGGCTGAACGGGAACGGATAGAGCTGCTCGATGCGCATGATGGCGATGTCGTCGATCTTGCGCTTGCGGCGCTCGGCCACGAGATCGAAGTAAACCTTGCCCGAACACAGCACGACGCGACGGATCTTAGCCGCCTCGGCAAGCTGGTCGGTCTCGGCCAGGATGCGCCGGAAGGACGAGCCCGGCCCGAAATCGGCCAGGCTCGACACGCACTCCTTGTGACGCAGCAGCGACTTCGGCGTCATGACGATCAGCGGCTTGCGGAACGAACGGCGCATCTGGCGGCGCAGCGCATGGAAGTAGTTGGCCGGCGTCGTCGGATTGATGACCTGCCAATTGTCCTCGGCCGATAGCTGCAGGTAGCGTTCGAGCCGGGCCGAGCTGTGCTCCGGACCCTGGCCCTCGTAGCCGTGCGGCAGCAGCATCACCAGGCCGTTCATGCGCAGCCACTTGCTCTCGCCCGAGCAGATGAACTGGTCGATGATGACCTGCGCGCCGTTGGCGAAGTCGCCGAACTGCGCCTCCCAAAGCACCAGCGCGTTGGGTTCGGCCGACGAATAGCCGTACTCGAAGCCCAGCACGCCGGCCTCGTTCAGCGGGCTGTCGATGACCTCGAAATGCGCCTGATGGCCCGGCGCCAAATTGTTGAGCGGTATGTATTTCGCCTCGGTGGTCTGGTCGACCAGCACCGAATGGCGTTGCGAGAAGGTGCCGCGGCCGGAATCCTGGCCGCTCAGCCGCACCGGCGTGCCTTCGGCCAACAAGGTGCCCCAGGCCAGCGCCTCGCCGGTCGCCCAGTCGATATTCTCGCCAGTGTCGATGGTCTTGCGCTTCTCCAGGAGCTGGCGCGTGATCTTGCGGTTGAGATCGAAATTCTTCGGCGGCTCGGAAAGCGCATGACCGACGACCTTGAGCTGCTCGAGCTCGACAGCGGTCACGCCCTTGCGGTCCTCCTCGCCCGGCGCAACCGTAAAGCCCGTCCACTTGCCTTCGAGCCAGTCGGCCTTGTTGGGCTTGTAGTTGGTCGCGGCCTCCAGCGCCTTGTCGAGCTTCTGGCGCAGCTCGGCATCCAGCGCCGCGACGTCGGCCGCGGTGACCACGCCCTCGGCCTCCAGCCGCCCGGCATAGACCTGCTTCACCGTCTTGTGGGCGCCGATCTCCTTGTACATGTGCGGCTGGGTGAACATCGGCTCGTCCGACTCGTTGTGCCCGTAGCGGCGGTAGCAGAACATGTCGATGACGATGTCGCGCTTGAAGTGCTGGCGGTATTCCGTGGCGATGCGCGAGACGTGGACCACGGCCTCGGGATCGTCGCCGTTCACGTGCAGGATCGGCGCCTGCACGATCTTGGCGACTTCGGTGCAGTAGGGACCGGAGCGCGACTGGGTCGGCAGCGTCGTGAAGCCGATCTGGTTGTTGACCACGAAATGGATGGTGCCGCCGATGCGGTAGCCGCCGAGATCGCTGAGATCGAGGCTTTCGGCCACCAGTCCCTGGCCGGCGAAGGCCGCGTCGCCGTGCATCAGGATCGCCATGACCTGGCTGCGGTCGGTATCGCCGCGCTGATCTTCCTTGGCGCGCGCCTTGCCCAGCACGACGGGATTCACCGCCTCGAGATGCGAAGGGTTGGGTGCCAGGGAGAGATGGATGACGTTGCCGTCGAACTCGCGATCGGCCGACGCGCCCAAGTGATACTTCACGTCACCCGAGCCGCGCATCTCCTCGGGCTGCGAGGAGCGGCCCTGGAACTCGGAGAACAGCGCGGTGTAACTCTTGTGCATGACGTGCACGAGCGTGTTGAGGCGGCCGCGGTGCGGCATGCCGATCACCACGTCGCGGACGCCGAGCTGGCCGCCGCGCTTCAGGATCTGCTCGATGCCCGGGATCAGCGATTCGCCGCCATCGAGGCCGAAGCGCTTGGTACCGACGAACTTTACGCCGAGATAATGTTCCAGCCCCTCCGCCTCGACGACCCGCTGCAGGATCATCTTGCGGCCCTCGACGGTAAACTCGGTGTGGTTCTCGATGTGCTCGATGCGCTCCTGAATCCACGCCTTCTGGTCGGGATCGGAGATGTGCATGTATTCGACACCGATCCGCCCGCAGTATGTCCTGCGCAGGCGATCCCAGATCTGCCGGAGCGTCGCTGACTCGCCCAGACCAAGCGAGCCGAAGATCAGGATGGGGCGCTCCCAGTCGGCCTCGCCGAAACCGTAGGTCGCAGGGTCGAGTTCGCGATGCAGGTCACGGCGGATCAGGCCCAACGGATCGAGGTCGGCTTCGAGATGGCCGCGGATGCGGTAGGAGCGGATCAGCAGGAAGGCGCGCGACGTGTCGTGGGCGGCGGCGCGGATCTCGGCCTCGGTCTTGCCGGCGAGCGCCGTGGCGGCCGCGCCATTGCCGCCCTTCACGTTGCGGTTGGCCGGTGCGCGTGGCGCCTCGGCATCGGCGGCGCCGATCACCCGCGCGCCGTTGGGGGCCCAGCTTGCCCCGCGGCTCTCCGCCAGCACGTCGGCTTTCTCCTCGGCCAGCGCCGCGAAGAAGGTACGCCAATCCCCGTCGACGGAATTCGCATCACCCTGGTAGCGGGCGTAGAGCTCTTCGATGAATGGCGCATTGGCGCCGAACAGGAACGACGTCTGTTCTGCTCTCATGGCCCGGTACTCCTCGGCCTGTCGATACTGGCCGCCCCGGCGAAGGCCGGGCGGCCGTCCGCTGTCAGCCCTTCATGGCCTTCAGCATTTCCTCACCCAGGGCAGCCGGTGAATCCGCCACCTTGATGCCAACCGAGCGCAGGAATTCCACTTTGAATTCGGCCGTATCATGGCCGCCCGAAATTACCGCCCCGGCGTGGCCCATGCGGCGGCCGGGCGGCGCGGTCCGGCCGGCGATGAAGCCAACGACCGGTTTCTTGGTCTTCGAGGCCTTGATGAACTCGGCGCCCTTGACCTCGGCATCACCGCCGATTTCGCCGATCATGACGATGCCCTGGGTCTCGGGGTCGGCCAGCAGCATCTCCAGGCACTCGACGAAGTTGGTGCCGTTCACCGGATCGCCGCCGATACCGATGCAGGTCGTCTGGCCGAGCCCGACCGCCGTGGTCTGCGCCACGGCCTCGTAGGTGAGCGTGCCCGAGCGCGAGATGATGCCGATCGAGCCGCGCTTGTGGATGTGGCCCGGCATGATGCCGATCTTGCACTCGCCGGGCGTGATGACACCGGGGCAGTTGGGCCCGATCAGGCGCGACTTCGAGCCGGTGAGCGCCCGCTTCACCTTGACCATGTCGAGCACCGGGATGCCCTCGGTGATGCACACCACGAGCGGAATCTCGGCATCGACGGCTTCCAGGATCGAGTCGGCGGCATAGGGCGCTGGCACGTAGATGACGCTCGCGGTGGCGCCGGTCTTCTCGACCGCCTGGGCAACGGTGTCAAACACCGGCAGGTCGAGATGGGTGGTGCCGCCTTTGCCTGGGGTCACGCCGCCCACCATCTTGGTGCCGTAGGCGATCGCCTGCTCGGAATGGAAGGTACCCTGCGAGCCGGTGAAGCCCTGGCAGATGACCTTGGTGTTCTTGTCGACCAGTACGGCCATCAGTTGGCCTCCTTGACGGCCTTGACGATCTTCTCGGCGGCGTCGGCGAGGTTCTCGGCCGAGGTGATTTTCAGTCCCGACTCCTTCAGGATCTTCTTGCCGAGCTCGACGTTGGTGCCTTCCAGCCGCACGACGAGAGGCACGTGCAGGTTCACTTCGCGCGCCGCGGCAACCACACCCTCGGCGATCACGTCGCAACGCATGATGCCGCCGAAGATGTTGACCAGGATGCCTTCGACATTGGAATCCTTGAGGATGATCTTGAACGCCGCAGTGACGCGTTCCTTGGTGGCGCCGCCACCGACATCGAGGAAGTTGGCCGGCGCCGAGCCGTAGAGCTTGATGATGTCCATGGTGGCCATGGCGAGGCCCGCCCCGTTCACCATGCAGCCGATCTGGCCGTCGAGCTTGACGTAGTTCAGCGCGTACTTGCCGGCCTCGGTCTCGGCCGGATCCTCCTCGTCGAGGTCGCGCAGTGTCTCGAGCTCGGCGTGCCGGTAGAGGGCGTTGTCGTCGAAGGTCATCTTGGCGTCGAGTGCGATCACGTCGCCCGCTGCCGTCACCACGAGCGGGTTGATCTCGATCAGCGAGCAGTCGAGTTCGGTGAAGGCCCGGTAGAGGTTGCCGAGCAGTGCCACGAAGGCGCCGACCTGCTTGCCGGTGAGTCCGAGCGCAAAGGCGATCTTGCGGCCCTGGTAACCCTGGAAGCCGGCGGCGGGGTCGACCGTCTGCGCGACGATCTTCTCCGGCGTGTCGTGCGCCACCGTCTCGATGTCCATGCCGCCCTCGGTCGAGGCTACGACGGCGACCCGGCCCACGGCCCGGTCGACGAGCATCGAGAGGTAGAGCTCGCGTTTGATGTCGCAGCCTTCCTCGATGTAGAGGCGCTTGACCGTCTTGCCGACCGGTCCGGTCTGCTTGGTTACCAATTCGTGACCAAGCATGGCCGCGGCGTTGACGCCGACTTCATCGATGGATTTGGCGAGGCGCACACCGCCCTTGCCGTCGGAATCGTTCTTGAACCGTCCCTTGCCCCGTCCACCGGCATGGATTTGGGACTTCACCACGGTCACCGGACTGCCCAGCTTGCGGGCAACGTCCATGGCCTCGTCCTTGGTATAGGCGACGCCACCCTTCAGCAGGGGGACGGCGAATTTGGCCAGCAGCACTTTGGCCTGATATTCGTGGATATTCATGGAGTCCTATCGCTCTGCACTGCGGTGCAAGAAGCGTGCACAACAAGTTGGTTGTAAAACGCAACTGACCAATATCTGCGGCACTTTATGGACGCCACAGCGCATTGGCAACGACGGACTGATGATCCTTTTGAGTCGTTCGACCAAAGTCGGAGAGGGCGACCAAAGTCGGAGACCGCCCCGATCAGGTGCGGCCGACGATCTTGTTTGTGGCGTCGATCAGCGACCGGACGGCGGCCACCGACTTGTCGAACATCGCCTTTTCCTCGGCATTGAACTCGACCTCGACGATGCGCTCCACGCCCTTGGCGCCGATCACGACCGGCACGCCGATATAGAGGCCCTTCACGCCATATTCGCCGTTCAGCATGGCGGCGCAGGGGATCATGCGCTTCTTGTCCTTGAGGTAGGACTCCGCCATGGCGATGGCCGACGCGGCGGGGGCATAGAAGGCCGAGCCGGTCTTGAGATGGGCGACGATTTCGGCGCCGCCGTCCCGGGTCCGCTGCACGATCTGCTCGAGCCGCTCCTTGGTGGTCCAGCCCATGTCGACCAGGTCGTGAAGCGAAATGCCGCCGACCGTCGAATAGCGCAGCAACGGCACCATCGTGTCGCCGTGGCCGCCCAGCACGAAGGCGGTGACGTCCTCGACCGAGACGTTGAACTCCTCGGCGAGGAACGAGCGGAAGCGGGCGCTGTCGAGCACGCCCGCCATGCCGACGACGCGGGCCGCCGGGAAACCGGTGACTTCCTGCATCAGCCCGACCATGGCATCGAGCGGGTTGGTGATGACGATGACAAAGGCGTTCGGCGCATGCTGCTTGATGCCCTTGCCGACCGAATCGATGATCTTGGCGTTGATCCCAACCAGGTCGTCGCGGGTCATGCCGGGCTTGCGCGGCACTCCGGCGGTCACGATGACGACGTCGGCTCCCTCGATGTCCTTGTAGTCAGAAGTGCCGCTGTACTTGGCATCGAAGCCCTCGACCGGGCTGAGCTGGGCGATATCGAGCGCCTTGCCCTTGGCAGTGCCCTCGGCGGCGGGAACGTCGAACAGGACGACATCGCCCAGTTCCTTCTGGCCGGCGAGCAGCGCCAGGGTGCCGCCAATCTGTCCGGCGCCGATCAGCGCGATCTTCTTGCGAGCCATGCGAAAAACTCCCGATTCGTGAAGGCGGCGCGTGGTACCGCGATTCGCGGGGACCGGCAAGAACGAGGGCGGGTTTTTCAGACCGGATGCTTCTGGAGGTGTGCCAGCAGCAGTTCCGTGGCGCGGTTGGGCTCCTGATCCATGACGAAATGCCCCACGCCGGGCAGCACTTCCATGGCGTAGGCCGCGCCCACGAAATCGGCGGTGCCATGGGCCGCATCCGGCCCGACGGTCGCATCGGCATCGCCCCAGATGTAGAGCGTCGGCACCGCGATGGTGCCGATATCGGCGGCCAGCCCCTTGTTGGAGCGGTACCAGGCCAGCGCCCCCTCGAGGGCCTCGGGATTGCCCAGCACGGAGAGGTGTTTTTCCAGGGCGGCGGCAGGAACGCCCTGGCCGGACAGCCCCTCGCGCAGGCGCTTGGCATTGCCGGCCAGCAGCATCATACCCGTCTCGGGCTCGAGGAAGGCGCGATGGTGACGCGAGCGATGCTTCTGGTCACTCGCCTCGTCGAGAAGGGCGCGCCGGAACGAACTCGGATGCGGCCGCGATAAAATGGCGAGAGACGCGAGCCGGTCGGGATACTTGCCCGCCACGCCCCACGAGACCTGCCCGCCCCAATCATGGCCAACGAGGTGAAAGCGCTTGTCGGCATAGCCTGCCGCCGCGGCGATCTCGATCGCATCATCGATCAGCCTGTCGAAAGCATAGTTCGACAGATCGGTAGGATCAGGCCGCGCGCCCGGCGAGTAGCCGCGCTGGTCGGGCGCCACGGCGCGATAACCCGCAGCCCCCAGCGCCGGCAGTGCTTCACGCCAGCTATGTCTCGATTCGGGAAACCCGTGCAGCAGCAGCACGAGCGGTCCGCCGGCCGGACCTGCGACATCCACGGTGAATGTCAGGCCCGACCGGGTCTTTACGTTCGTCGTTTCGACCATCGGCGATCAGGTCACGCCGTTGGCCTTGAACCAGGCAAGACAGAGCTTCCAGCCGTCGTCCGCCGCTTCCTTGCGATAAGACGGACGATAGTCCGCGTTGAAGGCGTGCGGCGTGTCCGGATAGACCTTGATCTCCGACTTGGTCGCCACCGGCGTGCCTGCAGCCTTCAGCGCCGCTCGCATCTTCTCAACCGATTCCGCGGGAATGCCGGCGTCGGCGCCGCCATAGAGGCCGAGCACCGGGCCGTGCAGATCCTTGGCGATGTCGACGGGATCCTTGGGTGCCAGCGGCGTGGCGGCACGCGCGAGTGGACCGTACCAGGCCACGCCTGCCTTCACCGCCGGATTGTGCGCATCGTAGAGCCACACGATGCGACCGCCCCAGCAGAAGCCGGTGATGCCGAGCTTGGCCGTATCGGCCTTGCCCTCGGCCTTGACGAAGGCCACCGAGGAATCGAGGTCGCTCATGACCTGCTCATCCGGCACCTTGGAAACGATTTCACTGATCAGCTTTGGAATGTCGGTGTAGCTCTTGGCATCGCCCTGGCGGAAATAGAGTTCGGGGGCGATGGCGCAGTAGCCTGCCTTGGCGAAGCGACGGCATATGTCGGCGATGTGCGCATGCACGCCAAAGATCTCCTGCACGACGAGGATAGTGCCAAAGCCCGTTCCGGACGCCGGCATGGCGCGGTAGGCGTCCATCTCCTTGCCGTCCTTCGTCTTCACCTTGACCGCTCCGGCGGTGAGCCCATCCGACGGGGTCGTGATCATGGTCTGTGCCTGCACCGGCTGAACCGACAGCGCGAAGGTACTGCCCAGCGCTACGCCGGTCGCCGCCATGGCGGCACGCCGCGACAGGCCGTACTCGGCTCCATAAATCAAACGATCGCCATCCATATTGCGGTCTCCCTGTTGCAACGCGTCGCGGAGCCTAGGCCGTCGATCGAATGGCCTACAATCACAATCAGGCGATGTGCTCCAGCGCCATGTATTCCGGGCTCTGCATCTCCATCAGCCGCGACACCGTGCGCTGGAATTCGAAGGAGCCGTCACCGTCGACATAGAGCCCGCTCGGTGCGGTAGCGGCCGAGCAGATGAACTTCACTTTCTTCTCGTAGAACTCGTCGATCATGGTGATGAAGCGGACCGCTTTGTCCTGGCTGTCCGGCCCCATCTTGGGAATGTCGGCGACGATGACGGTGTGGAAGTTCTCGGCGATGCAGATGAAATCCGCCGCGCCCATCGGCCTGGCGCACCAGTCGAGATAGTGCGCCATGGCGACGCCAGGGGCTGCCCTCGGTATTTCGACGTCGCGGCCCTGCGTACGCAGGACACGCGGCTCGCCGTCGGCGCCGGCGGCGAGCGCCCGAAATGCCTCGTCCAGCTTGGCGTTGGCCCAGGCACCGAGCGGCGTCAGGTAGACGTCGAAGTTGCGCAGGCGGTCCATGCGATAGTCGTGATCGCCGCCCAGCTCGAGGACCTCGAGGCGTTGCTTGACCAGATCGATGAAGGGCAGGAAGCGGTCGCGCTGCAGGCCGTCCTTGTAGAGGTCGTCCGGCGCGCGGTTGGAGGTGGCGATCACCGTGATGCCTTCGTCGAACAGGGTCTCGAACAGGCGCGCGAGAATCATGGCGTCGGCGATGTTCGTGACCTGGAATTCGTCGAAGCACAGCAAGCGCGTTTCCGCCGCGATCTCGCGGGCGATCGGCACGATGGTGTCGGCTTCGGGCGGCGCGCCGCCGGCGGCGAGCTTCTCGCGGCGGCGATGCAGGCGTTCCTGGACCTCGAGCATGAATTCGTGGAAGTGCACACGCCTCTTCCTGGTCAACGGCGCATCAGCGAAGAACAGATCCATGAGCATCGACTTGCCGCGGCCGACCGGTCCCCAGATGTAGAGACCCTGTGGTCCCGCCGGCGGCTTGGGCGCCCGGCCAAATCCCAGCCGCGCCAGCAGCCCCGGCTTCGCCGGATGTGCCGAGGCCGCGACCAGTTGGTCGTACACGGCCTGGAGCCGCTCGACGACGCGCTCCTGCACCGGGTCGGCATGGATCTCTCCCGCCGCGCGGCGGGCCGCAAGGTTGGCGAGCGGTCCCTGCGTCATGATCTGAGGGGCCCCGATCGAAGGGGAGCTGGCGTCCATTCTGCCGGCATAACTAGCTCACCGGCGCGCGCGTGCCTATAAGGTGCGGCAATGAAGATCGCATTTCTCGGCACTTCCGCTTTCGCCGTGCCGGCCCTCAACGCACTGGTCGAAGCCGGCCATGACGTGATCGCGGTCTACACCCGCGCGCCCAAGCCCGCCGGCCGCGGCCAGCAGGAGCGCCGCACACCGGTGCACGAAGCCGCCCTCGCGCGCGGCCTCGCCGTATTCTCGCCCAAGAGCCTCAAGAGCGAAGACGAAGCGCAGGCTTTCAAGGCACTCGACCTCGATGTCGCCGTGGTGGTGTCGTACGGCCATATCCTGCCGAAGAACTTTCTCGATGCCCCGGTGCTGGGCTGCATCAACATCCATGGCTCGCTGCTGCCGCGCTGGCGCGGCGCGGCGCCGATCCATCGTGCCATTCTGAGCGGCGACCATGAGACCGGCGCCACCACGATGCGCATGGACGAGGGCCTCGACACCGGACCCATGTTGCTGGCGGAGCGCACGCCGATCTCCGCCGCCGATACCGCCGAGACGGTGCACGACCGTTTGGCGGAACTGGGCGCACGGCTCATCGTCTCGACCCTCGACGGGCTGATGCGCAACACGATTGAGCCGGTGCCGCAACCCGAGGAAGGCGTCACCTACGCCCACAAGCTCGGCAAGGAAGAAGGCGCGCTCGACTGGCGCCGTCCGGCGGCCGAGCTCGAGCGCAAGGTCCGCGCCTTCCATCCCTGGCCCGGGACATGGTTCGAAGGGCCCAAAGAAAATGGCGGCGAGCGCATCAAGGTTCTGGCGGCGGGCCTCGCTCTGGCGGGCGGCGCGCCCGGCACACTCATCGTCGGACGCGACGGCTTTCCCGTGGTGGCCTGTGCCATCGGCGGGCTGAAACTCCTGCAGCTGCAGCGGCCCGGCCGGTCGGCGCAACCGGCCGATGCCTTCCTGCGCGGCTTTGCGCTGGCGGCCGGCACAGTGCTGCCGTCACCCGCCGTCGTGTCGTTGCCCCCGTCCAAGCCCGGCGGCTGATTCAGTGCCGCGCTACAAGCTCATCGTCGAGTACGATGGCGGCCCGTTCGTCGGCTGGCAGCGCCAACCCAACGGGCCGACGGTCCAGGCCCTGCTGGAAGAGGCGATATTCTCCATGAGCGGCGAGCGCGTGTCGGTGCAAGGCGCGGGCCGCACCGATTCCGGCGTCCATGCACTGGGTCAGGTCGCGCATTTCGATCTGGCGAACGAAATGGCGCCGGACAAGGTCCAGGCCGCGATCAACTACCATCTCAAGCCCAACCCGATCGCCCTGCCCTCGGTCGAGATCGCACCGGCCAAGTTCCATGCGCGCTTTTCGGCGACATGGCGGCGCTACTGCTACCGCATCCTCAACCGCCGGGCGCCGCCCACTCTCGACAGGGGTCACGTCTGGCACGTGCCCGCGCGCCTCGACCTGGCGGCGATGATCGATGCCGCCACCGTCCTGCAGGGTCATCACGACTTCAACAGCTTCCGCTCGACTGCCTGCCAGGCACCATCCTCGGTCAAGACACTCGACTTGCTCCAGGTGACGCACGAGAGCAGTGAGATCCGGATCGACGTCGGCGCACGCTCGTTCCTGCACAACCAGGTGCGCATCCTCGTCGGAACGCTCCGGCTGGTGGGGCGTGGCCAGTGGTCCCGGCGTGAGGTCGAGGAGGCGCTGGCGGCTTGCGACCGCACCCGCGCCGGCCCGACTGCCCCGCCGCAGGGGCTCTGCCTGATGGAAGTCCGCTACGACCTAGGTGGTGACAACAGCAGCGACGCCGAGATAGCGAGCGACGAGGAATGAAATGAAGGCGAGCGGCATCCAGCTCACGACCAGCAGCATGGCCGAGAACAACCAGCCGCCGCCCAGCACTTGTCGCGTGGTGACGAGGAACCAGTAGAAGAACAGCCCCTGCAGGCCGATGCTGACCAGATCGCCGATCGCCGTCGGCGCCAGGTGGGCGAGCGGCACGAACACCACAGCCAGGATCATGCCCGGAAGGTTGATCCAGTTGAGTGCCCCGATGTAGCGGGCATACCGGTCGAGCCAGCCCTGGCGGCGCGCGATCTCGTGGAAGACTACCGGGAACAGCAGCCATTCGACGACATAGCTTATCGTCTCGACGACGAAGACCTCCATGTCGTCGGCCACTGTCGTCACGCCGGAGTAGCGGACCAGCAAAATAATGGCCTGGAGCGGCGCCACCAGCACCATGACGCGGAACGACCGCAGGCAGGCTTCTGTCGTGTTGTCGAAATAGGTCTGCGCCGCAGGATCGCGCCACAGGAAGGCCAGCGCCCCCTTCATGCCACGCGCGATCTCGACGGCGCTGAGCATGGCGGGCCCTCAGGCCGCGAAGAAACGGTCGAGCACCGTCTCGTAGACGCGGACGAGCGTCTTGAGATCGGCGACTGCGCTCTTCTCGTCGACCTTGTGCATGCTCTCACCGACCAGCCCGAATTCCAGCACCGGACAATAGGCGCGGATGAAGCGCGCGTCCGACGTGCCGCCCGTGGTCGAGAGTTCGGTCTCGACGCCAGCCACGTCGCGGATGGCGCCGGCCACCAGGTCGCTGAGCGGTCCCGGTGGCGTGTAGAAGGATTCGCCCGAGACCTCGAAGGTGAGGTCGAACGTGCCGTTGCCGCCGAGCGCTGCGTTTGCGCGCTCCAGGCGCTCCGTGAGATGAGCGAGCAGCGTCTTGGATGTCCACAGATCGTTGAAGCGCGTGTTGAACCGCGCCTTGGCGACGCCCGGCGCGATGTTGGTCGCCTTGTTGCCGACGTCGACGGTGGTGAACTGCAGCGACGTCGGCTGGAAGTGGGTGCTGCCCTGGTCGATCGGCTCGCGCACCAGCGCCTCGATCAACGCCGACAGCCGGTGAACGGCGTTGTCGAGCCGCTCGGGATAGGCGACGTGGCCCTGGATGCCGCGCACCACCATGTCGACGGTCATGCTGCCGCGACGGCCGATCTTGATCATGTCGCCGAAACGCCGGGAGCTCGACGGCTCGCCGACCACGCAGGCGTCGATCGTCTCGCCGCGTTCGGCCAGGCGTTTCAGCATCTTGACCGTGCCGTTGACGGCAGGTCCTTCCTCATCGCCGGTGATCAAGAGACTGATCGAGCCGTCGAAGTCGGGGCCGCGCTTGGCCATAAAGCGGGCGGCGGCCTCGGTGAAGGCCGCGATCGCACCCTTCATGTCGGCAGCACCGCGGCCAAACAGGTAGCCATCGGATAATTCGGCCGCGAAGGGACCGATGGTCCACGACGACAGGTCGCCCACCGGCACCACGTCGGAGTGGCCAGCGAAGCAGAAATGGCGGCCACCTTTGCCCACGCGGGCATAGAGGTTGGCGACGTCGTCGGTGCCGGCCTGGGTGAAATCCATCCGCTCGCAGCGGAAACCGAGCGGGGTCAATGTGCATTCGAGCAGGTCGAGCGCACCCGCCTCACGCGGCGTCACGCTCTCGCAGCGCACCAGCGCGCGCGTCAGTTCGATCACGTCAATAACGTTGGAAGACAAGGCATCGGGCATGCCCGAACACTACATCCCCGCCCCTCCAAAGAGAAGGGCGCCAGCTAGGCCAAGCCGGCGCCCCAGTCATTCGAGAGGGAGATGTCTTGTTGCTTGTGGAACTCAGGCGACCATGCGGTCGGCTTCCTGCAGATTGACCGAAACCAGCTGCGAAACGCCCTGCTCGGCCATCGTGACGCCGTACAGCCGGTCCATACGCGCCATCGTGACGCGATGGTGGGTGATGATCAGGAAGCGCGTGTCGGTGCGGCCGGCGATGTCCTGAACCAGGGCGCAGAAGCGCTCGACATTGAGGTCGTCCAGCGGCGCATCGACCTCGTCCAGCACGCAGATCGGCGCCGGGTTGGTCATGAACACGGCGAACAACAGCGACAGAGCGGTCAAAGCCTGTTCACCGCCGGACAGCAGCGACATGACCTGCAGCTTCTTGCCCGGCGGGCTGGCGTGGATTTCGAGGCCGGCTTCGAGCGGATCCTCCGACTCGGTGAGCCGCAGTTCCGCCTTGCCGCCGCCGAACAGCTTGGTGAAGAGCTGCTGGAAGTGGCCGCTCACCTGCTCGAAGGCGACGAGGAAGCGCTCGCGGCCCTCGCGGTTGAGGCTCTGGATGCCCTGCCGCAGGCGACCAATGGCGGACACCAGGTCGTCGCGCTCCGACGTCATGCCGGTGATCTGCTGCTCCAGTTCGTTGGCCTCTTCCTCGGCCCGCAGATTGACCGCGCCCATGGTCTCGCGCTCGTGCACCAGACGCTCCAGGCGATGCTCGGCCTTCTCGATGTCCGGCAGCTCCCCCAGCGACTGGACCTCGGCCAGCGCCAGCACGCCGTCGGGCTCGCAGCGCAGCCGCTCGACGATGCGCTCGACCACAGCCTCGCGATCCTTGGTCGCCTGCTCGACCTGGCCCTCGCGCCGGACCCGGCTTTCGCGCGCACCGGCCAGCTCGCCCTCGGCCTGGCGCAGCGCCTTGTCGGCCTCGGCCAGTCGCGTTTCGCCGACAGCTAGCCGGTCGGCTGCCTGCTGGCGGTTGATCTCGGCCTTGCCGATCTCGTCGGCCAGCGCTTCGCGCTTGGTCTCGATCTCGGCGGGCTTGGCCTGCAGCTCGGCGATGGCGCCGGCGATCTGTTCGCGGCGCGCGTCGAGTTCGAGGATCTGGCCATCGGCATCGGCCAGACGCTTGCTCCAGCCGGCATGCTCCTGGGCGATCTGGCCCAGACGCTCCGAGCGCATCGCGGCTTCGCGCGCGAGACGGTCGCAGGTGCCCTCGGCGTCGAGCAGGGCGGAACGAAGCTCGGCGATGCGCACGCGCAGCGCACCGGCTTCGACCCGATCGGCCTGGGTGTCGGAAATCGCCGACAGGCGGGCTTCGCGGAAGGTCCGGCGCATTTCGGCGTCGGCGATATCGCCCGCGATCTCGATCTGCGCCTGCTCGATGCCGGTGAGGCGCGTGCGCAGCTGGTCGGTGCGACGTGCCACCTCGGAATGACGATCGCGCGCTGCAGTCGCGCCGCGCTCGGCGGCGGAGATGGCGGTCTGCGCGGCGCGTTCGGCCGCGCGGGTCGCCTCGCCCGCATCCTCGGTCTTGCGCCGCGCGGCCGCGGCCACATCGCGTTCATTCTGGCGGGCCTGCTCGACGCAAGTCCGCTCAGCATCACGGGCCGCAGCGAGCCAGACCGTTTCGGCGTCGACGCGCGCCTGTTCAGCGGTCTGTTCGACGACGACGCCGTCGATCTGCACGCGGATCTCGGCCAGCCGATTGCGCTGGCTGAGACGTACTGCGGCCGTCGAGGGGGCGCCGGCGCGCATCGTGTATCCGTCCCAACGCCACACCGCGCCTTCGCGCGTGACGAGCTGCTGGCCGGGCTTCAGGGCCTGCTGCAGCATCTCGCCGGTGGCATCGTCGCCAACAAGGCCGATGAAGGCGATGCGGCGCGCGAGTTCCGGCAGCGCCGCGACATGCGCGCCAAGCGGCGTCGCACCTTCCGGCAGCATCGGGGCATCGGCGAGCGGCTCCAGCGGCAGCCAGTGAACCGGCGCACCGCGGTCGGATGAGGCTTCCAGTTCGTCGCCGAACGCGGCGCCCAGTGCCTTCTCGAAACCGGGCTCGACGGTGAGCGCGTCGAGCAGCGGCGGCCAGAGCGAATCGGCCGCCGACTTCAGCGCCGCGGCGACACCCGCCTCCTCCGCCCGCAGCTTGGTCAGCCGCGCATTGGTCTTCTGCACGACCTCGGCGGCCGTGGCATGGCTCGCTTCGGCAGCCTGACGTTCGGCCGCACGAGCGCGCTCCATGTCGATGCGCTCGGCTTCGGCCTTGGCCACGGCCAGCCGCGCCGCGTCAGACTCGTAGCGCGCTGCTTCACGGGCATTCTCGATCGCCTCCTGCCCCTGGTGGCGGGCGTCTTCGAAGGCCACGCGGGCAGCTTCGAGGGCTGCCTCGACCTCGGCCAGCGCCGGCAGGCCGGCGAGTTCAGTTTCGACCTGGTGCCGTTGGGCGGCCACTTCCTCGCATCGCACTGACATGCGGCGCAGACGGTCCTGCAGCTCGGCGATCTCGCGGCCGACGCTCTGGCGCAGCGCCTCGTCGTCGGCAATCTGGCGGGTCAGGCGATCATGCTCGACCTCGGCCGCGGCGGTATCGGTCTGGGCGGCATCGCGGGCTTCGCGGGCAGCGGCGGCGCGATCTTCTTCGCCCACGCGCTCCTGCTCCAGCCGGCCGCGCTGGCGGTCGAGATCGGCGGTTGCCGCCTCGGCATCGCCCTTGCGACCGCGTTCACGCTCGAGATCGGAGTCGGTCTGCCGCAGGCGGGTTTCAGCCTCCTGCTGGGCTTGCGCCACGCGCTCGGCTTCGGCGGTGAGGGCATCGTGCGCCACGCGCAGGCGCTGAAGGGCCGCGGCTGCGGCAGCTTCATCGTTGCGCAGCGGCGGCAGCGAGGTCGCGCCTTCGGCCTGCGCCGTGGTGGCAAGGCCGACCAGACGCGTGAGATCGGCCACCAGGGCCTCGGCCTCGCGCAGGCGCTCGCCCGAATTGGCGAGATCGCTCTCGGCACTGGCGAGCTTCAGCGCCAACACCGCCGCTTCGGCACGGCGAATATGATCCGAGAGGTTGCGATAGCGGCTGGCCTGGCGCGCCTGGCGCTTGAGGCCCTTGTGCTGTTCTTCCAAGGCGACAAGAACGTCCTGCACGCGCGCAAGGTTCTGCTCGGCGGCGCGCAGGCGCAGCTCGGCCTCGTGGCGACGGGCATAGAGGCCGGTAATGCCGGCGGCCTCGTCGATGATGGTGCGGCGGTCGGCGGGCTTCGCATTGATGATCGTGCCGATGCGACCCTGGCTCACCATCGCCGTCGAACGCGATCCGGTCGCGGCATCGGCAAACAGCGTCTGCACGTCGCGGGCGCGGATGTCGCGGCCGTTCACCGAATAGGCCGAGCCATGGCCGCGCTCGATGCGGCGCACGACGTCGAGCTGGTCGGTGTCGTTCACCATGGCGGGCGCGGTGCGCGTCTTGTTGTCGAGCGACAGCATCACTTCGGCGATGTTGCGCGCCGGGCGAGTGCCGGCGCCGGCGAAGATGACGTCCTCCATCTCGCTGCCGCGCATCTGCTTGGCCGAAGTCTCGCCCATCACCCACTTCAGCGCTTCGACGAGGTTCGACTTGCCGCAGCCGTTGGGGCCGACGATGCCGGTCATGCCAGACTCGATGACGAGCTCCGTCGGATCGACGAAGGACTTGAAGCCAGAGAGCCGGAGCTTGTCGAACTGGACCATCTACACCACGTTTTCTGTGACTACTTGACGAGTTTGCCGAGCGCACCGTCGAGATCCTCGACTGAGCGCGATCCGCGATAGAGCTCACCGCCGATGAACAGGGTGGGCGTTGCATTGACGCCGAGGGCCTCGCCGCTGCGATAGTCGTTGAGGACGGCGGCCATCGAGGCGTCGTTAGTGAGGCAGGCCTTGATCTCGGCCTCGCCCAGGCCCGCGATGCGGAGCGGCTTGGCGAGATCGGCGATCGGATCGGCGGCCGTCGCCCACTGCGGCTGGCTGCGGAAGATGATGTCGAGGACGCCGAAGTATTTATCCTTGCCCGCACACTCCGCGATCTGGCCCGCCTTCACCGCGATCTGGTCGAGCGGAAAGTCGCGGTAGACCAGCTTCACCTTGCCGGTGTCGATCCACTTCTTCTTGAGATCGGGCAGGATCTGGGTGTGGAAGTGGGCGCAGTGCGAGCAGGTGAGCGAGGCATACTCGATGATGGTGACGGGCGCCTTGGGGTCACCCAGGACGTGGTCGGCCGGCTGGACGGCCATGAGGGAGGCCTTGTCGGGCGTCGCCGCCACGGCAACAGGCGTCGGCCCCGCCGCCGGGGGGCGCGTGCCGAAATAGACGCCAGCCACGATCGCGGCCACTGCCACGGCGCCACCGGCGACAATCAAGATATTCCTCATTGCCGTCTTCCTCTCCACTACATCTTGGGAATTTCACCTGTGGGGAGTCAAACGATTACCGTCCCACTTGGCGTAAAATCGCAGCGATTGCGTCGGCGCCGCCGGGATTCGCGTAGTTTTCCTCGTTGATGAACAACGTCGGCGTCGCGGTGACCCCGAGCGCCTGGCCGGACTGCACATCGGCCACGATTTTGTCCAAAGCGCGGTCGCTGGCGAAGCAGGCTTCGGCGCTGTCCGGGGTCACGCCCTGGGTCGCCAGCACGGTGACCATATCGACCAGGGGATCGTTCGCGGTCATCCACTCGACCTGGGCCCGGAAAAGGGCGTCGCAGGTGGCGTAAAACCTGTCCGGCGGGACGCATTCGGTGAGCTGGGCCGCCCGCGTGGCGTAGATATCCGACGGAAAGTGACGGTGGATCAGCCGGAGGCGGCCGGCCTCGATCAGCTCGCGCCGCAGCGTCGGCAGCACCGCGATGTAGAAGTTGGCGCAGTGCGGACAGGTGAAGGAGGCGTAGTCGATCAGCGTGTTGAGCGCCTTCGGGTCGCCCAGGATGTGGTCGCCGGGCAGCGGATCCAGCAGCTTGGCGCGGGATAACTCCTGGGCGCTGAGATCGTCGGCGACGAGCAGGGCGCCCAGCCCCCCCACCAGCACGCTGCGCCGGCCGGTCACGCGGGCGCCGAGGCGGGTGAGCGCCGCCCTGAGGTCGGGATCTTTTACGGTGGCGGCACGGGCCGCGACCCGACTCACGGTCTGCGGATCCAGCGCCGGCGTCGCGGGCGGCGGCACGGCCCTGGCGATGGCGCCCTGCACGAGACGAATGTCATCGACCATCCTGTGTCCGAAATAGGCATTCACGCGTTCCACGATCTGGCCGGTCTGGTGCTGGACTTCGAGGGCGGCGGCTCCCGAGACGCGCAGCCGCAGCACCTTGCCGCTGCCGCTCGAGTTCCGGGCGCCGCGACCGGCGACCAGGGCATCGGGACGCGTGGTGCGGGAAAGGTCCGGTCCGACGATAGCCGACCATTCGGCACGCAGGCGTGCAATCGAGGCGCCGCGGCCTTTTGCGATGCCGGACGCCAGTCGCTGGGCAAGACCGCCGATGGCGCGGAAGCCGTTTTCGCGCATGGACCCTTTCGAACTCCGTTTCTATGGTAGGCCACGACCCCTTGCATGGCCATCACCCACGCCCCCCAGCATGCCCAACGGCTACTCGCCTGGTACGACCGACATCGTCGCACCCTGCCGTGGCGCGCGCCGGCGGGAGAACGCACCGCGCCCTACCTCGTCTGGCTGTCGGAAATCATGCTGCAGCAGACCACCGTGGCCACGGTCGGCGACTATTACCGCCGCTTCGTCGCCCGCTGGCCCACCGTCGAGGCGCTGGCCGCCGCCCCGCTCGACGAGGTGCTCTCGGCCTGGGCCGGCCTCGGCTATTACGCCCGCGCCCGCAATCTGCACGCCTGCGCGCAGGCGGTAACCGAGCGGCACGGCGGCCGCTTCCCCGAGGACGAGGCCGGATTGCGCGCCCTGCCCGGCATCGGCCCCTACACCGCCGCTGCCATCCGCGCGATCGCCTTCGACCTAAAAGCCTCGGCCGTCGACGGCAACGTCGAGCGCGTGATCGCCCGCCTCGAAGCGATCGAAACGCCGCTGCCCGACGCCAAGGTCGAGATCACCGCCCGCGCCGCCGAACGCGTGCCCGACCAGCGCGCCGGCGACTATGCCCAGGCGATGATGGATCTCGGCGCCACCGTGTGCACGCCGCGCAAGCCGCTCTGCGTCATCTGTCCCCTGACCCGCCATTGCCGCGCCCTGAAGCGCGGCATGGCCGAGACCCTGCCGCGGCGCTCCCCCAAGGCCCTAAAGCCCACCCGCCGCGGCCTCGCCTTCGTGCTGGCGCGCAAGGACGGCGCCGTGCTGCTGCGCAAGCGGCCGCCCAAGGGCCTGCTGGGCGGCATGGACGAGGTGCCGTCGAGCCCGTGGCGCGAAGGCAAATTCAGCCCCGCCGATGCGCTGGCCGATGCGCCGCTGCCGGCAAAGTGGACGCTGCTCGACGGGCTGGTGCGCCATACGTTCACGCACTTCCACTTGGAACTGAGCGTGGCCCGCGCCACCGCCACCACCGACCGCCTGGCCAGGCTGCTGCCCGGCAGCGCGTGGTGCACCCTCGATCTCCTCGACGACCGGGCGCTCCCGACGGTTATGCGCAAGGTGATCGAAAAGGCGAGCCTTTCGTAAGCAAACGGACCCGTATTTCGGCACATCTCGTTGCGCCACGCCGTGTCCGGCGACCTGTGCCACGAAGTGCACCCAAACCCTTGATTCGACGGGCCAATCGCCCCCTGACGAACTGTGCCGCCGGAGCGGGCTTCTGGCCGTGATGAGTGTTCGTAAAGTCGGCGGCAAACCAGCCAAAAACCGGTCACGAAAAACGCCCGGAAACGAAGCCTCCGGGCGTCTTTGGGCGGGGCGTCAGACGCCGCCTATCGTAGGATAAATCCTAGCCGAAACCTGCGGATTCTGCAAATCGCAGATTGCCCCGCTCGGATCAGATTGGGCCTAGACCAGATTGGGTTTCGGCAGGCTCGTGGGCAGGATCTCGATCACCGAGTAGCCGTCCCGCTCCAGGGAAACCGCCTGTAACTGGGCTTCCTTGAGTGTCGAATAGGCGATGCCGATGCGCCGGCCACCCTTGGGCTTCTCCACCCAGACCATATGCTTGCCGATTGCTGCTGTTGTCATGGCGGCACCCTATACAGACATTCACCCCATTAAGCGAATGGCGCCTAAGGCCCGTTTCGGGGGGTGGCCCATGCTTCGAGACGGCTGCTCTGCAGCCTCCTCAGCATGAGGGAAGTGCCTAAAGCCCCGCCCGCACCTGCTGGCGGAGATGGTCGATCGGCAGGCGGCCGCCCGGGACTTCGACATGCCAGAAGGTCCAGCCGTTGCAGGCCGGCGCCCCCTGCACCGCAGCACCCACCTGGTGGATCGAGCCGCGGTGCTCGCCGAGCGCGTTGGACGACGACAACGTGCCGTCGGCGCGTACGCGCGCATGCATGCGTCCGCTGGGGTCGCTCAGCACCGTGCCGGGCTGCAGCAGGCCCGCCTCGATCAGCGTACCAAACGGGATGCGCGGTTCGCTGCGCTTGCTGGGCATTGGCGTTACGTCCTCGCCTTGCAGCGGCACGACACAGGCGATGCGCTTGCGGGCGATGGCGGCGTAGTCCGGGTCGCGCTCGAGGCCGATGAAGTGACGGCCGAGACGGCGCGCCACGGCGCCCGTGGTGCCGGTGCCGAAGAAGGGATCGAGGATGGTGTCGCCCGGATTGGACGCCGCCATGATGCAGCGGAACAGCAGCGACTCGGGCTTCTGCGTCGGATGCGCCTTCTTGCCGTCCTCGCCCTTGAGGCGCTCACCACCCGTGCAGAGCGGCAGCAGCCAGTCCGAGCGCATCTGGATGCCCTCGTTCAGCTCCTTCATCGAATTATAATTGAAGGTGTACTTCTTGTTGGCGCGATCGCGCGCCGCCCAGATCAGCGTTTCGTGCGCGTTGGTGAAGCGCTTGCCGCGGAAGTTCGGCATCGGGTTCGACTTGCGCCAGACGATGTCGTTCAGCAGCCAGAAGCCCTGGTCCTGCAGCGCCGTGCCGATGCGGAAGATGTTGTGGTAACTGCCGATCACCCACAGCGTCCCGCCGGGTTTCAGCGCGCGGCGCGCGGCCTTGAGCCAGGCATTGGTGAACTGGTCGTATCGGGCGAAGTCGGCGAACTTGTCCCAGTCGTCGTCGACCGCATCGACCTTGCTGTGGTCGGGCCGCAGCAGCTCGCCGCCGAGCTGGAGATTGTACGGAGGGTCGGCGAAGACCATGTCGACGGAAGCTTCGGGCAGGCTTCGCATCAACTCGATGCAGTCGCCGACGAGCACGCGATCAAGATTTTCCACAGGCATCTGTGGAAGATGAGTCATCCACCGAGTCCCGGTCAAGAAATTACAATTGATTCAATTGTTTACGCGATCGATCCACAAGATCGAGTCGTGCAACCGTTAGGACCTACCAGACCTAGAATCTTCCGGACCGCGCGCGTCC
>JAQSDW010000163.1 GCA_029946105.1 Reyranella sp. | reverse complement strand
ATCCACGAAGATCGCGCCACTGGAGTGGCGCGCCCCCAGCAATGACGTGCATCTAGCCATTTGAAACGGGCTCTAAGCCGGCGACGCCTGCTGCTTGAGCGCGCCGAGTTCGGCCGCCACGTCGGCGAACACCGCCTCCCAGTCGCCGGGCCGCGGCTGACGGAACAATCGCGCCGACGGATACCAGGGCGCCTCGGTGCCGCCGAGCTGCCACCGCCAATCGGCCGTCGATGGCAGCAGCACCCAGGTCTTCATCCCCATGGCCGCCGCCAGGTGCGCGATCGGCGCGTCGATCGAGATCAGCAGGTCGAGCTGCGACAGCGCCGTGGCGGCCTCGGCAAAATCGAAGATGCCGCGGCCGACATCGTGCACCAACCCGCCGGCGCCGAACTGCTGGATGTCCTGCTGATGCACGCCGCCTTGAAGGCTGAAAATCAGAAGCTCGGCGTCGCCCGCGAGCGCAAGGAAGTGGGCAAAAGGCACCGACCGTTGCCGGTCGAGCGGCTGGTTCGGCATCGCAGCCCAGTAGATGCCGATGCGCAGCTTTGCCTTCTCGATATGGCCGAGCTTGACCCGGCTGTCGGCCGGCGCCCGCAGATATGCGGGTTCGACGGCCAGCGCCTCGAAGCAGGCGCCGCAGAGATGGGGCAGCGACACCATCGAGGCATGGACGTCGAACGCCGGCAGCGGCTCGCCCTCGGCCACCACACCATCGATGAACGCGACGTTGCCGAGCAGCTCCTTCAGGAGCGCCTGGCACAGCACCAGGACCGTGGCGCCTCGCCGCTTCAGCTCGCGCGCGAAGCGCACGAACAGCAGCACATCGCTCAATCCCTGTTCCGGATAGAGCAGGATGCGCTTGCCCTCGATCGGTCCGCCGTCCCACGCCGGCTGGGTGAAGTCGGGCACCGGCGTCTCGGGCAGGCGCTTGCGGATCTCGTAGGTCGCGAAGCCGTCGCTGAGTTCGCCGCGCATCATCAGCGCGATGGCGAGTTCGACGCGGGCCCGCCGGTTATCGGGATTGAGCGCCAGCGACCGTCCGAAGCAACCGACGGACTCGTCGAGGCGGCCGAGATCGCGCAGGCAAAGCGCCAGATTGAAGAAGCCCTCGGCGTAGTCGCGGTTGAGCGTGACGGAGCGGAAGTGATGCTTCACCGCCTCTTCGAGGCGGTTGGCGGCGCGCAGCGCATTGCCGAGATTGGAATGGAGCGCGGGATTACCGGGATCGGCCGCGAGCGACAACCGGTGATGCGAAACCGACGCATCGAGCTTGCCCACCAGGCGCAGCGCCACGCCGAGATTGTTGTGCAGCTCGGCGTGATAGGGCCGCACCGCGAGCAGCCGCAGGTATGACGCGATCGCCTCGTCGAGCCGGCCCGAGCGATGGGCCTGCGCCGCCAGCCGCAACTGCTGGACGAAGCTGTCGGCCTCGCTGGCGAACAGCGGAGTCGGCGCCGTCGAGGCGGCAGATTGCGAGGCCGCCGACTGCGGCTGTATCGGGTGGATGATCGGCCTGTCGGTCACGTCTGGTCGCCCAAGTTGACGTATTGCGACTCTACATCAAATGAGACTGACAAACATCGGACCCAAATACATATCCCAGAGCCGCCGAGTGCAAATTGCGCCGGCACCGGGGCGGGGCGGGGCGGATCCGGACTAGATGTAACCCCGGATCAGCTCTTCGGCGATCTGGACGGCATTGAGCGCCGCACCCTTGCGCAGATTGTCGCTGACCACCCACATCGCGAGGCCGTTCTCGACGGTCGGATCGGTGCGGACGCGGCTCACGAACACGCTGTCCTGGCCGGTCACTTCCTGCGGCGTGACATAACCACCGTTCTCGCGCCGGTCGACGACCAGGATGCCCGGGGCCGCCGCCAGCACACGACGTGCCTCGGTCTCGTCGAGCGGCCGCTCGAGTTCGAGGTTCACCGCCTCGGCGTGCCCGACGAAGGTCGGCACGCGCACGCACGTGGCGTGCACCTTGATCCTGGGGTCGAGGATCTTCTTGGTCTCGACCACCATCTTCCATTCTTCCTTGGTCGAGCCGTCGTCCAGGAAGACGTCGATGTGGGGAATGACGTTGAAGGCGATGCTCTTGGTGAACTTCCTCGGGTCCAGGCTCTGGTTGACGAAGAAGCTCTTGGTCTGACTCAAGAGCTCGTCCATGCCTTCCTTGCCAGCGCCCGAGGTCGACTGGTAGGTCGACACGACGACGCGCTTGATGCCCGCCGCGTCGTGGATCGGCTTCAGCGCCACCACCATCTGGATGGTCGAGCAGTTGGGATTGGCAATGATGCCGCGGCCCTTGTAGCCGGCGATCGCCTTGGGATTGACCTCGGGCACGACCAGCGGCACATCAGGATCCATCCGCCAGTACGAGGTGTTGTCGATCACGATGGCGCCGGCCTTGGCCGCGCGCGGGCTATGCTCGGCCGACACCTTGGCGCCGGGCGAGCTCAACACGATGTCGATTCCCTTGAAGTCGAACTTGGCGAGGTCCTGGACTTTCGTCGTCTTGTCGCCGAACGACGCCGGCAGGCCCACCGACCGCGCGGAAGCCAGCGCAACGACGTCATCGGCCGGGAAGTTTCTCTCGGCCAGGATATTCAGCATTTCGCGACCGACATTGCCGGTCGCGCCAACGACGGCGACTCTGTAGCCCATGACGATAGTGCGCGAGGTATGCGCGCTCCCTGATTGAAGGACGCAGGGAGATACGCGCCGGGACGCTGTTTTGCAAGAAATCGGGGCAAAAAGGCCCCGGTTCACTCCGCCGAAGCGCCGGAGGCCTTGATGATGGGCAGCCAGAGGGCAAGGTCGTCCCGAACCAGCTTCTGCGCCGCTGCCGGCGAGCCGGGCGGCAGGATTTCGATGCCCTGGGCCAGCATCTTCTCGCGGACCTGCGGCAATTGGCCGATGCGGTTGATCTCGGCGTTGAGCCTCGTGATGATCGGCTCGGGCACGCCAGCCGGCACGGCAAACCCCATCCAGGTGTTCACGACGTAATCCTTGACCCCCGATTCGATCATGGTCGGCACGTCGGGCAGGAGATCGGAGCGCTTCTCGCTGGTCACCGCGATCGCCTTCAACTTGCCGCCCTTGACCTGGCCGATCACCGTCGGCGTGTTGAATAGACCGATTGCCACCTCGCCGTTGGCCACGCCCATGATGCCCGCCGGAGTCGCACGATAGGGCACGTGTTGCAGCTTCACGCCAGTCTTGAGTTCGAGCAGGACGCCGGACATGTGATGGCTGGTGCCGACGCCGCCCGACGAATAGGTCAACTCGCCCGGCTTGGCGCGCGCCTGGGCCAGTACGTCGGCCACTGTTTTGGCCGGATTGTCGGGCGCCACGATCAGGACGTTGGAGACGCCGCCGGTCACTGCGACCATCGCCAGGTCCTTCAGCGGATCGTAGCCCGGTGACTTGTAGAGCCCGATGTTGAAGACCATCGTGCCTTGCGACACCAACGCCAGCGTATTGCCGTCGGCCGGTGCGCGCGCCGCCTCGGCGGTGGCGATGGTGCCGCCGGCGCCGGTCTTGTTGTCGACCACGATGGTCTGCCCCAGCGCCTTGCCCAGCTCGTCGGCAAAGATGCGCGCGACGATGTCGGCCGTGGCGCCGGGCGCCAGCGGCACGATCATGCGGATCGATTTGGATGGCCAGGCCTGCGCCATCGCGGCGGTGGACCAGGCAACAAGCGTCATGGCGAGCAAAAATCGCTTCATTTATTCCTCCTTTGTCATCCTGAGCGCAGCGAAGGATCTCTCGCTCGCCACATCGTACCTGTCCGCCATGTGAGGTCCTTCGCTTCAGCGCGGGGGTTACCCCGCGCGACTCAGGACAAAACAGGTCAAAGCCCGACCGACTGTGCGACCAGCGTCGCCAGCTTCTTGCGCAGGCGCGCCACCAGCCCGCCCATGCCGCGCTTGCCCACGAGGTTCTTAATCTCATAGGGGTCGCTCTTCAGGTCGAAGAGTTCGTCGCACGCCACGCCGTCGAGCGATTTCTGCGTCCAGTGGATGTACTTGTGGCGCTTGGTGCGAATCGCCTTGTAGCTCATGCCGATCAGCCACGGCATGGCGTTCTCGCTGAAATACTCGCACATGAACGACGAACGCCAACCCTTGGGACGACCTGGTTTCGTGAGCGGCCGCATCGAGGCGCCCTGCATGGTTTCGAAATCCGTCGCCTTGCCGCCGGCGAGATCGACCAGGGTCGGTGCGATATCGAGCGCCAGCACGAGTTCGTCGTTCACCGTGCCCGGCTTGAACCATGAGGGATAGCGGATGAGGAACGGCGACTTGATGCCCTCCTCGTAGGCGAAGCGCCGCTCGGGCCCGAGCCCGTGCTCGCCGAAGAAATAGCCGTTGTCGCCCAGGAACAGGATGAAGGTGTTGTCGAGTTCGCCGCTGTCCTCGAGCGCCTTGAAGACGTCGCCCATGCCCTCATCGACCGACGCCATCATCGCGGCGCGCAGACGGATCTCCTCGTCGGTGCCGGCCAGGATGCCGTCGAGCAGCTTGCGCGAGGCCTCGTTGGTGCGGAGCGCCAGCGCCTCCGTCCACGCCGGCTTGTCCTTCACCACCTGATCGGCCGGCAGTGCGTTCGGCCGGCGCGGGAAGTGCGCACCCTTGTAGAGGTCGGCATGGCGCGGCGCGGGCCGGTAGCCGCCGTCGGTGAAATCGATCGTGCCGTCGGCCGCCTGGAAGGCGTCGGGATGGACAGCCTTGTGGGCGAAGAAGAGCGCGAACGGCTTGTCGCGCTTCTTCTTCAGGAAATCGACGGCGTGTCCGTTCAGCAAATCGGTGATGTAGCCTTTGTACTTCCGCTCATCGCCGTCGATGTTGAGGATCGGGTCGATGATCGAGCCGTGGCCCGGAAAGCTCACCCATTTGTCGTAGCCCGGCCGCGGCCCGCCCGAATTGCCCATGTGCCACTTGCCGACATGGGCCGTCTCGTAGCCCAGCCGCTGCAGGATGACGTGATAGTTGGGCAGGCGGTGGCTGTGGGCGTCGCGCGCCACGTTGTCAATGATGCCGTGCCGGCTGGCGTATTGCCCCGTCAGGATCGAGGCGCGGTTGGGCGAGCAGAGCGGCGTGGTGTGAAACGCCTGTCTGAACATCGCCCCTTCGTGGCCGATCCGGTCGATGTGCGGCGTCTTCATATAGGGATGACCGCAGATCCCCAGTTCGTCGAACCGGAGATCGTCGATCAGGACGATCAGAAAGTTAGGCTTGCGCTTCTTCGCCACGATGATGACCCCACCCCTGTTTTCCCAAGCACGCCGCGTGCCGAAATCACGCTAGCGGCCCGCCTTGACGGACACCAGAGGGTCGCGCCCATATCGACGCAAAGGGGACTATCAATGACCGAGACCGACCTGCCGCTGGCAGGATTGCGCGTACTGGACATCAGCTCGTTCATCGCCGCCCCGGCCGCGGCCGTGGTGCTGGGCGACTGGGGCGCCGACGTGATCAAGGTCGAAGGACCTGAAGGCGATCCCAACCGCCGGATCATGCACGATTCGTCGAATTACCCTAAAAGCGCGGTCAACTATCCCTGGCAGATGGATTCGCGCAACAAGCGCTCCATCGTGCTCGACCTGAAGCAGGCCGACGCACGCGCCGCACTCGACAAGCTCATCGCCAAGTCGGACATCCTGATCTGCAACTTCCCGCCGCCGGTGCGCGACAAGCTGAAACTGGCCTACGACGACGTGAAGACGGTCAACCCGAGGCTGATCTACGCTTCGCTGACCGGCTACGGCGAGAGCGGTCCCGACCGCGACCGTCCAGGCTTCGACGCCACCGCCTACTTCGCCCGTTCGGGCCTGCTCGATGCGCAGCGCTATGAAGGTGGACCGCCGGGTGTTCCGGGACCGGCGCAGGGCGATCGCGCCACCGCGATGACGCTGGTGTCGGCGATCCTGATGGCGCTGATGCATCGCACAAAAACCGGCGAAGGCTCGTGGGTCGGCACGTCGTTGCTGGGCAACGGCCTGTGGTCGTGCGGCGTGATCGCGCAAGCAGCCCTCGTCGGCGCCTACCTGCCGCACCGTCCGCCGCCGGACCGGCCACGCTCGGCGCTCGGCAACATCTACCGCACCCAGGACGATCGCTGGCTGCAGCTCACCATCGTGCGCGCCGACAAGCTCTGGGCGCCGCTCTGCAAGGCGATGGGGCTAGAATCCCTGGTCGACGATCCGCGCTTCGCGACCGAGCCCGAGCGTCGCGCCAACGCCCCCGAGCTTGCCACGCTGCTGAGCGACACCTTCGCCACGAAGCCCTACGAGCATTGGCGCGAGGCGCTGGCGGCGCACAGCGTGACCTTCGGCGTGATCAGTCGGCCGCAGGACGTTCCCGACGACGAGCAGGCCGTGGCCTGCGGCGCCGTCGTCGACACCGCGATCTCCGAGATGCCGCGCACCCTGGCCGATCCCATTCGCCTCAGCTTCGCCAGCCAGCGCATCGCGCACGCAGCTCCGGGGCTGGGCGAGCACGGCGAAGAAGTGCTGCGTGAGGCCGGTCTCAGCGCGCACGAAGTCGCGACCCTCAAGGCGAGCGGCGCTCTCAAATGACAGACGAGCCATTGCCGCTGGCGGGATTACTGGTCCTCGACGTCAGCTCCTTCATCGCCGCACCCGCCGCCGCGGCAGCGCTGGCCGACTACGGCGCCGACGTGATCAAGATCGAACCACCTGGCGACGGCGACCCGCATCGCAACAGTTTCAGGAACGCGAGCTACCCGCAGAGCGAACACAATTTCCCGTGGCAGCTCGACGGCCGCCTGAAACGCTCGCTGGCGCTCGACCTGAAAACCGACGGTGCCCGCACCATCCTCGAACGCCTGCTGAAGCGCGCCGACGTGATGATCGTGAACTTCCCGCCGCCGGCGCGCGAACGGCTGCGGCTGCGCTGGGAAGACATCGAGCCGCTGAACCCGCGCCTGGTCTATTGCTCGCTCACTGGCTACGGCGAAACAGGCCCCCACCGCGACCGGCCGGGCTTCGACATCACCGCCTATTTCGGCCGCTCCGGCATCCTCGATGCCGCGCGCTACGAGGGCGGGCCGCCGGGCGTCTCGCTGCCGGCGCAAGGCGACCGGGCGACGGCGATGACATTAGTGGCCGCCGTCTTGATGGGCCTGCGCCGCCGCGACCAGACCGGCAAGGGCGGCTGGGTCGGCACCTCGCTCTATGCCAATGGCGTGTGGGCCAACGGCACGTCCGCGGCAGGTGCATTGATCGGCGCCAAGCTGCCGCCGCGCCACGGACCGGACAAGCCGCGCAACGCGCTCACCAACCTTTACCGCACCAAGGACGATCGCTGGCTGCAGCTCCTGATGGTGCGCGACGACCGGCTCTGGGAGAAATTCTGCGCCGTCGCCGAGCGCGCCGACCTTGCGGCCGACCCGCGCTTCGCCGGGCGGCCCGAGCGCCGCCAGCACGCGCTCGACCTGCACGCCGAACTGATGCCGATGTTCGCCTCGCGCACCTATGAAGACTGGGAGCGCCGCTTCGCCGGCACCGGCATCCCGTTCGGCGTGATCGGCCGCCTGGCCGACGTGATCGACGACGAGCAGGCCGAACACGCCGGCATCTTCGCCGACACCACGAACCCCGACGTGCCGCGCACCGTGAACACCCCCATTCGCCTGGGCTTCGCCAAACCGCGCACGGCAGGACCGCCACCCGCCGTCGGCCAGCACAATGACGAGGTGCTGCGCGAAGCGGGATTCAGCGATTCCGAGATCGAGGCCCTCAAAAAGTCGGGCGCTTTGGGCTAAACTGGCCCGATGGCCACGCGCTTCCAGACCTACGCCGAGTTCTGGCCGTTCTATCTCCGGGAACACGCCAAGCCGTCGACTCGCGCCCTGCACTATGTCGGCACGATTGGCGCCGTGCTGGTGCTGGCCTGGGCGCTGGTGACCCAGCATTGGTGGCTTTTGCTCGCCGTGCCGATTTTCGGCTACGGCTTCGCTTGGTTCGCCCATTTCTTCGTCGAGAAGAACAGGCCAGCGACCTTCAAAGCGCCGTTGTGGTCACTGATCAGCGATTACCGCATGTGCGGGCTGTTCCTCGTCGGCCGCCTCGGCGACGAACTGATGAAGCATCAGATCCGCGACTAGGGCGGGCGGTTTCGTGCTCTTCCGGATCGCATGAAAACGAAGTTCGAAGCTCAAATGATCCTGCCCTAAGACCTGCGGTCGCCCTCGAGTTCGCGTGGCCGCAGGGCGAGAAAGACGCCGAGCGCCAGGGCCATGAGCATCGCCACGACGAGGAAGGCGAGCCCCCATGCCATCGGCGACATGCCGCCGGCGAGATCGAGCGTCCACCCGACGACCAGCGGGCCCACGAAGCCGCCAGCGTAACCCAGGGTCGAATGGACCGCGAGGGTGGCGCCGCGGCGCGACGGTTCGGCATTGCCGGCGGCGCCCGCCGTCACCGACGAGGAGTCGAGCCACACCACCATGCCGTAGGCGATCAACAGCACCACGGCGAGCCAGTAGTTGGTCGATCCGAGGAAGCCCACGGTCGCCGCGACCAGGATCGACAGCACCATGGCCGTTGCCACGAGCCGCCGGCGGCCGAAGCGGATCGAGGCCTCGTTGCCTAAAATGCTGGTGAGCGTTCCGAGCAGCGCCAGCACGGTGACGACGAGCGCGGGTGAAAGAGTCTCGCCGGCAAGGCCGGTGGAACCCGCCACGAAGGCGAGGAAGGCCACGCCCCAGCCGCGCAACGCGCTCATCTCGAGCGTGTGCACGCAGTAGACGACGGAATAGGCGAAGGCCGACGTGTTGCGCACGACGGGACGGAAATCGAACAAAGCGGCGCCGCCCTTGGCGCGCGGCGGAGGTGCTGCACGCCACGGCACGACGACGGCCACCATGAGCCAGGCGACCCCTGCCGTCGCCGCCGAGATGGCGAAGGCCGAGCGCCAGCCGAAATGCTCCGCCAGCACGTCGCCCAGCAGGAAGGAGAGCGCGCCCGAGATGCCGATGCTGGCGGCATGTCCGGTGACGGCGCGCGACATCATCTTCGCATCGACCTGGTCGGCCAGCAGCTTTAAGCCAGTCATATAAGTACCGGCCCAGCCCATGCCGGCCAGCGCGCGCGCGGCGAAGGCCGACCAGAAGCCGTCGGCGAACAGGCCGAACAGGAGATGGCCCGCCACCGTGCAGCCAACGCCGAACAGATAGACGCGCTTGGCGTCGACCCGGTCGGTGAGCGTGACCAGCACCGGCACCGAGACCATGTAGGCGCCGAAGAAGATGGCGGTGATCCAGCCCGCCTCGCTGTTGCTGAGCTGCCAGAGCCCCATCATCTGCGGCAGCAGCGCGGGCCAGAAACCGGCGCCGAGCTGCACGAAGATCTGCGCCGCGCAGACGACGGCGACGAGGCGTCCTCCGGTGATGCCCGTCATCAGCTCGGCCTCTCCTGCGGTGCAGGTCGTCGAACGGCGAAGCTGGCGGCGCCGCACACGAGGCACAATACGCAACTGCAGACCAGGGCGACGGAATAGCTTCCGGTCCAGTCGACGCTGGCGGCGAAGGGGAGCGGCCCGAAGGCCGCGCCGCCGATGCCGAAGACGAACGACGCGCCGCGAATGGCGCCGAGATGATCGCGGCCGAAATACTGCGCGTACCCCGCAGCACCGATGGCCTGCTGCGCCCCGTAGGCACCGCCCAGGCACAGCGCGTAGAGCAAGCTCGCGGCGCTGCCGCCGCCGAGAACCGGCAAGGCGGAGGCCGCGGCCAGCATGAGCATCGCCAGCGGCACCAGACGACGGGGCTCGTAGCGATCCAGCAAGGTGCCGGTGCCGAGCGTCACCACGGCCTGGACGCCGGCGTAAAGCGCCAGAATGTTCAGCGCGTCGGCCCGCGCAATGCCGGCCGTCTGCATGATCGAGAAGTGATTGAGCAGGAGCGCCGTGCCGACGGCATTGGTCAGAAAGCCGAGGGCACACAGCAGCCAGAAGACGCCGGTGCGCAGCGCCTGCTGGCGCGTGAACGAAGGCTCCTCCTGCGCTTGCGATTTCTTCACCGCGGGCGGAAGCCCGGCATCCGTCGTGACACCGAACTTCTCCGGCCGCTCGCGGAACAGCAGGGCGGCCACCGGCAGGATCGTGAGCGCCACGAGCAGGGCGAGCGCCAGATAGGCCCCGCGCCAACCGTAGAGCGTGATCAGAAAATCGATCGCCTGCGGGAAGACCATGGAACCCGCGGCGAGACCCAGGCTGGCGGCGGCCGCGGCGATCCCGCGACGCTGCACGAACCACAGGTTGACGACTTGCTGGCTGACGAGACTGAGGCCGCCGATCGCCGCCCCGCGCAGGAGCGCGAAGCCTAGCAGCAGCATCAGTCCCGACTGGACGAACGCCATGTAGGCGCAGGCGAGCGCGAGGCCAGCCGCGATGATCGTCGCGGTGAGACGCGGTCCCCGCCGGTCGATCCAGCGGCCGATGACGGGCGCCGGCAGGATCCCGGCCAAGGTGCCGGCGGCGTAGGCGACGGATGCCCAGGTGTGGGAGATGCCGAGATCGGCGGTGACCGGGTCGAAGAAGACCGACACGCCGGCAGTCTGGCCCGGCAAAGTCATGAAAGAGCCGAACGTGCCGGCGGCGAGGATGACCCAGCCGTAGTGGACGGGCGACGCGTCGATCAGGCGACTGCGAACCGTGGCGCTATCCGACTTCAACTTTGGTCCAATTCACTCATCAGTAGGCCGGAGTCTCCGCTTCCAGCGGCACGATCCATTCGCGGTCGGGCGCGATCACGGCGCCGCCGCGCAGTTTGCCGCGCTCGACCACCGGCCATTTTGCCTGCAGCGCCTGCGGCAGCTCGCGGCCGTCGGCCGCCGACAGCCACAGGCGCAGCAGGTGGCGCTTGGGCGCGGGCGGCGGGTGGTCGATGTAGGCGGTGCGGGCGTGGAACACGACGTGATTGTGGATGTACTGGATGTCGCCCGGCCGGAACGGGATCATCAGGCAGAAGCGCGGATCGGCGCAGAGGTCGTAGAACAGATCGAGCGCCTGCGACAGGATCGGCGTGAGCGGCGGCGCGTCGGGGAAGCGGCGCACCGATTCGACGTAGAGCCGCACCGGCGCGAAGCCGGTGAACGAATTGCGATGCCAGTTGAACAGCGGCATCTCGTACCAGCCCTTGCCGCCCGCCGGCACCTCGCCACGCCGGTCCATCGGGATCGGCCCGTAGAGCGCGGCGCAAAGGTCGGGACGCGTGCGCATCATCTCGTCGTGCACGGCCACGCCGCTCACGATGGCGCTCTCGCCGCCCGATTGCGATGTTGCCAGACAGAGCAGCCCCACCACGTCGCAGGAATCGACATGGAAGGAGAGTTCGGCGCTGGTCTGGGTAATGCGCTTGTCGGCATCGTTCGCCGACGTGCCGATGTCGATCACGTGGCCGATCAGATGGCCGTTGCGGTTCTGCGGCACCGGATCGCCGATGTGGCGCGAGATGCCCCAGTAGACGCGCATGCGGAAGTCGGCGTCCCAGCGCTCGACCGGCAGGCCGCGGACATAGCCGAAGCCCAGCTCACCGAGAATCCGATGGCGGAGTGCGGCGAGCTTCCGTGCGAAGCCCGGAAGAGGGAAGTGCTCGCGGGTCATCGTGCGCAGGTCGGGACACGAGGTTTTGGTCGCAGTCGCCGCGGCCTCGATCTCGGCGATGTCCTGCGGCGTCACATGCAACGCCCAGGAGTCGTAGTCGTGGAAGGCCTCCGCGCGCCACGCGAAGGAGCCGTCGAGCGGGCCCTTCGGCATCGGGGGTGGCATTGCCGCGAGGGGTCGTGTGGTGCCTTCCATGAGAACCTTCTTGGCTTTTCTCTCAAGTTCCTCTCCCCCGCTAGGGGGAGAGGTTAGGTGAGGGGGTGACGCAAACTGCTGCCGGGCATTGCCCCCACCCCCAGCCACACCCCCTAGCGGGGGAGAGGAGCATGAGCAGAGGATCGGCTGTCTAAACCTTTGCCGCGCCCGGTCCACAGCAGCCGCTGGCCGGCTGCGCGACGGCCACCGAGGGGGCGCAGCAGCCCGACGCCGCGGGCGCGTCCGGGGCCGAGAGCGACGGGCCGGGCCCGCTGCACACACCGGTCTCCGGCAGCACCAGCTCGACCTTGCGCGCGGCCTCGTGGTCGCCCGCGAGTTCGGCCGCGATCGAGCGCACCTGCTCGTAGCCGGTTAGCATCAGGAAGGTGGGCGCGCGGCCATAGGACTTCATGCCGGCAAAGTAGAAGCCGGCTTCGGGCTGCGCCAGTTCGCGCGCGCCGTGCGGGCGCACCGTGCCGCAACTGTGCAGGTTGGGATCGATCAGCGGCGCCAGCTCGGGCGGGCATTCCAGTGCGGGATCGAGCGAGAGCCTTAGCTCGCGCAGGAAGTCGAGCTCGGGACGGAAGCCGGTGGCCACGATCAGCTCGTTCACCGTGATGTAGCGGTCGCAGCAGGCCGAGCCGCCGCCGATGCGCAGGTGCTCGCCGTCCCGGCTGAGATGCGAAACCTTGTAGCCGGTCTCGGTCCTGATCTTGCCGCTCGCGACCAGGGCCGCGAAGGCCACGCCCAGCGCGCCGCGGGCGGCCAGCTTGTCGTTGGCGCCACCGCCGAAGGCCTTCTCGGGATCCTCGCCGCGCAGCAGCCAGACGATCTCGGTGGTCGGAGCCTCGTCCTTGAGCTTCGCAAGATCGATCAGGGTGCCGATGGCGGAGTGGCCTCCGCCCAGCACGGCGACGCTGCGGCCGGCGTAGCGCGGCCGGTCGCGGCCCAGCACGTCGGGCATGCCGTAGGCGATGCGGTCCTGCACCTCGCGCTCGCCGATCGCCGGCAGGCCGTTGGCACCGGCCGGGTTGGGCGAGAACCAGGTGCCGGTGGCGTCGATCACGGCGTCGGCGCGCAGCACTTCGGGGCCCCCATTAGAGCTTGGGCCGTTCTGGTAGCGGATTTCGAAGGGCGCGGCCTCGCGGCCTTTCGTTTTCACCTTGTCGAAGCCCGCGCGGCCGACACTGGTCACCATGCTCTGGGTGCGGATGTGGTCCTTGAGCTTCGTGCGCGCCGCGAGCGGCTCGAGATACTGCTCCAGCAGTTCGGCGCCGGTCGGGTAGAGGTCGGGTTGCGGCTTGTTCCAGCCGGTTTCGACGAGCAGCCGCTCCGCTGCCTTGTCGATGTTGTATTCCCAGGGCGAGAAGACCTGGACGTGGCTCCACTGGCGCACGGCGTGGCCGACGGTCGGCCCGGCTTCGAGCACGACCGGCTCCATGCCGCGCTCCAGTACATGCGCGGCGGCGGCCAGGCCCACCGGGCCCGCCCCCAGGATGGCGACGGTCTTGATCTTGCTGGCTTCGGTCATGATCTACTCCAGTTCTCCTAGAATCATCGAAATATCAGGACAAAAAAACGCAGACGACCAATTCAGGCCACCTTCGGCAGCACGACGGGGGCGCAGCTTCCCTCGGCGCAGCATTCCTCGACCATGTAGCCCAAGAGGTCGCGCATGAGATCGTAGTTGGCGTGGCAGACGAGCGTGGTGCCCTCGCGCGTCTGGGTGACGAGGCCGACGGTCACCAGCGACTTGAGGTGATGCGAGAGCGTCGAGGCGGCGGCATCGAGCTTGGTCTGCAACCGTCCGACCGCCATCCCTTCCGCACCCGCCCGCACCAGGGCGCGGTAGATTTTCAGGCGTGTGGGGTTGCCCAGGGCTTCGAGGCGGGCGGCGGCATCGTCGAGTTTCATGACATTCAACGTAGTACGCCCGTCACGAGAGTCAACGGTATTTCTGGAATGATAGAAATAAAAATTGTGATCGACTGTACCCATGATGGCGCCGCCTCACCCCACCTTCGGCGACAACGGGTCGCTCCGGCGTGGATCGATATCCACGAGGAAGCGCTCGATCGTCTCCAGGCTCGTCGGGTACCCATTCTGGCGAGCGTGATCGGCGAACCTGTGCGGATCGACATGTATTTCGTGGATGATGCGGCCGCATTGGCGCGCTTCGACGGTGCGCCTTCGGTAGAGGTCCGCCCACTCATGGTGAGTGGGAGGCGCCTCGCGGACGAGTCCCCGAAGGGCGTCGTAGTCATGCGAGGCCACGAGCGGGACGCGGAAAACTTTAGTCAACATGGAGACTCCCTGGCGCCACCGTATGACATTGGTTGGCATGACATCCGATCCTAGGGCCGGTGTCGTTGATCCAGGTCACCTCCGATCCGGTAGGCGTTCGACCGGCCGCTAGACGACCAGGCTCGTCAACACGGCGAGCCCTTCGGGCGGGCTCCCCTGCCACGGCAACATATAGAGGCGTCTGGCGAGACCCTGCTCGACCCGCGCTATCTGCTCCTGCTCGCCGCGGAGTCGCATGAGGAGCAGCGGATCGTGCGTTCCACTTCCCACCAGACTGCGGTTGATGACCCACGCGTAAGGCTCTATGTGCGCCCGACGCAGACCCTCCTGCAATGCGGCAGCCTCCGACACCGGCGTGGTCTCGGCGAGGGAAACCAGGATGATTTTGGAATAGTCGGGGTCCTGCAGTCGCATGAGGGGCGTCACGACGCGCCCCTGCGCCTGCCTGCCGATACTCCTCGTCATTTCACGATGATAGGCGCCGGTCGCGTCCATGAGCAGCAAAGTATGACCGGTCGGTGCGGTATCGAGCACGACAAAGGCGCTGCGCGCCTCCATCACGACGCGCGAGAAGGCATGAAAGACTGCGACTTCCTCCGTGCAGGGAGACGCGAGGTCTTCCCGTAGCAGGGCGAGGCCTGCCTCGTCGAGATCCTTGGCCCGTGAACTCGTGACTTTGGCAATGTAGCGCTGCGTTTCCGCCTGCGGGTCGATGCGGTCAACCTTGAGGCCTTCCATCGTCGCAGCGAGGGTCGACGCGATATGGGCAGCAGGATCGGTCGTGCTCAGGTGAACGCTGTGTCCGCGCTTCACGAGGCCGACCGCGAGCGCGGCGGCAATCGTGGTTTTGCCGACGCCCCCCTTGCCCATGACCATGATCAGCCCGCGACCGGATGAAGCGAGCTCGTCGACCAGTCTGCCCAACCCTGGAATTTCTGGTGCGCGCGGCGGCTCACTCGGGGCAGCTTCAACGTGGATTTCCCGCTCGCCGTACAGGACCTGTCGAAGCGCCTTCAGTCCGACCATGTCGAAGGACCGGAGCGGTATCCGATGCTGCGGCAAAGATCTCAGGGACTCCGGCAGCTCGGCGAGGACACGGCGGCCGAGGGCCTCGATCGAGAGCGCCACCGCATCGCTCTGGTCTGTCGCCGCGAAGACTCCATTGATCGCCAGGTGTTGGTTGGTCAGACCAAGAGCACGCAGTTCCGTGCTGGTCCGCGCCGCTTCGCGCATGGCTCCCCGATCGGCACGGCTGACCAGGACAATGGTCGTGCTTCTCGGGTCGCCAAGGGTGCCGAGTGCCGCCTGAAATCTCTCCTCCTGCATCTTGAGGCCGGAATGCGGGCCGAGACACGAAGCGCCGCGGTCATTTCCCTTCAGGAATCCGGTCCACGCTTTCGGCAGGCCGAGGAGACGGAGGGTGTGCCCGGTCGGTGCGGTGTCGAATACAACGTGATCGAATTCATCGGCGCGGGTTGCTAGGAAACCGACGAACTCGTCGAAGGCGGCGATCTCCGTCGTGCAGGCTCCGGAAAGCTGCTCACGCACGGCGGCGCGTTCTGCATCGGTGGCATTTTTACCGAGTTGATCCAGAACCCGTTGCCGATACGCCTCCGACGCCGCTTCCGGATCGATGTTCATCGCGGACAGCCGCGACGCGCCCGGAACTGCGCGCGGAGCATTCGAGAGCGTCGTGCCGAACATTTCATCGAGGTTCGACGCCGGGTCGGTGCTGATCAGAAGGACCGACTTGCCCTGATCGGCGAGTGCAAGGGCGACTGCGCAAGCCAGGGTCGTCTTTCCGACGCCACCCTTGCCAGTGAAAAACAGGTGACGCGTCGGGGCCTTCATGATGCCGAACGTGGCCGCGACAGGCATGTTTTCTCTCCGAAAATTGTCGGCAACCCTGGGGGACCGGTGATCGCGGCGAAGAGTGGGCACACCGCTTCCGCTTCGGCAATGTGCCAATGAAGGGGCTAGACGGCGGCTCGACCAACTCAGGCCATCCGCTTGACGGCCCGGATGTCACCTCGGTGGGACGGCAGCAGGAAGGTGTTGATCCAGCAGGCGAGCAGCATCGCGGCCGAGCCGCCGAGGCAGGCGGTCATGCCGCCGAGCTGGTAGAGTGCACCGGACAGCAGCGTCCCAAGCAGGCGACCTGCCGCATTGGCCGCATAGTAGAACCCGACATCCTCCGCTGCCTTCTCCGAGCCGGCGTAGGCCAGGATCAAATAGGAGTGCAGCGAGGAATTGACCGCGAAGAGCAAGCCGAAGATCGCGAGGCCCACGACCACGATCAGGTCGGGCCGGATACCGACGTTGGCTTGCAGGACGAGCGCGATCGCCAGCGGAGCGGCGAGCAGCGCGCCCGCCCAGACCCGGGCGGCGGGCACTTCGCGGCTGAGACCATCGGTGCTACGCGAGACCAGGGACGGCGCAACGGCTTGGATACCGCCATAGGCGATCGTCCAGGCCGCCAGGAAGGCGCCGACCTCGACGAACCGCCAGCTGGCGACATAGAGGAACACCGGCAGCCCGACGACGAACCAGACATCGCGCGCGCCGAACATGAACACCCGCGCGGCGGCCAGCAGGTTGACGCCGGCCGACTTGGCGAACAGCTCGCGCATCGTCTTCGATGCCTTCGCCTTGCCGAGTTGGCGCGGCAGCAGGAATAGACCGGCGAGCAGAACGACCGCCAGCATCGCGGCCATCAGCCAGAGCGCCGGCTTGAAGCCCACGGCATCGAGCAGCAGGCCGCCGGCAAAGAAGCCCAGGCCCTTCATGGCGTTCTTCGATCCCGTGAACCAGGCCACCCATTTGAAGAGCTGGCCGGAGCTTGTGCCCGCCGTCGCCTTGATCGCCGACTTCGAGGCGGTCTTGGTAAAGTCCTTGGCGAGGCCCGCGATGCCCTGGGCAGCAACGACCCAGGCGACCGAGGCGGCGGCGCTCCACGACGGATCGAGCGCCGACAGCAGGAGGAGGCCGGCGATCTGGAGAGTCTGACCGGCGGCCAGCATGCGCGGAATGCCGAAGCGCGTCGCCAGCCAGCCGCCCGCGAGATTGGCCACGATGCCGGCGAATTCGTAGAGCAGGAACAGGAAAGCGAGCACGAACGGCGAGTAGCCGAGCTTGAAGAAGTGCAGCAGGACCAGCATGCGCAGCGCGCCGTCGACCAGGGTGAAGCCCCAGTAGGACGCGGTGACGACCAGATAGTCGCGCGCAGACGGCGCCATCACACCCCCGCTGCGATCACCATGTTGGCGAGATCGACCATGCGGCAAACGTAGCCGATCTCGTTGTCGTACCACGCGTAGACTTTCAGCAGAGTGCCGTCGGTCACCATGGTGCTGGGCGCATCGACGATCGAGCTGCGCGTATCGTTGCAATAGTCGGCCGACACCAGTGGCCGGGTCTCGTAGCCCAGGATTCCAGCCAGCGGACCGCGCGCCGCCGCCGCAAACAGCCCGTTGACCTCGGTCTCGGTCGTGGATCGATCGAGTTCGAACACGCAATCCGTGAGGCTGGCGTTGAGAACCGGTGCGCGGACGGCATGGCCGTTCAGCTTGCCCTTGAGCTCCGGATAGATCAGCGCGATGGCGGTGGCGCTGCCCGTCGTCGTCGGCTGCAGCGAGAGCATGGCCGACCGCGCGCGCCGCAGATCCTTGTTCGGGGCGTCGATCACGACGTTGGTGTTCGTCGGATCGTGGATGGTGGTGATCTGGCCGTGCCTGATGCCGATGGCTTCGTGGATTACCTTGACCACCGGCGCCAGGCAGTTGGTGGTGCAGGAAGCTGCCGTCAGCAGACGATGGCGCGCAGAGTCGTAGAGATGATCGTTGACGCCCACGACCACATTGAGCGCGCGCTCGTCCTTGACCGGGGCGGCCACGATCACCCGCTTCACGCCGCGGTCGAAATAGGCGTTCAGTTGCTCCGGCTTCAGGAACTTGCCGGTGCATTCGAGAACGATCTCGCAGCCGAGATCGCCCCAGGCGACGCCGCCCGACTGGGCTTCGGCACTGAAACCCAGATATTTGCCGCCAACGGCAAAGCCCTTGTCGCCATCGGCTTCGAACGAGGTGTGCCAGCGGCCATGAACACTGTCGAATTCGACGAGATGGGCCGCGACGGCACCGCCGCCCTTGATCTCGTTGACGTGGACGACCTCGAGACGATTGTCGCGGCGCGGATCGTCGTCGGGACGATGCACGCCACCCATCGCCGCCCGCAGCGCCAGCCGCCCCATGCGGCCCATGCCATTGATGCCGACCTTCATTGCACGCTCCGTCAGACGGGCGCTTTGGCCGAGTCGCCGATCTCGTCGAGGCGCTTCTTGAGCGCCATCCGGTCGAGCGACGCATAGGGCAGGTTGACGAAGATCTCGAGGCGCCGGCCGATCATGCCGTAGAGTTCGTTGATCATCGTGGCGCGCTCGACCGCCGAGCCCGTGAATTTGGCGGGATCGGGCAACGGCCAGGCGCCGGTCACCGGCTTCGCGCCGAAATCCGGGCACTGCTGGCCCTGCAGCACGTCGCAGAGCGTGATGACGAAATCCATGCGCGGCGCGTCGGGGCCGGTGAATTCGCCCCACGACTTGCAGCGCAGTCGATCGGTGCCGTGCCCAAGCGTCCGCAGCTTGGCCAGCACCTCATGCATCGGCTCGGGCGCCGGCTCGGAGCCGGCGGAGTAAGCGTTGAACTTGCCCTTGCCGGCCTGTTCGAGGATGGCCTCGGCCATCAGCGAACGGGCGGAGTTGTGCGTGCACAGGAACAAGACATTGAAGGCGGGAGTCATGTGAACCTCGGGTTGATCCTCGGGGAGGAGTCGCGCCAGGTCGCCACAGAGGTCGGGTCGTCCCCCGCAACACGTCTCCGTCAGGAAGCTGAAGAGAGCGCGCAGGCCGGCAAAGCGAACCGCATAGATGATGCTTCGGCCCTGCCGGGTGGAATGGACGAGGCCGGATTGCTCGAGAGCGGCCAGATGGAACGACAGCGTCGAGGGCAACTGCCCAAGTTTGCTGGCGAGTTCACCAGCCGCCATGCCGGACGCGCCCTTGGTCGCCAGGAGCCGCATCAGGTTGAGGCGGGTTTCCTGGGAAAGGGCGCTAAATCCGACAGCAGCGTCTGATGCTTCCATAGTTCTCGAATAATCTAAAAATGTGACATATGTATTACGCAGTCGGCGTTTAAGTGTCGATAGACAGAATGAGCAAGCACGGGCGGGAGGCGGCCGGAATGTCCCTTTTTGAGCGTTATCTGACCCTGTGGGTCGCTTTGTGCATCGTCGTCGGCATCGCGCTGGGGCACTTCTTCCCCGCCGTCTTCCACGCCGTCGGCGCGGCCGAGATTGCGCATGTGAACCTGCCGGTGGCAGCGCTGATCTGGCTGATGATCATCCCGATGCTGATCAAGGTCGACTTCGGCGCCATCGCCGAGGTGCGCAAGCATTGGCGTGGCATCGGCGTGACGCTGTTCATCAACTGGGCGGTAAAACCGTTCTCGATGGCCGCACTCGGCTGGCTGTTCGTGGGCTATCTGTTCAGGCCGTGGCTGCCGGCCGACCAGATCGACAGCTACATCGCGGGCCTCATCCTGCTGGCCGCCGCGCCCTGCACCGCCATGGTGTTCGTGTGGAGCAACCTGTCGGACGGCGAGCCCGACTTCACGCTGACGCAGGTGGCGCTGAACGACACCATCATGGTCTTCGCTTTCGCCCCGATCGTGGGCCTCCTGCTCGGCCTCTCGGCCATCACGGTGCCGTGGCAGACGCTGATGCTGTCGGTCGGCCTCTACATCGTCGTTCCCGTGGTGCTGGCGCAGTTCGTGCGCCGCTGGGCGCTGGCGAACGGCGGCCAGACAGGCCTCGACCGCCTTCTGGCGCGCCTGCAGCCGCTCTCGCTCGTGGCACTCCTGACCACGCTGGTCCTGCTGTTCGGCTTCCAGGGCGAGCAGATCATCGCGCAGCCGATGATCATCGCACTGCTCGCCGTGCCGATCCTGATCCAGGTCTACTTCAACTCGGGCCTCGCCTATCTGCTGAACCGCGCGACCGGCGAGGAACATTGCGTCGCCGCCCCCTCGGCCCTGATCGGCGCCAGCAACTTCTTCGAGCTGGCGGTCGCCGCCGCCATCAGCATCTTCGGATTCTCCTCGGGCGCCGCGCTCGCCACCGTGGTCGGCGTGCTGATCGAGGTGCCGGTCATGCTCTCGGTCGTGAAGATCGTGAACGCGAGCAAGGGCTGGTACGACGCCGGCCCGGCCGTCGCACGGCGTCGCGGCTTGCCCGTGGATCGGTAGCCCTTCCGGCAGGATGTCGCTGTCCTGACTTTTTTAAGCTGGCGCGGGGTCATCCCGACGAACCGCGCAGGCTCCGGATCTCCGCTTCCAGTACCTTGATACGCTTGTCGCGTTCGTCGATCAGACCCGCGACGTCGGCTGCGTCGAGGCGCAGGGGTATGTGTTGCGGGCAATTGGCATCCCATGCAGAAACCGTGAACAGGATCACCTGCTCGGCGCGTGCCTTGTAATCGGCCGGCATCAGCTTGGCCGTCAGGTCGGCATCGCCCGCGACGACGCGCGCATCGCCCCAGATCTTGATACGGCGGCGGTGCGCGTAGTCGATCAGGAACAGATAGGCCTTGGGGTTGTCGGCAAAGTTGCCCTGCGTGATGTACTGCCGGTTGCCGGCGAAATCGACGAAGCCGATGGTGCTGTCGTCGAGGATCCGCAGGAAGCCGGGCGGCCCGCCACGGTGCTGGATATAGGGTTGGCCCTCCCTGTTCGCGGTGGCGAGGAAGACGCTGGTCTGCGCCGCGATGAAGCGCGCGAGGTCGGCGGTGATGCGCGTCTGCCACGAGCCCGCCGCTTCCATGCGGGCGTATGCGCCGCGAGATCCCTTGCTCTCCTGGATCGCCTTGACCGTCGGCGTGAAGGCGATGTCGCTCGAATACTTCCGGGGCACGCTTGTCATCGTCTCAGCGCCGATCTCGAGAGCGTGTGGGAGGGAATCCATGGGTCACCTTCGATGTACGTGGAGAAGGAAGCGGTCCCGCTTGCGGCGGGACCGTTCTTTCAGGCGGCCTTGCGGGCGGCGGCGACGGGGAAGTCGATGTCCGTCTTGGCGACTTCGTTGATGTAGTTGGTCCAGGTGTTGAGCGCGACGTGGAGCACGATCTCGATGACCTGCGCGTCGCTGTAACCGGCGAGCTTGACGGCGCGCAGGTCGTCCTCACTGGCGTGCCCGCGCTCGCGCGCAACCTTCACGGCAAAGCGGACGGCGGCATCGGCCTTGGGGTCGTTCGACGCGCCGCCGCGGTTGGCGGCGATTTCCGCGTCGTCGAGCTTGGCCAGGTTCTTCGCCAGATAGTTGTGCGCGGAGAGGCAATAGTTGCAGCCATTGATCTCGGCGACGGCCAGCGCGATGCGCTCGCGGGTCTGGGCCGGCAGGGCGCCCTTGGCGAGCGCGCCGGACAGGCCGAGATAGCCTTCGAGCGCGGCGGGGCTGTTCGAGACCAGGCGAAACAGGTTCGGGACGACGCCAAGCTGCTTCTTGACCGCTTCGAGCATGGGCTGGGAAGCGGCGGGGGCGGCGTCGATCGTGGCGGGGGTCGGGATGCGGGACATTCGGTGGCTCCTGTGCGGGCGGACCGGAATGGCCCGATGCGCCGATGTCTAGTCCCTTCCGAATTCATCAAATAGACGGTATTATTTGGAGGCATCCTCCCAAAATATGGAAGTCTCATGGACCGCCTCGATGCCATGTCGATCCTTCGCGAGGCTGTCGATGCCGGCAGCCTGTCGGCGGCAGGCCGGCGTCTCGGCATGCCGCTGGCAACCGTCAGCCGCAAAGTGTCCGACCTCGAACGACATCTCGGCACCCGCCTGCTCAACCGGTCGACCCGGCAGCTCACGCTGACCGATGCGGGCCGTTCCTTTGTCGCCGCCTGCCGGCGGATCCTCGACGACGTCGCCGAGGCCGAACGCTCGGCGTCGGGCGAGTACAGCGCACCGAAAGGCGAACTCAGCCTCTCCGCACCGATCGTCTTCGGCCGCCTTCATGTCCTTCCCGTCGCGATAGCCTTTCTCAAGACACATCCGGAGATCGACATCCGGCTGACGCTCTCGGATCGCATGGTCGACCTGCAGGAAGATCGCGTCGATATCGCCATCCGCATCGGCGAGCTTCCCGACAGCAGCATGGTTGCGACCAGGGTCGGTTCGATCCGGCGTGTGCTGTGTGGCAGTCCGGCCTATTTCGCCGAGCACGGCATGCCGCAACACCCCAGGGAACTCGCGACGCGCGACTGCATCACTTTCTCCGGCCTGATGTCCGCCGATTCGTGGACGTTCAAAGCCGGCAAGTCGGATTCCGTCGTCAAGATCCACTCGCGACTCATCGTCAACACGGCGGAAGCCGCCATCGATGCGGCGATCGCCGGCGTCGGCGTGACGCGCGTGCTGTCGTACCAGGTTGCGAACGCGGTGCGGGCCGGGACGCTGGTCGTTGCGCTGCAGGAATTCGAGGCGGCGCCCTCACCGGTCAGTCTCGTCCATACCGGGCAGCCGCTCCTGCCGCTGAAGCTGCGCGCCTTTCTCGATTTCGCCGCCCCGTTGCTGAAAACCGCACTGTCCCGCGGCGCTCTCTAGCTTCACGTCGGTGATGCCCGCCCGGGGAGGCGACGTACTCGATGGTGACGCGCGTTCCGTCGCCGAATGTCAGCACATGGCCGACGTTCCTGTTGATCCCGGTGCTCTGCAGCTCGCACGGGCCGTCGGCCGATTGGCGGAATTCATCGAAAAGAACGGCGTAGGATTCGCGGCCGGCCAGCCTTATCGTCTGGCCCGTTCGGGCCGCCGGCTGCGGTCCCTGGATTTCAGCCTGGATTTCAACCCGGCATTTCAACGAGGTGCGTCATGGTCAATCGCCTGCAGTTCTACATCGACGGCGCCTGGGTCGATCCGGCCGTCATGAAGACGGTCCCGGTGGTCAATCCGGCCACCGAAGAGCGTATCTATGACGTGGCCGTCGGCTCGAAGGCGGACGTCGACAAGGCGGTCGCCGCGGCCCGCCGCGCCTTCGAGACCTTCTCGGTCACGACCCGGGAGGAGCGCATCGAGCTGCTCGGCCGGATCATCGAGGCCTACAAGGCCCGCGCCAAAGACATCGCGCTCGCCATTTCCGACGAGATGGGCGCGCCGATGATGCTGGCCGAACGCGCGCAGGCGGGATCGGGCCTCGGCCACCTGATGTCGACCTTGCAGGTGCTGAAGGATTATCATTTCGAGGAAAAGGTCGGCTCGGCCGTCATCGTGCGCGAGCCGCTCGGCGTGGTCGGCATGATCACCCCGTGGAACTGGCCGCTCAACCAGATCGCCTGCAAGGTCGCGCCCGCGATCGCCGCCGGCTGCACCATGCTCCTGAAGCCGTCGGAGTTCACGCCGACCTCCGCCCTGATCTTCGCCGAAGTCATGCATGAAGCCGGCGTGCCGAAGGGCGTGTTCAACCTCGTGAACGGGCTCGGCCCCGACGTCGGCGTCGCGATGAGCGAACACCCCGGCATCGACATGATCTCGTTCACCGGCTCGACCCGCGCCGGCATCGACGTCGCCAAGCGCGCCGCCAACACCGTCAAGCGCGTCAGCCAGGAGCTGGGCGGCAAGTCGCCGAACGTCATCCTCGAAGACGCCGACTTCACCAAGGCGGTCTCCGGCGGCGTGGCCTCGGTGTTCAGCAACTCGGGCCAGTCCTGCAACGCGCCGACGCGCATGATCGTGCCGGCGGCGAAGATGAAGGAAGTGGCGGCGATCGCCAAAAGCGTCGCCGACAAGATGAAGGTGGGCGACCCCAAGGCCGAGGGCATCACCATGGGCCCCGTGGTCAATCGCACGCAGTGGGACAAGATCCAGGCCCTGATCAAGAAGGGCATGGACGAAGGCGCGACGCTCGTCGCCGGCGGCCCCGGCCTGCCCGAGGGCGTCAACAAGGGCTTCTATGTGCGCCCGACCGTGTTCGCCGACGTCACCAACGACATGACGATCGCCCGCGAGGAGATCTTCGGACCGGTGATCACCATCCTCGGCGCCAAGGACGAAGCCGAGGCGGTCAGGATCGCCAACGATACGCCCTACGGCCTGGCCGGCTACGTCTCCGCCGGCACGGTCGAAAGCGCCAACCGCGTCGGCCGGCAGATCCGCGCCGGCAACGTCAACCTCAACGGCGTGCCGAACGAGCGCACCGCCCCGTTCGGCGGCTACAAGCAGTCCGGCAACGGCCGCGAGTGGGGCAAGTTCGGCATGGAGGAATTCCTCGAGGTCAAGGCGATCGCCGGCGCCAACGCCGCGTAGGGGCAGGGCAATCGCATATGACGATTATCCGTCGTCTCGGGCAGGGTAACCCCCGCCCTGGAGCGGAGGCGCCCGCATCGGCGCTGTTTACAGCGCCTGTGGCGGTGTAGTCGAAGGACCTCTTTTTGTGACGGTCCGCCAAGGAAAAGAGGTCCTTCGACTGCGCTGCGCTTCGCTCAGCAACCATTAAGAACGAGCTGTCATGCGGCGGCGTTGCGCGTGG
>JAQSDW010000162.1 GCA_029946105.1 Reyranella sp. | reverse complement strand
GCGTGCTCGACGCCCAGTCCTCGGTGCCGGACAAGCCCAACGGCGTCGATCTCGGGCGCGCCAAGGGCGACGTCGAGTTCGACGACATCAACTTCTCCTATGACGGCAAGCGGCCGGCGCTGGTTCATTTCTCGCTGAAGGTGCCGGCCGGCTCGACGGTGGCGTTCGTCGGCCCCACAGGCGCCGGCAAGAGCACGGCGCTTTCGCTGCTGCATCGCATGTGGGACGCGCAAACCGGTGTCGTTCGCATCGACGGCATCGACCATCGCGACATCAAGCTGGAGTCGCTTCGCCGCAACATCGGGGTGGTGTTCCAGGACAGCACGATGTTCTACCGCTCGATCGCCGACAATCTGCGCATCGGCAAGCCCGACGCCAGCCAGGAAGAGCTGGAGAATGCTGCCAGGCTTGCCGAGGCGCACGATTTCATCGTTCGCCAGCCGCAGGGCTACGACACACTGGTGGGCGAGCGCGGCACGACGCTGTCCGGCGGCGAGCGCCAGCGGCTCGCGATTGCGCGCGCGCTGCTCAAGGATCCGCCGATTCTGATCCTCGACGAGGCCACGAGCGCCCTCGATTCGGTGACGGAAGCGCGCATCCAGAAGGCGCTCAAGACGCTGATGAAGGGCCGCACGACCTTCGTCATCGCCCATCGGCTGTCGACCATCCGCGACGCCAATCAGGTCGTGGTGTTCGAGCATGGCCGCGTCGCGGAGCAGGGCGGCTACCAGGAACTGGCGGCCCGCGGCGGCGCTTTCACCCGGCTCGTGACGACCCAGCAGGCTGGCATAGAATCTGCCTGATATCCCCTTGGCGGGCGTGAGTTGTCCGCCTAAGACTCGCTGGACGAGGGATCTCACGGGGGAGCTGGACATGAACGGATTCGCGAAGTGGCTGGCAGGCGCTGCTGCCGTCGCCGGGATGCTGGGCGGCCTGCCCGCGCAGGCCCAGACGCCGATAAAATTCACGCTGGATTGGGTTTTTCAGGGGCCGACCTCGCCGTTCCTGGTGGCGCTCGAGAAAGGCTACTACAAGGCCGAAGGTCTCGACGTCACCATGGATCCAGGCCAGGGCTCGGCCGGCGCGGTCCAGCGCGTGGCGACAGGCGCCTACCAGATCGGCTTTGCCGACGTGAACGCGACCATCGAGTACAATGCCAAGAACCTCGGCAAGGAAGTTCTCTGCGTCTTCATGGTCTACGACTTCGCGCCGTTCGGCGTCTATGCGCTGAAGAAGAGCGGCATCAAGACGCCCAAGGATCTCGAGGGAAAGAAGCTGGGCGCGCCGGTGTTCGACGCCTCGTTCCGCCTGTTCCCGGCCTTCGCCAAGAAGAACGGCATCACCAAGTGGGAGCACGTCAACCTGACGCCGCAGCTGCGTGAGCAGAGCCTGGTGCAGGGCACGGTCGACTTCATCTCCGGCCACTACTTCTCCTCGATGCTCGACCTCAAGGCGCGCGGCGTGGCGTTCGAGGACATCGTGGCGATGCGCTACGTCGACTTCGGCATGGACGTCTACGGCAATGGCGTCGTCATCTCCCCGGAGATGGCCAAGAACGAGAAGGCGGTGAAGGGCTTCATCGCTGCCACGGTCAAGGGCTGGAAGGACGTGATCGCCAACCCGCAGCTCGGCATCGCCGCCGCCAAGAAGCGCGACCCGCTGATCGACGAGAAGCTCGAGATGGAGCGTCTGAAGATCTCCCTCGATACCAACATCCTGACGCCCTACGTGAAGGCCAACGGCATGGGCGACGTCGATCCCGTGCGCTTCGCGCGCGCGGTCAAGGACGTCTCCGAGGCGTTCGGCCTGCCGTCTGCGCCGGCGCCGGACAAGGTGTTCACCAACGTCTATCTGCCGCCGAAGGCCGACCGGATGATCTCCAAGTAGAGATGGCGTTCGTCGATCTCAAAGGCGTCAGTCTCACCTATCGACTCGGCAAGGACCGCACGCTCGCCCTTGCCGACGCGACCTTCGCCATCGACAAGGGCGAGTTCATCGCCGTCGTCGGGCCGTCGGGCTGTGGCAAGTCGACCATCATGAAGCTGGTCACCGGCCTGCTGCCCGCGACGGGCGGCGAGGTCCGGGTGGCCGGCGAGAAGGTGACGGGGCCGATCAAGGGCGTCGGCATGGCTTTTCAGAATCCGACCCTGATGCCGTGGCGCTCGACCATGAACAACATCCTCCTGCCCATGGAGGTGGTGGAGCCGCACAAGCGCCGGTTCCGCCGCCATCGCGCCGAATATGTCGCGCGCGCGATGAAGCTGCTGCAGACGGTCGGCCTGGCCGATTTCGCCGACAAGTTCCCCTGGCAGCTCTCGGGCGGCATGCAGCAGCGGTCCAATCTCTGCCGCGCCCTGATCCATGAGCCCGAGCTCCTGATGCTCGACGAGCCGTTCGGCGCGCTCGATGCCTTCACGCGCGAGGAGCTGTGGGGCGTCATGCAGGCGCTGTGGCTGGAAAAGCGCTTCACCGGCGTGCTGGTGACCCACGACCTGCGCGAGGCCGTCTTTCTCGCCGACACCGTCTATGTGATGAGCCGCCGGCCGGGCCGCATCGTGATGGCCAGGAAGATCGACATCCCGCGCCCGCGGACACTCGCCACCACCTTCGAGCCGCATTTCGTCGAGGTCGTGCACGAGCTGCGCGACCGGATCAGCCAGGAGCACGCATGAGCGAGCTGCGTCGCGAGGCGTTGAAGCATGCCATGCCGTGGCTGGTCATGGCCGCCCTGCTGGTGATCTGGGAAATCTCCTGCATCGTCTTCGACGTGCCCGAGATCATCCTGCCGAAGCCGACCAAGATCTTCGCGGTCTTCTTCCAGCGCTTCGACATTCTGATGGCCTACTGCTGGGATACATTGTGGACGACCACGATCGGCTTCCTGCTGGCCATCGCCGGTGGCCTGCTGCTCGGCCTGGCGGTCGGTGCCTCGCCGTTCGTCTACTCTGGACTCTATCCGTTGCTGATCGCCTTCAATGCGATCCCGAAGGTGGCGATCGTGCCGATTTTGATGATCTGGGTGGGCGTGGGATCGCTGCCGGCCGTCATCACCGCTTTCGTCATCAGCTTCTTCCCCATCGTGGTGAACGTGGCGACCGGGCTCGCCACCATGGAACCCGAGATGCGCGACGTGCTGCGCAGCCTGGGCGCCACGCGTCTGGAGATCCTGACCAAGGTCGGCATCCCGCGCGCCATGCCCTACCTCTTCGCCAGCCTCAAGGTGGCGATCACGCTGGCCTTCATCGGCTCGGTGATCTCCGAGACGGTGGGCGGCAACAATGGCATCGGCTTCCTCATGCTCTCGGCCAGCGCGCGCAACGATGCTCCGACCACCTTCGCCGGCCTGTTCGCCATCGCCATCATGGGCGTGGCGATGTACGCGGTCTGCGCCATGATCGAAAAGCGCATGACGCGTTGGGCCTTCCGCGGCGAGATCGTGGGCTAGGCGGCGAACACGCCGTCCTTCGCCACGACTTTCCCGCCCTTGATCACCAGCTTGCGGCGCGGCCGCGTGGCGACGGCTTCGGCCACCGAGCCTGCCTCGACGACCACGAAGTCGGCGGCGGCGCCGAGGGCGATGCCATAGCCCTTGATGCGAAGAACGCGCGAGGCTGCGATGGTGACCATCTCGAAGGCGAGTTGCAGCTCGCGATCGTGCCGGAAGTTGGCGCGGTAGCCGATCATCATGGCGCGCTCGAGCATATCGCCACTGCCGAAGGGCGACCAGGCATCGCGGATATTGTCGGAGCCGCCGAACACTTCCACACCCCTCTCGCGCAATAACGCGAGCGGCGGGATCGCTGCACCTCCCGGCCCGTGGCTCATGATCGCCACTCCGGCCTTTGCCAGCACATCGGCGGTGCGGGTGGCCGTATCGGCATCGACGGAGCCCAGGGCGAAGGCGTGGCTCACGGCAACGCGGCCCTTCATCCCTGAAGCGATCGTGCGTTCGGCGATGGCAAGGAGCTGGGCGATGCCGCCTTCGCCGCCGTCGTGCAGATGGATATCGACGCCCACGCCCCGCCGTTCGGCAATGCCGAAGACGGCGTCGAGATGGCCGTCGAGATCGCCATCGATGCCGACGGGATCGAGGCCGCCCACCAGATCGGCGCCCTCGGCGATGGCGGCGTCGAGCAGCTCTGCGGTGCCCGGCGAGCGCACGATGCCGCTTTGCGGGAAGGCCACGATCTGGATGGTGACGAGATCGCGGAAGCGCTCGCGTATCTTCAGGACCTCATGCAGGTTCTTGAGGCCGAGCTGGTTGTCGATGTCGACGTGGCTGCGCATGTGCAGCGTGCCGCTGGCCACCACCTGGCGCACGAGGTTCGACCCGGTCTCTGATTCGGGCACGGTGCGCCCGGCCCGCACCTTGCGTTCGGCTGCGATGCGGTCGGCGACCTTGTTGCCCTTTGCCTCATTGGGCACCCACGGTAGGCCGAGCAGGGTCTTGTCGAGATGGATGTGACCGTCGACCAGGGGCGGCAGCAGCAGGGCACCCGCCACGTCGAGCACATCGTCGCGTGCCGAAAGGTCGGCCGTGGTGGGGAGGAGGGCGGCGATCCGCCCTTCCTTGACGTCGATATGACGTTTCGTGCCGTCGGCCAAGACGGCGTTTGCGATCAGCATGGCGTCACTTGTCGGCGGCAGCGCCGGCTTCCTTGCGGAAGGTGTTGACGGCGCCTCTGGCGGCCATCGCCATCAAGCCGGAGTCGTTGGCGATCGTACAGAGCTGGAAGCCCATGCCGAACGCCTTTGCGGCGTAGCTTGCCGTGCCGTTGTGGATGCCGGCGAACTGCTTGCGCTTCTTGCAGGCGGCCACGAGCTTCTCGTAGATCTTGAGCACCTGCGGCTCGTCTCGGTCGAGCTTGGGCACGAGGCCGAGTGACAGGCCGAGATCGGACGGGCCGACATAGATGCCGCTGATGCCCGGCACGTCGAGGATGGCGTCGATATTGTCGATCGCTTCCTGGGTTTCGATCATCGGAATGATCAGCACTTCGTCGTTGGCCGTTGCCTGATAGGGCGTGGCCTCGCCATAGGCGCCGGCGCGGATCGGGCCGTTGCTGCGCTTGCCCCTCGGCGGATAGAGCGCATAGGAGACCAGCGCCTTGGCTTCGGCGGCAGTGTTCACCATCGGGCAGATCACGCCCCAGGCGCCGCCATCGAGAACCTTGCCGACGATGCCGGGTTCGTTCCACGGCACACGGACCAGTGGCGTGATGGGATGCTTGTCCATCGCCTGGAAGCAGGCGACCATCGACTGGTAGTCCTGAACGCCATGCTGCATGTCGACGGTAACGGCGTCCCATCCGCACTGCGCCATGACTTCGGCAGAGAAGCCGCTCGGAATGGCCAGCCAGGCGTTGACGCAGGCTTTGCCCGCATCGAGGCGCCGCTTCAGCATGTTCACCGACATATCAGCGTTTCCTTTCAGTCTTGTTCCAACAGCGGCGGATCATAGTCCGGCGGGCCACGAGAGGGCCACCGGGACGCCACGGCGACGTGTCGCGGAGCGGCCGGGTTCAGCCCTTCACAGCGCCGGCCGACAGACCTTCGACGATGTATTTCTGCAGGAGCGCCACCAGCACGACGGTCGGCGCCAGGGCAAGCAGGCAGATCGCCATCATCAGGTTGAAGAAGACATGGACGTCGCCGACCAGGCTCGCGATCACGACGGGCAGTGTCATGAAGTCCGGCCGGGCGTTCAGGATCAGCGGGATCAGCAGTTCGTGCCAGGAAATGATGAACATGATGACGCCGCAGGCGGCCAGCGCAGGCGTCGCCAGCGGCACGACGATGCGGAAGAAGGCGCCGAGCCGCGTGCAGCCGTCGATGCGCGCCGCTTCCTCGAGTTCGGTCGGGATGGTGTCGAAGTAGGGCGCCAGGATCAGGATCGCGTAGGGCAGCAGGAAGCCGGTCTCGGCGATGATGACGCCGGAAAGTGAATTGAGCTGGCCGACCGAGCGCATGACGACGTAGAGCGGGATCATCAGCACGATCACCGGCACGAAGCGCGCCACGATGTTGGCCTGCAGCAGGAACAGCGTCCATCGGAAGCGCTGGCGGGCAATTGTGTAGGCCGACAGCGACCCGAACAGCAGCGTCAGCCCAGTGACCGAACCGGCCACGATCGCGGAGTTCATGAACGCCGTGTAGAAGCTCTTGATGTTGTCGGGCAGATAGGTCGCCTGGTCGAAGATCCGGCCCCTCTGCTGGCCTTTGGTGAGAATGACGGTGAAATTGTCGAGCGTTGCCTCCAGCGGCAGCACCCGGCGCGTGTCGGCCTGCAGCGCCCTCTCCGACTGGATGCTGCCGATGAACACTGCCACCAGCGGCAGCAGAATGAAGAAGATCACCGTCAGGTTGGCCGTGTGCAGAAGGATACGGATCGTGGGCGTGGTCTTGAACATCAGAGGGTCACGCGACGATAGATGAGGCGCATGTAGACGAGCGCGATGGCCGCAACCATCAGCGTCAGGATGAAGGCCGAGGCCGAGCCCATGCCGAAGTTGTTGGGCGGCGAGAAGGTGATCTTGTAGCTGTACCAGGCGGCGACCCACGTCGCGTCGCCCGGGCCACCCTGGGTGATCGCCAGGATCTCCTCGAAGACAGCGAAGGCAAAGGCGGTGCGCAGGATCAGGATGATGGCGATGATCTGCTGCAGCATCGGCAGGGTGATGTGGCGGAAGCGGTGCCAGGCGTTGGCGCCGTCGATGGCGGCCTGCTCATAGATGTCACGCGGGATACCCTGAAGGGCCGCATGCACCAGGATGATGGCAAAGGGCAGGGTGCGCCAGATATAGGGCACGGTGACAGCATAAAGGGCAGTGTCGGGATTGCCCGCCCAGTTGATTGGATCGTTGATCAGGCCGGTGCTGAACAGGATCCTGTTCAGGAAGCCGAACTGGAAACTGTAGAGGAACGACCAGATCAGGCCGTTGCAGATCGGCGGAATGGCATAAGGCAGCAGGATCAGGAAGCGCGTGACGCGCGAGGTCCAGATGCTGGTCTGGTTGATCAGCAGCGCGATCAGCACCGCCAGGACGATCTCGCTGCCGACGGTGACGACGGTGAAGATGCTGGTGTTCTTGAGGGCGACCCAGAACAGCGGATCTTCCAGGACGCGGCCGTAGTTGTCCCAGCCGTTGAAGGCAAACACGCCGCTGCGCAACTGCCCCAGACCGACCCGGTGCACCGACAGATAGGCGGCATAGATCACCGGGTAGCCGAGCACCAGGCCGAGGCAGAGCAGCGTCGGCACGTTCATGAAGAACGCGAAGCTGCCTGCCGACATCTCGCGCCGGTACCAAGGGCGGCGAGGCGTCCTCTCTATCGTTAGCGCCGGCGTACTCATCTTGAGGGCATCAGACCTTGCGCTTGGCGTCGGCGATGCCCTTGATCAGGTTGTCGCAGCACTGGTCGGCCGTGATCTGGCCGGTCAGGCATTTCTGGACCTCGATGTTGAGCTGGTCGCTCCACGGGAAATGCCAGGGCTGATAGATCGACGAGCACGGCTCACCGATATAGGCCGCCTTATCCCAGATCTTGAGGATTTCCGGGACATCGCCCCACGGCGCCCAGCCAGTCTTGATCGCGTCGCTGTTCATCACCGAGGTGTAGCCAGACCCCAGCATCGCATCCTTGGCGAGGCTCAGCGCCTGCGTGTAGTTGCCGTCCTTGGTCTTGCCGCCGAGATACTGCAGCAGCTTCCACGCCCATTCCTTGTTCCGGTTGGCCGTGGTGACGAAATAGACATGCGCGTCGCCGATCGTCTTGCCGTCGCCCGGCGAACCCAGGACCTTGACCTTGCCGGCGATCGGCGACTGTGCCGGATCATTGACGACGTTGAGGCCGTAGTGATGGTTGGGGCCGCGGTAGAGGTTCTTGCCGGCGCCGAAGGCCTTGGCCGATGAGGTGAACTGCACTTTGAGCGATTCCGGGTCGGCGATATCGAGACCCTTCTCGAAGGTATTGGCCCACCACTTAAGCGTCTCGCGGGCGACTGAGCCCGCGCCCAGCATGTGGTTGCCCTGCTTGTCGAAGAACACGCCGCCGCGGTTCCAGGTCATCTGGTACCAGGTGCCCGGCAGCTGCTCGAGCCCGACCCCCGCCACCCACAGGACGGGATAGCGCGACACGCCGTCCTTCTTCGCCTTGACGCAGTGCTCGATGAACTCCTCGTAGGTGGTGAACGGCTTGTCGATCTTCAGCTTCTCCAGCATGTCGGTGTAGTAGTTCCACACCCACACCGTGGCGAAGTAGGGCAGACCCATGGTCTTGCCGTTCATCATCGCGACCTGCTTGGTGAACGGCGAGAAATCCTTGGCGTAGTCGGCGGCGCCGGGCATGTCGTCGAGCGGCTCGACCAGGCCCTGGCTCACGAAGTTGGGAAACGAGAAGGGCGAGGATTGCGAGACGTCGATCTTCTCGCCGGCGGCGAACATCGTCGTGAGCTTGGTCGGATGGTCATTGAAGGAGGAGATCGTGGCGTCGACCGGCACGCCCCAATCCGCCTCGAACTGCTTGGCGATGCGCGTGTAGATATCGCCGTAGGTCCAGACGACGAAGTTGAGGCGGTCGACCTTGCTTTTCGGTGCCACGCTCCACGGACCGGCCGATTGGCCGAAAGCCGCGCCTGTCGCCCCCATGACGCCGAGGCCCGCGGCGGCGCCGAGAACACGGCGGCGGCTCAATTCCCATTTGGCGATGATGTCGTCACTCATGTCACAGCTCCCCCCATGCACCGGTGATGGCCCAAAACCTACCATCACTGTCTCGTGGAATGTAGGCATGATGCAGCAAGAAGCAGGCCAGTGTGGATTGCATAGCAGGATGCGGGTAGAGGCGAACGTATGAGGCTCTTGTCATTGCGTGCGGGGAGGCTCGCGGTCGACATCGCACCGTTTGCGGGTGGATCGATCACGCGCTTCACCGCGGGTGAGTCGATCGATGTGCTGCGACCCGCCAGTGCGGGGGCGATCGCGTCGGGCACGAGCAGCAATGCTTCCTGCTATCCGCTGGTGCCCTTTTCGAACCGCATCGCGAACGGCCGCCTCGCCGTCGACGGCGCAGACATCGTCCTCGAGCCCAACTGGCCGGGCGTGCGCCATCCCATGCACGGCGACGGCTGGGCGCGGGCCTGGGACGTCGAGCGCCACGACGCGCATGGCGCCGAGCTTGCCTATACCCATGACGGCTGCGCGGGCTGGCCGTTCCGCTATCGCGCCCGCCAGTCCTTTCGCCTCGAGGACGACTGCTTTGTGGTCGGCATGTCGATCGAGAACCTCGAAAGTCGGGCGGTTCCGGCCGGCATCGGCCTCCATCCGTTCTTCACGCGCGACGCCGATAGCGAACTCGCGTGCCGGACCCGGGGCGTCTGGCGGACGGATGGCGAAGTCCTGCCGACCGAACGCATCGACGTGCCGCCGGAATGGGATTTCTCCGCCTCGCGGCCGGTAGACAACGTCGTTCTCGATAATTGCTTCGACGGTTGGGATGGACACGCAATGGTCACCTGGCCGAGCCGTAAGCTCCGGCTCGATCTCACGGCGACCGAGCCATTCCGCCATCTCGTGATCTATATTCCAGAGGGTAGCCGGTATTTCTGTGTCGAACCGGTGAGCCATGCCAGTGGCGCGGTCGGCCGATCGCTTCTCGCCGTCGGTGCAACGCTCGCGGGCGACATTGTTTTTCGCCTGTCCAATCTGTGAGGGTCCCATGTCGCGCTTCGCCTCTTATCCCAGCCTCGCCGGTCGCGTTGTCTTCGTCTCGGGCGGCGGTTCGGGCATCGGCGCTTCGATCGTGGAGCATTTCGCCGAGCAAGGCGCCAAGGTGGGGTTCGTCGACATCGACGAGGCCGCTTCGAAGGCCTTGGTCGAGAAACTCGGGGCCGCCGGCCATCCCGCGCCCCTGTTCGCCAAGTGCGATGTGCGCGACATCGCCGCCTATCAGGCCGCCATCGGCGAGGTTGCCGGAAAATTCGGTGCCATCACGGTGTTGGTCAACAACGCCGCGCGCGACGACCGGCATGTGATTGCCGACGTGACGCCGGCGTTCTGGGACGAGCGCATCGCCGTCAATCTCAGGCACCAGTATTTCGCCATCCAGGCAGTGGCACCCGGCATGAAGAAGGCGGGCGGCGGGTCGATCGTGAATTTCAGTTCGGTCAGCTATCACACCATGACGCCGCAGCTTTCGGTCTATCAGGCGGCGAAGGCCGCAGTCATCGGCATGACCCGCGGCCTTGCCCGCGATCTCGGGCCCGACGGCATCCGCCTCAACGCGGTCACGCCGGGCTGGATCATGACCCAGCGCCAGATCGACCTCTGGCTGACACCGGAGGCCGAAGCAGCCCTGATGGTGGCGCAGTGCCTCAAGGAGAAGGTCTATCCGCCCGACATTGCCCGCATGGTGCTGTGGCTGGCCGCCGACGACAGCCGTCTGGTGACGGCGCAGAACTTCATCGTCGACGGCGGACGAATGTAGCCGCCATGGCCACTTCCCTGCCGCGCCGCGTGCTCCACGCCGGTTCGAACGTGGTTCGGCACCTGCTGCCGCCGACGCTCTACTTCTTCGTGGCCTTCAATCTGATTTCCTTCACCACGGAAGTCCTGGTCCACAACTACTGGTTCCATCTGTCGAGCTTCATTCTGGCCAGCACGACGGCGTTGGTGGTCGGCAAGATCGTCCTGGTGGTCGACAAGGTCCGCATCATCGACAAGTTCCGCGGCGGGCCGCTGATCCTGCCGATTCTCTACAAGTCGATTTTCTATTCGCTGGTCGTGCTGATCGTGCGCTTCCTGGAGAAGGTCGTGCGGTTCGCCATCGATACGGATGGCTTCGGGCCGGTATTCCGGGACACGCTTCAAGACTTCACCTGGCACCGGTTCGCGGCGGTCCAGATCTGGATTTTTGTCTGCTTCCTGATCTACGTGACCGCGACCGAATTCAATGTCCTGGTGGGCCAGGGCCAGCTCTATCGGCTGTTCTTCCACCATCGATCGGCGGAGTACGGCCTCACGCGGCAGCAGCATATTCGCTCGTTGATGGAGCTCAGCCAGCTCGCCGAAAGCACGCCACACGAACAGCTCATCGATCCCACCACACCGCAGGGCAGCCGGTTCGTGGCAATCGTCGACACGCTTCGCCGGCACCCCGCCTGAGGGCCGCACGATGGCTGTCGACTACAGCTGGCGCTGGATTGCCGGGCTGATCCTGGGGATCGGCGGCCTGATCCTGCTCGGCGGCCTGGCGCTGGGCCTCGGCAGCCTGCGCCATGTACTCCACGGCGAACGCGCCGACGGCGAGGTGGTCGAGATGCGCCGCGAGGGCGACATGTACGCGCCCGTGGTGCGCTTCCGGTTGTCGGACGGCGAGATGCAGACGGTGAAGGATCTCGCCAGCGGCGCGCCGGACTTCGCCGTGGGCGACAAGGTCGCGATCCTCTACATGCCGCAGGACTCGCGCGATTTCCGCATCGACACCTTCGACCGGCTGTGGTTCTCGGCGATTTTCGTCACCCTCTTCGGCGCCTTCTGGATGTTGTTCGGCCTCGTTGCCTGGGCGCTTTCCCGCGGCATCGACCTTGCCGTGGTGGGGGAGACGGCTTTCATGGCCATCGCGGGCGGGGCCGGACTGATCGGGGTCTTCGTGCTGTGGAGTGCGGCCGATCTTTACACCGGTGGTGTGCGGACCGAAGGCATCGTCCTCGAGAACCGCGAAAGCCGACGCACCGAGTCCGAGACCGTGCGTCGGGCCGACGGCCGGGAGGTCGAGCGCACCGTCGAGCGCGTCTCCTTTGCGCCCGTCGTTCGCTTCACGACGCGCGAGGCCGGGCGCGAGATCGAGTTTCATGGCCGTGGCGGCAGCGGCAGGGCGTTCGTGCCAGGCGAGCGCGTGACGGTGATCTACGATGCGGTCCATCCGATTCGCGCCCGCATCGTATCGTTCGTCGACATCTGGCTGCCGTCGGCCGCGGCTTTCGCGGTCGCTGTCGTGTTCGGCGGCGCCGTCTGGATGTCACGGCGCGTGCGGCGGCGCGCTACAGACCCTCGCGCCTGATCCAGCCCTCAATCAGGGCGGCGAGCTCGCGCGGCCGTTCCAGCGGCGCCATGTGGCCGCAGTCTTCGATCACCTCGAAGTGCGAGTGCGGTAATTGTGTCGCCATGCGCTCGGTCTCGGCGAGGGTGCGCAGGCGGTCCTGGCGGCAGGCGACGACCAGCGCGGGACAGGCGATGCGCTTGAGGTCGGCATAGCCGTCGCGCCGGACCAGGGCCGCTTGCCGCTTGCGCACCTCGGGGCCGAGGCGACGCTGCATGCCACGCAGGCGATCGAGCAGGACGGGATCCTTCTCGCGGTCCGGATGCAGGCCCATGGCTGTCGTGACGGCGCCGGCGGCGCGCGGCGGCCGGTCGCCCGGCCTGTAGCCTGCCTTGCGCCGTGCCGTTTCCTCGTCGGAATAGCCGCGTGCCGAGGAGGCGATGAAGGCCACGGCGCTCACGCGCTCCGGCGCCATCAGGCTGAGCACGCGGGCGACGAACCCGCCCATCGAGAAGCCGATCAACACGAACCGCTCGGGCACGCCGGCGAGGACGCGCCGCGCCATGCCCTCCAGCGTGTCGTCCTCGTAGACGTTGCCGTAGTGGAGCGGGCCCAGCGGTTCGAGGTCGGGGACCATGTCGGTCCACAGATCCTGATCGCACATGAAGCCGGGGAGAAAGACGAGATCAGCCAAGGAAGTGGGCTCCGGCCCAGGTCGCGGCCAGCACCAGGATCAGTCCGGGAATGACCCGCACGGCGAAGGCGGCCCCGCCGCTGATGACGGCAAAGATCATCTTGGTCAGGGTATTGGTCGTGACCGCGGCCAGGATCGGAACAATCGAGGCGTGGGCGTCGAGCTTGTCCGAGGCGACCAGGGAAGCGACCGAAACCGCGGCGGAATGCGTGTCGGCGAGGCCCGCGAGGCTTGCGACCGCGAGCACGCCGGCGTTGCCGAACCAGTCCTGCAGCGCCGCCGAGGCGACGAGGATGACGGCCAACAAGGCCGCGAACAGGATCGCCGAGCGCACGCTGAAGGCATGGCCCGGCTCGTCCTGGCGCTCGACCTTGTGCCGGAGCGCCAGCGCCGTGAACACACCGCCGTAGAGGATCGCCGCCCCGCCGCCGCAGGCGAGCGGCACGGACAGGGCCAGCAGGGTGGCGGTGTCCGTGGCGCCGATGAGTAGGGTGAGCTGGACGAACGTGGCGACGGTGGAGAGAACCGCACCCGCCACCGCAGCCCCCAGCAGGTCGCCGTTCTTGGCGGCGCGCGCGCCCATGGCGCCGATGGTGGCGATGCTGGAGACGAAGCCCGAGACGAGGCCCGCCAGCGGCAGACCGAAGCGCGCGCCCACTAGGCGCACCGCAATGTAGCCGAGCGCGCTCACGCCCATGACCAGGACGACCACGATCCAGATCGTGTGCGGGTTGAGCGCGCCGTAGGGCCCCATCGCCTTGTCCGGCAGCAGCGGCAGCACGACCAGCGTCGCGCCGGCGAAGATAAGCCCGTCGTGGACCTCTTCCTCGGTCAGCGCGGAGCGCACGAAACGATGGATCGCGGTCCGCGCCGTCAGCAGTCCCGCCACGATCACGCCCAGCCCCGCCGCCAGATCCGGCTCGTGAATGGCGAGCCCGCCCAACAGCGCTGTCGCAACCAGCGCCGCCTCGGTCGTCAGTCCTGGATCCTGATCGCGGGCCTGCCAGTAGGCGAGGCCTGCCATTGCGAACACGCCGGCCGTGACGACCGCGAGCAGCAGGTCGCCACCCACGATGACGGCGACGGCGCCGCAGAGCGAGGTGATGGTGAAGGTGCGGATGCCGGCCGCCGCACGGCCCGGCCCGTCGCCCTTGCGGCGCTCACGGTCGATGCCGATCAGCAGGCCGATGCCGAGCGCGACGGCGAGATTGAGCACGAGGGGGCTGATTGGCGGCATGGCGGTATTCTATCCCCACGATGGCGGATGGGCTTCATCGAACGGTAGCTCATTTGTAACCTGAGCTTATTCCGCACTGCCTATGGACCGGCCCATGAGTTTGGCCGGCACGACCCAGGCATTCGACGGCATCGAAAACGGCTCGGCGGCGAAAATGCAGCCCCGGTGGCGTCGCCGCCTTCGCAGGCGGCTGTTTCCCTATGTCCTGCTGGCGCCTTCGCTGCTGTTTCTCGGTCTTTTCACCTACCTGCCGGTCGTCCGCGTCGTCGTGGAATCGCTGCACGACCGCCCCCATGGCACCGGCGCGGCGATGGTCAGTTTCGTTGGCTTCGGGAACTATTCCAAGGTTCTCGCGGATCCCGCCTTCCGGCAGGCGGCGCTCAACAATCTCGTCTATGCGCTGGGGACGCTGATCCCGACCCTGGTGCTGGCGCTCGCCTTCGCGCTTGCGGTCCAGCGGTCGAACCGGTTCTCGGCGGTCCTGCGCACCGTGTTCTTCCTTCCTTCGCTGGTGCCGCTGGTCGCCGCCGCCTCGCTCTTCTTCTTCATCTTTCTGCCGGGCGTCGGCCTGCTCGACTATTACCTCGCCAAGATCGGGATCACCGGGCCGAACTGGCTGGGCGATTCGGACATCGCCCTGTGGTCGGTGATCGGGCTCACGGTGTGGAAAAACGCCGGCTACTACATGCTCTTCTACATCGCCGGCCTGCAGAACATCCCGCACGATACCATCGAGGCGGCGCTGATCGACGGCGCCAATGCCTGGCAGCGGCTGCGCTACGTCATCCTGCCGGCGCTGCTGCCAACCACCAGCTTCGTGGTCGTCATCGCGCTGATCAACCTGCTCACCAGCGTCGACCATGTGATCGTGCTGACCCGCGGCGGACCGTCGAATGCCACCAACCTGCTGCTCTATTACATCTTCCAGTCGGCGCACGAGAACTTCGAGATCGGCAAGGCCGCTGCCGCGACGCTTCTGAGCGTCGCGGTCCTGCTGGCGATTTCACTGGCCTCGATGCGCATCATGGGCCGGGGCGCGCAGCCATGAGGCTTGAGCGCCGCCTGTGCGGGCTTTGGGGATGGCGCTGCTCGCCACCGTCGCCTTTTTGTGGGCGACGCCGTTCCTGTGGACCCTCGTCGCCTCGTTCAGGCCCGAGGGTGCCGGCAGCGTCAACATGGCCTCGCTGGTGCCGGACACGCCGCAAACTCTGGACAATTTCCGCAATGCCCTCGAGAGCGGCGCCTTCGGGCTCTACTACCTGAACACCATCATCGTCGTGCTGGGCCTGCTGGCGGTGCAGTGCGTCACCGTCAGCCTGGCGGGCTACGCCTTCGCGCGCCTGCGCTTTCCCGGTCGCGACGTGCTGTTCTACGTCTTCCTGCTGCAGCTCATGCTGGTGCCGCCGGCGCTGATCGTGCCCAACCTACGCACCGTCGTCGATCTCGGCCTCTACGACACCCTGCCTGGTGTGATGGCGCCGTATTTCGCCTCGGCCTTCGGCACCTTCCTGATGCGCCAGACCTTCCTCGCCCTGCCGCGCGACTTCGAGGAAGCCGCCGCCATCGACGGCGCGCCCTGGTGGGCGATCGTCTGGTACGTGCTGCTGCCGATGGCCCAGCCCGGTCTGGTCGCCTTCGCCATCGTCTCGGTGACCGCGCATTGGAACGAGTTCCTATGGCCGTTGATGGTGATCAACGATCCAGCCAAGCAGACGCTCACCATCGGCCTCGCGGCGTTCACGCGCGGCGCCGAGGGCGGCAAGGAATGGGGCGTGCTGGCGGCCGGCACGCTACTCGTCATGGCGCCTCTCGCCGTGGTCTTCGTCGCCTTCCAGCGACGGTTCGTCGACAGTTTCGTGTTCAGCGGAGTGAAGGGCTAGGAGGCTCAACCATGTCAGCAATCTCACGTATCGCCGTCGGTGCGCTCGCACTATCTGTGGCGGCGCTCGCGCTGCCGGCCGCGGCGCAGACCAAGATCGAGTTCTTCTTCCCGGTGCCCGTCGAGGGCAAGCTGGCGCGCGAGATGACGCGGCTGGTCAAATCGTACAACGACAGCCAGAAGGATGTCGAAGTAACGGCAGTCTATACCGGCGGCTACGACGACACCAAGCTCAAGGCCCAGGCCGCGGCCAAGGCCGGCAAGTCGCCGGCCGTGGTGCTGATGAGCGCCAACTTCAACGTCGACCTCAAGCTCTCGGGCGACATCATGTCTCTCGAACCTTTCCTGAAGGGCGAAGAGGCGACGCGCACCACCTTCCTGGCCGATTTCTGGCCGGCCCTGCACGCCAATGCCGTGGTCGACGGCGAGCTCTACGCCGTGCCGTTCCACAACTCGACGCCGCTGCTCTATTACAACGTCGATCACTTCAAGGAGGCGGGCCTCGATCCGTCCAAGCCGCCGCGCACCTGGGCCGAACTGGTCGACGCCGCCAAGAAGCTCACCAAGCGCGAGGGCGACAAGGTCGAGCGCTACGGCTTCTCGATGCCGGCCGGCTACGACTACCTCGGCTGGCTGATGGAAGCGCTCTCGATGTCGAACGGCGGCCGCTATTTCAACGAGGAGTACGGCGGCGAGGTCTACTACGATCAGCCCTCGATGCTGGGCGCTGCGCGCTTCGTCGAGGATTTGATCTTCAAGCACAAGGTGATGCCGCAGGGCGTCGTCGAGGCGGGTGGGGTTTCGACGTCCTTCTTCGCTGGCAAGGCCTCGATGGTGCTGCTCTCGACCGGCTCGCTGTCGTTCATCCGCGACAGCATGAAGGCACCCTACGACGTGGCCTTCGTGCCGCGGAACGTGCGCAATGCCGTGCCGATCGGCGGTGCGTCCCTGGTGATGTTCAATGGCCAGAGCGAGGAGAGCAAGAAAGCGGGCTGGAAGTTCATCAAGTGGCTGTCATCGACCGAGACGCTGGGCGGCTGGAGCCGCTTCACCGGCTACTTCGCGCCGCGCAGGTCGTCCTACGACACCGCGGCGATGAAGGAGTTCATCGCCAAGAACCCCGACGCCAAGGTGGCGCTCGACCAGCTCCCCTATGCCAAGCCGTGGTTCGCCACCTACCAGACCGTCGCTGTTCGCAAGGCGCTGGAGGACGAGATACAGGCCGTCATGAACGGCAAGAAGAAGCCTGATCAGGCAGTCAAGGACGCGCAGAAGAAGGCCGACGATCTGATGCGGCCCTATGTCGAGCAGACTGCGCTCAAGTTGCCGCAATAGAGGAGCCTGCAATGATCGTGGCCCAGATCACCGACCTGCACGTCCGGCCACGCGGCCGCGTCGCCTATGGGCGCGTCGATACCAATGCCATGCTGGCGTCGGCAGTCGCCGCGCTGGAGGCGCTGCCGCGCAGGCCCGACCTGGTGATTGCCAGCGGCGACCTCACCGACTGCGGCCTCGCCGAAGAATACGAGGTCCTGCGTGCCTTGCTGGCGCCGCTGTCGATGCCGGTCTATCTGGTCCCGGGCAATCACGATCGTCGGGCGGGGCTCTACGCCGAGTTCGCGTCGGAGGGTTACCTCGATAACGTCGACGGCTTTCTGCACTATGCCGTCGATGGCCATCCGCTCCGGCTGATCGGCCTCGATACGGTCGTGCCGGGGCACGGCCATGGCGAAATGTGCGCGGCGCGGCTGGCCTGGCTCGCCGCCCGCCTCGAGGAACAGCCCGACCGGCCGACGATGATCTTCATGCATCATCCGCCGTTCCTCACGGGGCTGGCCGACATGGACAGCATCAACCGCCGCAACGGCGCGCCGATAGCCGATCTGTTGCGGCGATACGATAACGTCGAGCGCGTGGTCTGCGGTCATCATCACCGCCCGATCACGACGCGCTGGGCCGGCACTATCGGTTCGGTGGCACCCAGCACCGCCCATCAGGTCGCGCTCGACCTCGTTCCCGACGGCAGTCCCGCCACCTTCACGATGGAACCGCCCGGCTTCCACCTGCATCTCTGGTCGCTGGAGGCCGGTCTGGTGAGCCATGGCGTGCCGATCGGTGCCTACGAAGGACCGTTCCCCTTCGTTCTCGACGCCGACTACCCCGGGCACGCCGCCAAGGCGGAGGCCGCCTGAGACGGACCGGCCCGGGCCGCGACGTCGCGTCGAATGTCCGCGCAGTGGAAACGGTGTAACTGTACCCCCGGTTGGTTCGTCGAGTGCGTGCGTACATGAAGCTGAAAGTGAAGAAATCGCCCCTGCATGGCAGGGGCCTGTTCGCGTTGGAAGCGATCGCCTGGGGCACCAGGATCATCGAGTACAAGGGCGAGATGATCTCCGATGCCGTCGCCGAGGAGCGGATTGCCGGCGGTGCCGATTGCATCTTCGAGCTCTGCCCGGGCGGGAATCTCGATGGCGTCGTGAACGGCAACGAGGCCCGCTACGTCAACCATGCTCGCCGCAAGCCCAACTGCTTCGTTCTGCGCGAAGACGGGAAAATCTGGATCGTTGCGGGAATCGAAGGGATCGAGAAGGGCGAGGAGCTGACGTTCGACTACGGCTCCGGCTACTACCCTCGTTGAGGGGATAGAGCCCCGTTGGTTATGTCTTCTTCAGCGCTCTCAAGACCTTCCCCGAATCGGTCACGAAGCCGAAGCACTTCTTGACGTTCCAGATCGTGGCTTCGGTGCAGAAGTCGGGCGAGGTCGTGGCGCAGCAATCCTCGACCAGCACGCAGCCGTAGCCCAGGAAGTTGGCGTCGGTCAGAGAATGCAGCACGCACTGGTCGGTGTTGACGCCCGAGAACAATACGGTGCGCACGTCGAGATTGCGCAGGATCGAATCGAGCGGCGTGTCCCAGAAGCCGCTGATCCGGTGCTTGTCGACCTTGATGTCCTGCGGTTTCTGCTCGAGCTCATCGACCACGGCGGCGGCCCACGAATCCTTCTGCAGCACCGGGGCACCGCTGCCGGGCAGAGGATCGCCCAGCCCGATGCCGGTGCCGGCCGGCTTGTAGAGATGGATCTGGTTGGGCGGCATGTTGGCGAGGTCGGGCCGGTTGCCCCAATTCACCCAGATGACGGGCATGCCCGCCTTGCGCAGGGCCGGCAGCAGTTTCTGCAGCGGCGCGATGGGGCGGCGGTCGGGCGTGTAGTCGGCGCCGAGATGATCGACCCAGCCGCCCTTGGCGCAGAAGTCGTTCTGCATGTCGATCACGATCATGGCGCTGCGCTTGAGGTCGATCGTGACGCTTTGTGGCGCGGCGGCGATCTTGAGCGGCACCGGCTTGGCCGGCGTGGTGGCCATATCGATGTGGCCCGTGCTGGCGCCCCAGACGTAGCCGGCGCGCGGTGCGCCCAAAGGATGCAATTTGTTGGCCATCGATCTCCCCCGCTGGGTCTTTTGATTGTCCGGCAGTGAAGCAAGTTTCCTGCCAGTTGGCACGGCGATTGCCTGCTCCTTGCCCTGAGGGAAGACGCCAACAATCAGGGGAGCACCATGAACAAATTCGATCGTCGCCTGTTTTTAACCGGAACCGTCGGCGCCGCCGGCCTGGTGATGCTGGGCGGCCTCGCCGTGCCGGCCCGCGCCGCCGGTCCTTTGACAGTCGGTGTGCTGATCCCGGGTTCGAAGTCCGACAAGGGCTGGATGGAGTCGGGCTATGACGGCCTGCAGGCCGCCGAGAAAAAGCTCGGCGCCAAGATCACCGTCAAGTACATCGAGAACGTGAAGTTCGGCGATATGGAGCAGGTGCTCGTGGCGCTGGCCGGCAAGAACGAGCTGGTTATCGGCGTCGGCGGCCAGACCCAGGCCTCGGTCTTCAAGGTGGCGCCGCGCTTCCCCAAGGTGAAGTTCGCCGTCATCGGCGGCAACGCCGATCCCAAGAAGCCCGACAATGTCTCGGGCTACGACGTCCGCCAGGCCGAGATCGGCTTCGTGGCCGGCGCCGCGGCCGCGATGCTCTCCAAGAACGGCGCCGTGTCCTACGTCGGCGGCCTAGAAATTCCGGCGATCAAGAACACCGGCAAGGAATTCGGCAACGGCGCGCGCTACGTCAATCCCAAGATCAAGTACATCGAGAACTACACCGGCGACTTCGACGACGTTGCCAAGGCCAAGGAAGCCACGCTCGCCGCCATCTCGCAGGGCGCCGACGTACACTATCATATCCTCAATCTCGGCCTGCGCGGCATGGAGCAAGCGGCGCGCGAGAAGGGCACGCACGTGATCGGCAGCTACACCGACCGTTGCGGCACCGATCCGCTCTACGTCGCCTATTCGATCACCGGTGTCGGTTTCCAGGTCGAATACGCGATCGAGCAGGTCGTCGCCGGGACGTGGAAGCCCGAGTTCAAGCCCTTCGGCCTGGCGATGGGCCCGAAGTCCTCCGACATGGTGATCTGCAAGGGCACGCCCGAGCAGAAGGCCAAGCTCGAGGAGATCAAGAAGGACCTGCTGTCGGGAAAGATCAAAGTCCTCGACGCCTAGGTCGAGCCGCTGAACGGATCGGGGGTAGCGGCGATGGCTCAGTCGGCTTCACCGCCGCTGCTGGCGCTCGACGGGCTGGGCAAGCGCTTCGGCAGCCTGCAGGCGCTGGAAGGCGTCACGCTCGACGTACAAGCTGGCACCGTTCATTGCCTTCTGGGCGAGAACGGTGCCGGTAAGTCGACGCTCTGCAACCTGATCTTCGGCGTCTATGCGCCCAGCGCCGGACAGATGCGGTTCGGCGAACGGCCGTGGCTGCCGTCCAGTCCGGCCGAGGCGCTGGAGCAGGGCATCGCCATGGTCCACCAGCACTTCAGCCTGGTGCCGCGCATGACGGTGGTCGAGAACCTGATGCTGGGTCAGGCGAAAGGCATCCTGAAGCGCCGAGAATTCGGCGATCGCATCCGTGACATCGCCGACCGCTTCGGCTTCGTGCTCGATCCCGACGCCGTGGTCGGCGAGCTGTCGGTGGGCGAACGCCAGCGCTCCGAGATCGTGAAATGCCTGATGCGCGATCCCAAGCTGCTGGTGCTCGACGAGCCGACGGCCGTGTTGCCGCCGGGCGAGATCGGTGCCCTGCTCGACATCTGCCGCCGCGTCGCCGACTCGGGGCGAGCGGTGATCCTGGTCACGCACAAGCTGGCCGAGATCGCCAAGGTCGCCGACAGCGTGGCGGTGTTGCGCACCGGCCGGTTGGTCGCCAAGGCGGACATGAAGACGGCCGACATGGGCGCGCTGGTGCATGCGATGGTCGGCCGCGAAGTGAAGCCGCTCGACGTGGCGCTCTCCGATTCCAAGGAGGCCGATTCCAAAGAAGGTGACTCGACGGACGCCGGCGCCGCGCCGGTCAGGCCGGGCTTTGCGCTGGTCTGCGACGGCCTCTGCGTGCAGGACCGTCATGGCGCCACGCGGCTCGACAATTTCACCCTCGAAGTCCGGCCCGGCGAGATCGTCGGACTGGCGGGTGTCGAGGGCAACGGCCAGAGCGAGCTCGGCATGGTGCTGGCGGGCCTGCTGGCGCCCACCGAAGGCCGCTACTTCATCGGCGAGACGGAGCTCACGCATGCCAGCGCCGCCGCCGTCACGGCAGCAGGCGGCGGCATCGTGCCGGAGGATCGCCATGCCGTGGCCTGTGTCACGGCCATGTCTGTGGCCGAGAACATGTACCTGAACAAGCTCGACCGCTTCACGCGCTTCGGGCTGCTGCAGCGTCGCGCGCTGAACGAGGCGGCAGCGGTCCAGATGAAGGAGTTCGACGTCCGCGCCGCCGGGCCGGACGTGGCTTTCTCCGGCCTGTCCGGCGGCAACCAGCAGAAGGCCGTGTTGGGGCGCGAGCTGACGCTCGATCCGCTGGTGGCGCTGATCGCGGCCCAGCCGACGCGCGGTCTCGACGTCAGCGCGGTCGAGGCGGTCTATCGCCAGATCCGCGCCGCCGCGCGCCGCGGTGTCGGCGTGCTGTTGATCTCGAGCGAACTCGACGAGTTGATCGCCGTCGCCGACCGCATCGCCGTGCTCTATCGCGGCCGTCTGGTCGGCGAGCGTCCGGCCGAGATGGGCGAACGCGGCGCGATCGGCGCTCTCATGTCGGGACAGGGGATATGACGGCGCTCGCCTTGCAAATGCCCGATCGCCGTCGGTTGCTGGCGATGTCGATCCCCTTCCTCGCCGTGGTCGGCTCGATGGTGATCGGCCTGCTGCTGATTGCCGCCAGCGGAAAGTCGGTGCCCGACTCGATAGAGGCGTTCCTCGATGGCGCCTTCGGAACGGCGTTTGCTTTCGGCGCGTCGATCAACCGCGCCGTCTCTTTGTCGTTGATCGGCCTCGGCTTCATCCTGGCCGCGCGTGCCAACCTCACCAACGTGGGCGGCGAGGGCCAGATCGCCGTGGGTGGCATCGCCGCGACCGCGCTCGCCCTGTGGCCCCCCATCGCCGGCCTGCCGCTTGGCCTGGCCGTGATCCTGCCGCTGCTCGCCGGCACGCTGGCCGGCGCGTTCTGGGGCGGCATTGCCGGCGTGATGAAAGTCCGCTTCGGAACCAACGAGGTGATCTCGACACTGCTGCTGGGATTTGTCGCCCTGCTGATGGTCTATTGGTGCGTGCAGTCGACGGCGCTGCTGCGCCAGCCGCAGACTTCGTCTTCGACATTGCCGGAATCGCTGCCGATCCCCGACTCGACCAAGCTGGCGGGCCTCACCGACGATCCCGAATCGCCACTGCACATCGGCCTCATCCTTTGTCTCGTGCTGGCGCTCGCCACCGCGATCGTGCTGCAACGCTCGACCTTCGGCCTGCGGCTGCGCGCCATTGGGCTCAACGAGCTGGCGGCGCGCCGCGCCGGCATGCCCGGCAGCATCCTGCTGGTCGTGGCGTTGGGTATTGCGGGCGCCTTCGGTGGCCTCACCGGCGCGATCATGCTGCAAGGCGAGCAATTCTATCTCAAGGCGGGCTTCTCTTCCGGCTACGGCTTCGACGGTCTCGTCGTCGGCCTGCTGTCGCGCGGCTCTACCTTGGGTGTCCTCGCGGGCGCGCTGTTCTTCGGCTTTCTGCGCTCGGGTGGCATTTCCATGGAGATCATGGCGGGCGTGCCGTCGGCACTCACGCTGGTCATCCAGGGCCTGATCGTGATCGCGGTCGCGGGGTCGGTGATCCTGGTCGAGAAGCTCCAGGGAGGGCAGCGCTGATGGAAGAGACGCTGGCGATCTTCATCGCCTCGACGCTGCGCCTCGCCATGCCGCTGATGCTGGCGGCCAGTGGCGAGCTCGTCTCGGAGCGCGCGGGCGTGCTCAACCTCAGCCTCGAAGGCATGATGCTGACGGCTGCGTTCTTCGGTGCGCTGGGTTCGTGGGCGACCGGCAATCCCTATCTCGGCGTCGCCTGCGCCGTGGGCGCGGCACTCTGCGTCGCCGCCGTCCAGGCCTGGCTCAGCGTCAACCTGCGCGCCAATCAGCTCGTGGTCGGCATCGGTTTCAACATTCTGGCGCTGGGCGCCACGACGCTGCTCTACCGCATCATCTTCGGTGGCCTGTCGCGCGAGGAGATCCCTGGCCTGCCCAAGCTCGCGGTTCCGGGCCTCATCGACCTGCCGTTCGCCGGCACGGCGTTCTTCCAGCAGTCGGTCATTGTCTATTTCGGCTTCGCGCTCATTCTTTTGATCTGGTGGACGCTCAACCAGACGTCGTTTGGTCTTGCCGTGCGCGCCGTCGGCGACGAGCCGCGCAGCGCCGACAAGGCCGGCATCCCGGTCGCACGCACGCGCTGGCTGGCGGTGCTGATCACCGGCGCCATGGCGGGCATGGCCGGCGCCTTCATCTCCATCGCCGATATCCACACCTTCACCGAAAATATGACCAATGGCGCGGGCTACTTGGCGCTGGCCGCCGTGATCTTCGGCGGCTGGAACGTCGGCCGCACCATCGCCGCCTGCCTGCTGTTCGGCGCCGCCACGGCACTGCAGTTCCAGCTCCCGGCGATGGGCATCAACGTGCCGACCGCCTTCCTGCTGATGTTGCCCTACCTGCTGGCGTTGCTGGCGGTGGCGGGCGTCGTCGGCCGTCTCGACCCGCCGACGGCGCTCACGCTGCCGTTCCAGCGCGGCAAGTAGTAGAAGCCCCGCCATGCCCCTCATCGCCGCCCAACCCTACGAGTACAGTTTTCCGGCCGGAAAGCTCGCCCTGGTCGTGATCGACATGCAGCGCGACTTCGTCGAGGAGGGCGGCTTCGGCTCGGTGCTGGGCAATGACGTGCGTCCGCTCGCCGCCATCGTGCCGACGGTACGTCGCCTGCTCGACGGCTTCCGCGCCGCCGGGCTTCCCATCGTCCACACGCGCGAAGGCCACCGGCCCGATCTCACGGATTGTCCGCCGGCCAAGCGGGCGCGCGGCCGCGGCAAACTCGGCATCGGCGACAAGGGCCCGATGGGCCGCATCCTGATCGACGGCGAGCCCGGCAACGATCTCGTGCCCGCGCTCGCCGCCCTTCCCGGCGAGACGGTGATCGTGAAGCCGGGCAAGGGCGCGTTCTATGCGACACCGCTCGGCCATCTGCTGGAAACCAAAGGCATCAGCCATCTGGTGTTCGCTGGCGTCACGACGGAGGTCTGCGTGCAGACCACGATGCGCGAGGCCAACGACCGCGGCTACGAATGCCTGCTGGCCGAGGATGCCACCGAAAGCTACTTCCCCGAGTTCAAGGCGGCCACGCTCGCCATGATCCGCGCCCAGGGCGGCATCGTCGGCTGGACCGCGCCGACGGATATCATTGTTCGTGCATTGCGTTAGCCGCTGGGGGCGCGCCACTCCAGTGGCGCGCCATG
>JAQSDW010000161.1 GCA_029946105.1 Reyranella sp. | reverse complement strand
CCGCAGGCGCCGGAAAATGCCGGGCCGCGAGGGCGAGCGCGCGCGCCGTGCCGGCGGTCAAGGTCGCGGCACCGTCGGCGACCGACAGGCCTTCGGCCCAGGCATTGCTGAAATCACCGCGATCCAGCGACTTGGGAGGTTTGCGCGCAAAGAATCGATGCTCGCTGAAATGCTCCAGCCGCATACGGTCGACCGTGCCGCGCGCCGCAAGCATGCCGTCGGCGTCGTAACGCTGTCCCGCGTGGCGCGTGCACCAGTCGTCGATCGGCCCGTTGCCCGGCCCCGTATCGAACGCCAGAAGTGAATCGTCGGCGCCGACCCATGTGACATTGGCCACGCCACCGACATTCACCACGGCCAGCGGTCGCGGCAGGTCGCGCACGAGGGCGGCGTGATAGATCGGCACCAGGGGCGCGCCCTGCCCGCCTGCCGCAACGTCGGCGGCGCGCAGGTCGTTGACGACACGCACGCCCAACGAATGCGCGAGCGCCGCGCCGTCGCCGATCTGCCAGGTGAAGCGCCTTTCCGGCCGGTGCGTGATCGTCTGCCCATGGAAACCCACGAGGTCGATGGTCGCAAGCGCGATACCCTGCTCCGCTGACCAGCGCCGCACGGCCGCGATGTGCGCTTCCGTCACCGAGCGCTCCGCGGCGCGGGTCGCGTCGGACGCCTGCTCGGCGCCGAAGGCCGCGCGTATCGTTCGCCGCACATCGTCCGAATAAGGGACCGTAAGGCTCGGCCCAAAGGACGCCACGCGTTCACCGTCGGTCTCGATCAGCGCCACGTCGACGCCGTCGACCGAGGTGCCGCTCATCAGGCCAAGGGCTCTCATCATGCTGGCGAGCCGGAATTCAGGTGCGCGCGCATGCGCTCGATGAACGGCCCGTCCTGAGCCGGATCGAACCGCCGGGCAGTCCGCCAATCGTAGACGACCCAGGCCACGCGTCCGCGCTTTTCGTCGGCTTCCGTACGATATTTCGGAATGATGTGGGTATGGAGGGCGGGTTCGCTGTTGCCGAGGGTTTCGTAGTTGATCCGGTAGGCATCGGTCGCCGCGAGGACGGCGTCTCCAGCCCGGATCACGTCCAGCGAATATTGGGCACGCCCCGCGTCATCGAGGGCATTGATGCTCTCGACCACCGGATCGGCGAGGAACACGCAGTATCCGGGCAGCGGCTGGACGTCGCCGATGACCAGCCAGCCCGACTTCATGCGGCAAATCACGTATTTGTTCTGGCTCCGCCGCGCCGATTCCACCCGTTCCACGATCAGGTTCGCCAAATTTCGCTCCGTTGAGGCGCAGGCGGCCTCATGTTACACCCGCGCCCTTCATGGACAAACTGTCGAGCGGCGGGATGACGAACTTCAAGTCGGACTTCATGCGGATCGTGCACGAGCGCGGCATGGTGCATCAGTGCAGCGATACCACGCGGCTGGACGAGATGCTGTCGAGCGGCATGCGCACCGCCTACATCGGCTTCGACTGCACGGCCGACTCGCTGCATGTCGGGTCGCTGCTGCAGATCATGATGCTGCGCTGGTGGCAGAAGACCGGCCACAAGGTGATTGCCCTGATGGGCGGCGGCACGACCAAGGTCGGCGACCCCTCGTTTCGCGACGAAGCACGGCCCCTGCTCACCGACGAGCAGATCGGCGTCAACATGCTGGGCATCAAGGGCGTTTTCTCGAGGTATCTGACGTTCGGCGACGGTCCGGGCGACGCGGTCATGGTCAACAACGCCGACTGGCTGGACAACCTGCTCTACATCCCGCTGCTGCGCGACGTCGGCCGACACTTCTCGGTCAACCGCATGCTGACCATGGATTCGGTGAAGCTGCGGCTGGAGCGCGACCAGCCGCTCACCTTCCTCGAATTCAACTACATGATCCTGCAATCCTACGACTTCGTCGAACTGTACAAGCGCCACCAGTGCATCGTGCAGATGGGCGGCTCCGACCAGTGGGGCAACATCGTCATGGGCGCCGATCTCGGCCGCCGGATGGAAAGCGCCGAACTGTTCGCGCTGACGACGCCGCTCATCGCGACCTCGTCAGGCGCAAAGATGGGCAAGACTATGGCCGGCGCCGTCTGGCTGAACGCCGAACGCGTGTCGGCCTATGACTTCTGGCAATACTGGCGCAACACGGAGGATGCCGATGTCAGCCGCTTCCTGAAGCTCTTCACCGAACTGCCTCTCCCCGAGATTGCGCGCCTCGAGGCGCTTAAGGGCCAGGAGCTGAACGAGGCGAAGAAGATTCTCGCCACCGAAGTGACGCGTCTGGCGCACGGCACGGCGGCAGCCGAGCTGGCCGCCGAAACCGCGCGCCGCACGTTCGAGGAAGGTGCCAAAGCCGACTCGCTGCCGACGCTCGACGTGCCGCGTGCACGGCTTGCCGGTGGAATCCCTGCATTTGAGCTGCTGCACGAGGCGGGCCTCGTCGAGAGCCGCAACGAAGCCCGCAAGCTGATCAAGGGTGGCGGCGGACGTCTCAACGACAAGCCCATCGCCGGCGATGCGGCACTGGTCGGAGAGCGTGACCTCGATGGATCGGGAACGCTCAAGCTGTCGGCCGGCCGCAAGCGGCACGTGCTGGTGCGCGCCGTCTAGGGTGCGCGCTGCATTTCCCTGTTCGGCGGATCCGGCGGGTTACTGTCGGGACCCGGATTGAAGATCTCGCGCAGCGCGCCCGGCGTCACGGCCGACATCATGCTGACGTTGCTCTTTAGGTCATCGAACGGACCTTCGAGGCTGTAGGAAATCGCGAACAAGCCACCGTCCTTTCCGCCGGTGAGCAGCGGCCCGAGCAGCGGCACGTTCGACAGCAGATTGTTGAGGGCGAATGCCGGCACCACCACGCCGCGCAGCTGCGCCGTCTCGCTGCCGAGATCGAGCCAACCCTGGGTCGTGAGGCCGATCGAGCGGCCGCTGGTCCGGCCGTTCCGGACGTTGATGCGGTCGGCGACCTTGGTGAGCTTGGCTTCCAGGCTGTCGAACTGCTGTGTGGCCTCGCCGGCACGGCTGAGGCCCTCTATGGCGGCGTTCAGTGTGCCGACGTTGGGGCGCGGCGTGACCGTCTGGAGGCGGTAGGGTCCCATCTTCAGGACGCCCTGGAAGGGCGGATCGGCCCACAGGTCGTTGAAATCGCCTTCGATGTGGAGGTATCCGCCGGCCAGGCCGTCCATCCAGCCGGCGTCCTTCAGCAACAGCCCGAAATCGGCGACGTAAAAGAAGAAGTGCCGGTTCTTGCCGACAGGAGTGACACGGATCGTTGAGCCCTTGCCCCCGCCCAGCGTCATGTCGGCCGAAGCGATGCGGTCACCCACGAGGTCGAGCCGCCCGTTGAGGTAGCCGAGCGTGCCGTGCTTCACCAGGATCTGATCGAGCTGCATCGTGAGCCTGGTGTTGGCGTGCGCGGCAGCTGCGGCGCCTGCAGGCTCTTTCTTGGCAATTCCGTCCCGCGCCTTGATCATGTCGCGCACGCGCTGCAGTTCCACCGTCTTGCCCTTGAGGTTCAACGTGACGCCGCCGCCCGCAATGCGCTGCCAGTCGAGCGCGACGTCGGTTTGGCCGATCTTGAACTGCTGCAGGACGACCTGTTGCAGGGCGTTGTCGCCGGAAAATTTGGCCTGGCCCTTGGCTTGCAGACCGTTGCCACGCCCGTCGAAATCAGCCGTCACGAGCTTGCCGCCGGCCGCAAGCTTCATCGTCATGGTCGCCTGAGCATCGGTGCCCGGGTTCTTCGTCCAGAGCAGCGGCAGGACCTCGAGCTTGGCCGCCTTCAGGTCGAAGCGACCGGTCACTTCCCCAGTGCCATTCGGCGCCACCTGGTACTGGAGCACGACGCCGACCGGTCCGGTGACATAAGGTTCCGGCGAGAGAAATCCCGCTTTCGCCACGAGGGCAGCCGGAACGGTGCCCTTCAACTCGTAACGGCGGCGGAAGGGCGCCTTGGGCGCGTAGAGTTCGCGCCAGGCGATTTCCACCGGATGGCCTTCGAATTTTCCGCTGCCGGTGACACTGAGTTCCGAGCCGCCGTACTTTACATGCCCGGTGGCATCGCTGAGATCGACGTCGCCCAATGAGTCCTTGAGTGAAAAGCCGCGAAGCTCCGCATCGACCCTGACGTCGATGTCCGCAACCGCCAGCGTCTCCGCAAGAGGGAATGACAGCGCCACATCAGCCGATACCTCGCCACTCACCCGCCTGTAGTCGTAAACGACATCCTTCGGCAGTCCGAGGGGAGGGCGCGCCAGCAATTGGGCGACGCGGGGCGCCGGCCCGGTGACGTTGAAGCGCATTTTGGCCTGGGGTACTTCGGGCCGGTCGATGTCCAGCAAGTCGATTGTTCCGCCGGTCAAGCGCAGTCCCACCGCGTTGCCACCGGCCACGTCGAAATGCAGTGTTCCATTCTCGAAACGGGCCTTCCCCGACACGGCCTGCAACTCGGGCATGTGCGGCATGTAGCGAACGGTCATGCCGCGATAGTCCATGAAGCCGACCAGACGATCGACCTTGAGCTCCGTCATGTCGTTGCCCGGCATGCTCAGCGCAAACTCGGCGGCGACATCGGCATCGCCGTTGCTCAGGTTCGTATGCGCCCATTCCCGCCCGCCGGGAGAGAATTCCAGCGGCCAGTAGTCGATCAGCCGACTGACGGGAATCTTCCGGACGTCGACGCGTCCCGTGAACGTCTGGCCCTCCGGCTTCTTGATGCCGATGCCGCTGATCGAGACCGCGGCCGCACCAAAATCGAACTCGATCTTGTCGATCCTGGCGGTATGAGACGCGGTGTCCACCATGACCCGCGACGTGACGGAACGCACCTCGTGAGTAGCCGCGAGAACGCCCGGGAGAGTGACTTTGCCGTTGCCGCCGTTGATATCCAGTTCGATGGACTTGACCTCGCCAACGCCGTTCGCCTCGACCCGCAGGCGGCCGGACAGCGAAATGTCGATACCGCGCAGCAGCTTGGCATCGGGCGACAGGTCGGCGAACATCGATGGCTTCAACCCTTCGAGGTTGGCCTCGACGAAGACGCGGCTGCGATCGCGCGAGTAGAAGCCCGACAATGAAACGTCGATCGGATCCCCACCGCTGCTGAAGCGGGCGCTGGCAACGATGACGACGCCACTCGTATCTCGCGTGAGACGCGCGGTGGCGGCCGGCGCCGTCCACGACACGCCACTCGTCAGGTCGCGCACCGTGACGCGCGCGCGCTGGACCAGCACCGTGTCTAGTTGGCCTAGCAGCGAATTCTGGTTGGGTTCGGCCAGCAGCTGATCGACCAGCAGGTCGACGACCTCGCCCTGGGAATGTGTTTCCGGATTGGCCAGGATACGACGCAGCATGCCGCCTTCGCGGGAGACGTCGGCATCGAGAGTAGGCCTGTCGACGATGATCGACGTCGGCAGCAGCTTGCCGCGCATGACGCTGCGCGGCTCGAAGGAGAGCGCCACGCTGGGCGCGGTGGCAATGGTTTCGCCGTTGGCGCCGCTCAGCTTGAGGCCGCTCAACACCAGCCGGATGGGTTCGTTCAGCCCGCCCCACTCGGCATAGATGCGGTCGGCGTGGATCGTGACCTTGGCGTCGGGGAGGTTGAAATCCTGCGCCAACCTCGACTTGAGAAAATCGAGATCGACCGGCCCCGCCATCAGGCGAAGCGCTGCAACGGCAACAAGCACCCCCACACCGATGACGAAGCCAACGGCGACACGCAAACCAACGCGATAGACTCTTCTGAGCAACGATCGATACTTCCAGGTTCTTGACGACGACAGCAGCCGCAGGCAAGCGTGCAGCAGCATTCCGACAACTTACCCGACCCTCGCAACATATGTCTTGGCTTTCGACTGCTCGCCTGCCACGTCCGCATGATCTGGAGCGGCGGGCCGTAGCATGGGCCCGATGGTGCGAGAAAGCCGACCGGCCCGACGATCCGGAGGCAGTGGCACTGCTGGATGCCCTCTTCGGCAACAGCCCGTACCTGACGGAAACAGCCCTACAGAACCCGATTTTTATGACCGATCTGTGGCGTCGAGGGCCGGAGCCCATCCTCGCCGGCCTGGCCGTCGAGCTTCGCGCCCTGTGCGCGACGGCGCTCGAAGGGGCACTGCCCGCCGCCGTCGCGACCGCGCTGCGCCGCCTCAAGCGCCAGGTCGCGCTGGCCGTTGCCGTGGCCGACATCGCCGAGGTCTGGTCGCTCGAGAAGATCACCGGCGCGCTCAGCGATTTCGCCTCGGGCTGTCTCGATGCGCTGACCGATTCGATCCTGCTCCAGCTCGCGCGCGACGGACAGCTCGCCATCGGCACGGACCCCGCGGCCGCGGCCTTCACCGTGCTCGGCATGGGCAAGCTCGGGGCCGGCGAGCTCAACTACTCGAGCGACATAGACCTCATCCTGCTCTACGACCGCGACGCGGCCGCACTTGCCGGCAACGACCAGGTCTTGCGCCACTTCGTGCGCGGCGCCCGCCTGCTCGTGCAGCTGATGTCGGAGATCTCGGCCGACGGCTACATCTTCCGCACCGATCTCCGATTGCGCCCCGACCCCGGCTCGACGCCGCTCGCCATGTCGGTGCAGGCGGCCGAACTCTATTACGAGAGCGTCGGTCAGAACTGGGAACGGGCGGCGATGATCAAGGCCCATCCGGTGGCCGGCAACCGGGCCGTTGGCGAGGCCTTTCTGGCCGACCTGCGGCCCTATATCTGGCGCAAGCATCTCGACTTCGCCGCGATCCACGACATCCATTCCATCAAGCGCCAGATCGATGCCCATCGCGGCGGCGGCACGGTCAAGGTCTTCGGCCACAACGTGAAGCTCGGACGCGGCGGCATCCGCGAGATCGAATTCTTCGCCCAGACCCAGCAGCTCATCTTCGGCGGCCGTGATCCGTCGCTCCGGCTGCGCGGCACCTGCGAGACCGTCCGGGCGCTGTCGGCGACCGGCCACGTCACGCCCACCGCGGCCGAGGAGCTGATCGAGGCCTACGGCTTCCTGCGCCGGGTCGAGCATCGCCTGCAGATGGTCGACGACCGCCAGACACACAGCCTGCCGGCCGACGAAGCCGGCGTGGCCGCGATCGCCACCTTCCTGGGCTATGCCGATTCGGCTGCGTTCCAGCACGCCCTGCTCCAGCGGCTGCGCTGCGTCGAAGGCCACTACGCGCACCTGTTCGAGGAGGCGCCGAGCCTGGCCGGGCCGGGCGGCAACCTGGTCTTCACCGGCACCGACGACGATCCGGGGACGCTCGAATCGCTTCGGGCCATGGGCTTCCGCGATCCCTCGGCCGCGGCCGGCATCGTCCGCCGCTGGCATCACGGCCGCTACCGCGCCACCGCGACCGCCCGGGCGCGCGAGCTGCTGACCGAATTGATGCCCGGTCTCCTGAAGGAGCTGGGTGCCACGGCTGCCCCCGACCAGGCGCTGCTCAACCTCGACCTCTTCCTGCAGAACCTGCCGGCGGGGGTACAGCTCTTCTCCCTGTTCAAAGCCAATCCAGCGCTGCTCGAACTGGTGGCGGCCATCATGGGCAGTGCGCCCGGCCTCGCGGCCCATCTCGCCCGCCGCACCATCTTGCTGGATTCGGTGCTGTCGCCCGACTTCTATCGCCCGCTGCCGCCGGCGGCGGAAATGACGGCCGACCTGGCGGGCATCCTGGGCCGCGTCGAGCACGAGCAGGACATTCTCGACCTGGCACGGCGCTGGGCCAACGACCGGCGCTTCCAGATCGGCGTCCAGCAGCTGAAGCACATCGCGCGACCGGCGCAGGCCGGCCTCGCCTACTCCGATGTCGCCGCCGCCACGATCTCCGCACTCTGCGACCGGGTCGAGCAGCGCTTCGCCTACCTCCACGGCGGCTTTCGCGGCCAGCGGCTGGCGGTGCTGGGCCTGGGCAAGCTCGGCAGCCGCGAGATGTCGGCCACTTCCGACCTTGACCTGATCTTCGTCTACGACATCCCGCCCGATCTCGAGACATCGGATGGGCCGCAGCCACTCTCGCCTATCCAGTATTATACGCGGCTCAGCCAGAAGATCGTGACGGCGCTCACCGCCCACACCAACGAGGGCGCGCTCTACGAGGTCGACATGCGCCTGCGCCCGTCGGGCCGCGCCGGACCGCTCGCCAATTCACTCGAAGGCTTCGAGACCTATCATGCGCAATCGGCCTGGACGTGGGAGCACATGGCGCTGACTCGCGCCCGCGTGATCCACGGACCATCGGCGCTGGTCGATCGTCTCACCGACATCGTCAAGACGACGCTCTGCCGGCCGCGCGACCTCGACGCTCTGGTGCGCGACGTGGCCGATATGCGCGACCGCATTGCCCGCCATGCGCCTGCCAAGAGCGCCTGGGACTTCAAGCATCTGCCCGGTGGGCTGTTCGACATCGACTTCGTGGCCCAGTACCTGGCGCTGCGCCACGCCGCGGCGCGGCCCGACCTGCTCGATCCCCATCCGGCCGAGATGCTGCGCCGGACCGCCGCCGCCGGCCTGATCGAACAAGTCGACGCCGACCGGCTGCGCGCCACCCGCACGTTGCTGTCGGACGTGCAGAGCCTGCTGCGCCTCACCCTCGACGGCGACGAAGCGGCCTTCGACGAGGCGAGCGCGCCGGAAGGCCAACGCCGACTGATCGCGGCCACCGAGGATGCCGCCGACCTCGTCGACCTCAAGGCGCGGATCGCGCGCGAGGCCGCCGACGCGCGTGCTATATATGAGCGCATCGTCGAGCAGCCGGCGCGGGCCGGTGGCTGGAAACCCCGCAGCGAGGCCAAAGGGAGCGAATGATGAGTGTCGAGGCAGGCAAGAAGGCGCCGGATTTCACCGCAGCCACCGACGGCGGCAAGAAACTCAAGCTCTCCGACCTACGCGGCAAGCCGGTCGTCCTCTACTTCTACCCCAAGGACGACACGCCGGGCTGCACCACCGAAGCCTGCGGCTTCCGCGACGCCGCGCCCGACTTCAAGAAGCTGAAGGCCCAGGTGATCGGCGTCTCCAAGGACAGCGTCGCGCGCCACGACAAGTTCAAGGCCAAGTACGAGCTCAACTTCCCGCTGGTGTCCGACGAGGACGGCAAGATCTGCGAGAAGTACGGCACCTGGATCGAAAAGAGCCTCTATGGGCGGAAGTACATGGGCATCGATCGCGCCACCTTCCTGATCGACAAGGACGGCGTGGTCCGCAACGTCTGGCACAAGGTCAAGGTCGCGGGCCACGTGGCCGAGGTGGCCGCGGCGCTGAAGGCCCTCTAGGCGATCTTCCGCAGGATCACCTGATAGTAGACGAGCACGAACTCGTAGGTCCCCGCTTTCAGCCTTAGAAAGGCATTGATGGCCGCGGCTGGATTGTCGTGCCGGTTCTCGTAGTCGCGCCAGAAGAAGTCATCGAGGATCATAACGCCGCCGACCTTGAGGCGCGCGTAGCTCTGCACCGCGTCGGCCAGGACGTCATCGCAATGATGCGAGCCATCGACGTGGACCAGATCGAACCGAGGCTCCAAAGGACTGTCACCGAAGAAGGCCAGGGATGACTGCTTGCGCTTTGTCAGCCGGTCCTTGTACGGCGCCGTATTGCCATCGAACTTCGCTTCGATCGTCTCCAGCGCCTCGAGGCCTTCGTGTTCAAAACTGCCTTGCCAGGTATCGACGGAAGTAAGACGGGCATTGGGCAATGTCCTCAGGATGAAGCAACTGCTCATGCCCTCCCAGCTTCCGATTTCTAGGATGTCGAGATCCTTCTGGAGCAAATCGAGCTTGTGGAAGGTGTAGAGCCAGAAGGGAATCTTGGCACTGAACCAGTCGGTCGAGAAGCGACCTGCCTTCATCGCCTCGCGAAAACCGTTCTCCTCAGTGCGATACCTCTTCTTGATCTGGAAGTATCTCGCCAGCGTCGACGCGTAATTCAGATGGACCGACAGAGGAGCCGACGTCCGGAACAGGTGAACGAAGTTCGACAGGACGGCGCCTGCAATGGTCCCGGCCCGGTTCAGCATGCGCGTTTCTCCACGTCGATGATCGGGGCAGAAGCGCCGGCCGGCAGCGGACAGGCACGGAAGGCCGGAAGCCCCTCGCAGTCCGCCGCCATCCGTTCGAGCCGGGGATAACGCCCCGCGGCAACGATTTCGGGCTCCACCCGCCGGACATAGGCCAGCATCGTGGCCGTGGTGACCTCGGCCTGCGTTGGTGTCTTCGAGGTCGACCAGCCCGCTTCCAGGTCACCCAAAGCCGCCTCGATCTGGACGCGGCATCGCTCCATCCAGTCGGCCGACTGCTGCCCCGCAGGGCGGCGGCGCTCGTAGCTGATCGCGATCGCCTTGTCGGCCGCACCCGTCGCCGTGACGACGGTACGCAAGACCCGCAGCCGCGCAGCACCCGCCGTGGGCATCAGCCGCCGCTCGGGCCCTGCCACCTCGTCGAGGTGATCAAGGATGGCTGCGCTGTCGACCAGGACCTCGCCATCCGCCAACACCAGGACCGGCACGCGCCCCAGCGGACTGAACTTTCTCACCTCGGCCGCCTCGGAGAACACCGACAGCGGCAACTGCTCGAACGGCATCCCGAGCAGATGAAGCGAAATCCCGACACGCCGCACGAACGGAGAATCGTAGCGGCCGATCAGCTTCATGGCTCCAGACTTCACGGTTCGAGTTGGCGCTTGAGGTCGGCCCAACGGTCGAGGATGGGCAGGATCTTGTCCTCCTTCTCCGCCGGCAGGGAGAACACGACGCGATCGATGCCGATCCGCTCGCACAGTCGCAGGCGCTCGATATTGTCGGGCACGCGGAAGATGCTGATCGGCAGATGGGCGGGATCGCGCCCGGCCTCGCGCGCCATGGTGCGGAACTGCTCGATCACGCCCATGCCGTCGCGCTCCAGCCAGTCGTCGCGCGGGATCCAGCCGTCGCCGTAGCGGATGGCGCGCCGCGCGGCGTGCGGGAAGCCGCCGCCGACGATGATCGGCGGATGCGGCGTCTGTACCGGCTTGGGCCACTGCTTCATGGGGTCGAAGTTCACGAATTCGCCGTGATACTCCGGTTCCTCCGCGGTCCAGATCGCCTTCATCGCCTCGATGCGCTCGCGCGCCAGCTTGTGGCGTGTCTTGAACACGGTGCCGTGATTCTCGATCTCATCCTGGTTCCAGCCGTTGCCGACGCCAAACAGGAAGCGGCCACCGCTCAGGCGGTCGATGGTCGAGACCATCTTGGCGGTGACGATGGGATCGCGCTGGATCACGAGCGCGATGCCGGTGCCGACCTTGAGCCTGGTCGTCACCGTGGCCGCCGTGTTGAGCGCCAGGAACGGGTCCATGATCTCGTAGTAGGGCCGGACCAAGCCACCGCCCGCCGGATAGGCCGACTTGCGCGACGACGGGATGTGGGTGTGCTCCGGTACCCACAGCGATTCGAAGCCGCGCTCCTCGAGCGCCCGGCCCAGCGCCGCGGGCTGCATGGAGTCCGTCGTGAAGAACATCACCGCGCCGATTTTCATGCTCCCGCCCGCCCCCTCGTCCATTTCGCCAAGCCGCTTTTGCCGACCTCCACGACCTGTGGAGGTCGGGAGTCCGCCGGAAAGGGCTTCAAGTCCTTGTTCCTGTTGGATTTTCCCCCGACGAGCGATGCCGCTCAGTGCGCGGCAGAAGCGTGCAAAACCGGGATCGCCTTCTGCCGCTCCGCCGACCGGCACAACGGGGAAAACGCAGACAGCACAAAGCCCGTGAGATCGCCTCGACAGGAAGATATATAGGATATATACTATTTCCTGTCAAGGTTCCGGCGCAGCCTTACGCCGAAAAACCCTTCGGCGGGTCGCAGGGCGTGGTGCCCATCTGGCCGGGGGTCGAGACTTCCAGGATCTCCATCGCCTCGGAGGTTCGGATTTCGTTGTGGCGCAGGTAGCCCGGGATGAAGAGCGAGTCGCCCTCCTCCACCCGGAGGGTGCGGCCATCCTCGAACTCCAGATCGACCCAGCCCTTGATCATGTAGATGAACTGGCCGTCGCACTCGTGATAGTGCCAGCCGGTCGGCCGGCTCAGGCCCTGGCTCGAACTCATCACCTGGGCGCGCAGCGTCCCGGCACTGGCATCGGCCACGCCGAGGTCGCGATACTTGAAGAAGTCGCGCCGCCCCTTGACCAGCACAGGCTCACTGGCGCGGGCGTGGGCGACTTTCTGGGTGGATGCAGTCTGCGGAGACTTCTTCTTGGCGGTGACGGACGACATTGTTTCCTCCATCTGGCTTGGACGTTCAGTTCTCCAGTTGACGCTTCAACTCCGACCAACGGTCGAGAATGGGCAGGATCTTGTCTTCTTTTTCCGCCGGTAGCGAGAAGGTAACGCGATCGATGCCGATTTCCCGGCAGAAGCGTAGGCCGTCGATCTTGTCGGGGACACGGAAGATGCTGATCGGCAGGGTAACGGGATCGCGCCCCGACTCCCTGGCCAGCGCACGGAACTGTTCGACGACGACGCCGATGCCGTCCTTTTCCAGCCGGTCGGCACGCGGAATCCAGCCGTCGCCATAGCGAATGGCGCGCCGCGCGGCATAGGGAAAGGCGCCGCCGACGATGATCGGCGGATGCGGCTTCTGCGCCGGCTTGGGCCACTGCTTCATCTTGTCGAAGTTCACGAACTCGCCGTGATACTCGGGCTCCTCCTCCGTCCAGATCGCCTTCATCGCCTCGACCCGTTCGCGGGCCAGCTTATGCCGTGACTTGAAGTCGGTGCCGTGGTTCTCGATCTCGTCCTGGTTCCAGCCGTTGCCGACGCCGAACAGGAAACGCCCTCCGGACAACTGGTCGATCGTCGACACCAGCTTTGCCGTCACGATCGGGTCGCGCTGGGTGAGCAGCGCGATGCCGGTACCGACCTTGAGCCTGGTCGTCACCGTGGCCGCCGTGTTGAGCGCCAGGAACGGATCCATGATGTCGTAATAGGGCCGGATCAGCGGGCCACCTGCCGGATAGGGCGTCTTGCGCGACGAGGGAATGTGCGTGTGCTCCGGCACCCACAGCGATTCGAAGCCACGCTCCTCCAGCATCCGCGCCAACGGCGCGGGCTGCATCGAGTCGGTCGTAAAGAACATCACCGCGCCGATTTTCATGATCCGAGCCTCAACCCTTCTTCGGCGACCAGCCGTAGATCTTCTGCAGACTGCCGCCCATCAGCGTCGCGCGGTCGCTGTCGGACAGGCGATCGGTGACGCGGAAGGCCTCGACGCCTTCCTTGTAAGTGAGCACGCCCACCGCGCGGGTCCAGTCGGTGCCCCACATGCAACGATTCAGGCCATAGGCATCGAAGATGCGCTGCAGCGGATCCCAGATGTCCTTGTAGGGGAACTTCTCGTGGCTGAGCGTGCAGGCGCCGGTGATTTTTATGGCGACGTTCTTCTGCGCCGCGCACGCCAGCACCTTCGGCAGTTCGTGCCAGGGATTGGGCGGCGCCGGCGGCGCGAAGGGTTGCTCGAGGCCGAGGTGGTCGATCACGATCTGCGTGTTGGGGTTGCGCCTGGCCAGTTCGGCCACCTGCTCCAGGCGGTCGCGTGCCAGCAGGTTGACCGGCAGATCGTGCTTGGCCGCGGCGGCAAGCACGCGGTTGATGCCGGGATCAGCGGCATCGGTCGAGACTTCAGGCGTCATCATGATGCGGATGGCGACCGTGCCGTCCATCGCCGCCCAGGCCGCGATCGTGTCGGCCACCTTGGGATCGTTGGCATTGACCGGCTTGATGACGCCAAAGCGGCCGGGATGAGCCTTCTGCACGCCGACGGCATAGCTCTCGTCCCACCGGTACATCGTATAGACCGAAACCAGCAGCGCGCCGTCGACGCCGACCGCGTCCATGGCCTTGATCATGTCCTCGGCGGTGACCTGCGGCGGTCCGGCGAGCACCGCCACCCACGGGCGGCCGGGATGGTTGCGCTCGTAGCAATGAACCTGGGCGTCGATCGTCGGCATGGATATTTCCTCCCTTGATTGCCCGGGAGGCTAAGAGGGCTCGCAGCGGGGTTCAATAGCAAGGCGCAACCCGCGTCGCCCTGCGGCTCCAGCCGGCGGATGAATCAGCTGGAATATGTCGGGGCCGCCACCCGGCATCATGGTGAGTTTCCCTGCAGCCAATCATTCGATCGCTGTCTCAATTCGTGAAAGCAGCTTGCTCGCTCAGTATCCCCCCTCCGGCTTTTTAGATGTGCGCGCCAGGCAATGGAATCGTCGCATTGCAACATGATACCTACAGTTGAGTTCGCACAGGCATCGCGGAGAATTTGGAACCATGTCGTTCAGCACGAAATACGGGATTTGTTACAGTCCGACGTGGACCACTTGGGCCCCTCCCTATTCCAACACTGGAGCAAACGCCCAGTTCTCGGATGCCGATTTCTTCAACGAGTCGTTCCAGGCGCTGTGGAATACCGGCAGCGACGGCACCAATACCTACCGCGATGACCTCGGGACGATCGGCGGCGCCAGCTTCAACCTCGTGCGCGTCTACGACTGGGGGCCGACCCGCGGCTGGAACAGCGCCACCAGCGTGGGACAGGCGCATCTCGACTTCCTGAACTACGCCAGCGCGAACAACCTGCAAGTCATCGTGCCGATCTCCAACTACTTCCTGTCGGACGACACCTATGCCTGGGCTGGACAGGACCCGACGAGCGACTACGCCTTAGATGGGGCGCCAGCCGACATCCAGACTGCCCTGCAGCAGTTTCTGGGCAGCGTAACAGACCCGGATACCGGCCGAATTCACTCCGCGGTTCACTCCTTCTCCGTCGGCAACGAGATCGACATCAACACGCTCGTCGGCCAGGGGGTCAGCGGGGTCGTGAGCCCGGCGTCCCGGCTGGGGCGCATCATCTGGTGGTTCGTCAATCTCCAGGCCCAGATCACCGCTAACAACCTGGGAAAGGTGCTGCTGACCAGTCCGATTTCGAATGCCGATCAGGGTGGTTCCGGAACCAACCCGCCAAGTTATTGGTTCCAGGCCTTCGTCAACGGTGTGACAGGCGGCGTCACCCCGCTTCCCCAAGGTACGCAAGGCGGCACAAGCGGCACCTTCTCTGCAAACTGGTTTGGCCTCAACGACTTCAGCTGGTACACCGAATGGTACTACAACAGCGTCAACATCTATCAAACCGGAAGCGGTCTTCTGGCCACCGTGGGCCAGTATGACAATTGGCAAGTGAACACTGCGAACAACATCAACTGGCCAGGTCAGCAGTTCGACGTCCCGCTGCTCCTGACCGAAATCGGCGTCGAGCGAGCCACGCCGAGCAACTCGAATAATCAGGACGCGCAGTTCACGGCAGTGACGCAGCAGATTGCCCAGGCGATCGAGAATTATCTGAACGGCAACCCAAACACACTGCTGGCAGGTTACTGCATCTATGAATTCAATGATGAAGCCTACCTGAACGCCAACTGGGGCATCTTCATGTCCGGCGCCCCCCTCTACGAGGAAGCAACGGGCACAACCCAGGTCAGCTACGGCCCCTGGCCAAGTACCCTATATCCGGTGGATCAGCTTTCGCCCGTCACCTACTCGACGACCAGCGTTACGTTGAGTGCCGCGCTGGCCAAGATATTCACTTCGTCATGAGCGAGAGCGGCGGCTCAAGCGAGTTGAAACTGTCAGCCGGACGTGTCCCAGAGGGAGGGTGACCCTCTCACGACGGCCTTGCGCCCCATCGCCGTGATGACGGGTCGACCATCCCGCATCTCGGCGAGCTTCTCCGAAACCAGCCGCTCGATCGCGAGCTTGTCGACGGGTCGCCGATCCGCATCGGGTGCGCCGAGCGCCTTCAATGTCTCCCACTGGCTGCGATCGAGGACGAGGTCGATATCGGAGTCGACGGGCGACGCGCCGAGCAACGCGATCACCACGAGCATGCGGTTCATCTTTGCCTCCGACGTTTGTGGAGCAGAGCGGGAAGCCCATTGCCGTCCTCAATTGTGAAAACAATATGGTCGCTTCCATTGACGCGCGCGCCTCGTCGTGATGGCATGCGACTGTCTAACACCCGACACGGAGGTTTAGATGACTCCACCGGCGCATCCAGCCGCGACGATTGCTGAAGCAATCTTTCGGGCATCAGCATAGCGGGAACATACGAATGGCACGCCGGGGGCGGCCATCGCGGGTCGCATCAGTTGGGCAAGACCCCAAAATCTGACCGCTCCCGACGCGCATTTCTTCACACTCTTCCGGACCGCGAGCCTCTAGCTTGCCCCGGAATCATGAGCGAGCCGGAGGCTCGCGGTCCGGAAGCGTATGAAAGCAGAGTTCGAATCTCAAATCGTCCAACACTAGCGCTGGAACATGCCTGTCAATGTGGCCTTGGCGATGGTGTTGAAGTGCAGCTGGAAGCCGATGATGGCGGCGGAGGTGTCGGCATTCACCTGTAGCGCTTCCTGGCCGACAGCAAACAAGGTGAAGATGTAGCGATGCGGGCCGTGGCCTTCGGGCGGGCATGGCCCACCGTAGCCCGGCGCGCCGAAATCCGTGCGGGTCTGAAGAGCGCCCTTGGGCAGCAACCCGGCCTTGGCGTTGCCGGCGTCGAGCTTGAGCTCCGACGTGCCCACCGGAATGTTCACCACGACCCAGTGCCAGAAGCCGCTGCCGGTCGGGGCATCGGGGTCGAAGCAGCTGATGGCAAAGCTCTTCGTTCCGTCCGGCGCGCCCGACCAGGCCAGTTGAGGAGACTTGTTGCCACCGCCGCAACCAAATCCGTAATCCGCCGACAGGATGTGGTCCATCTTGAGGGTCTCGCCCTCCTTGAAGCTGTTGCTGACGAGTGTGAGTGCCATGGTTTCTCCCGGATCTCAGAGTCGATGGAGCCAATATACCGTGTCGATTGTCAGACGTTCGGCACTTTTATCACACCACGCAGCCTTGATGCGCCGACGACACCAGGCGGATGTACTTGTCGTGCACCGATCCCGGCCGCACCCGCCCGGCGGGCGGCGCCCGCCAGTCGGCCATGCGGCGGGCGATCTCGGCGTCGGAGACGTCGAGGTTGAGCGTGCGCTTGCCCGGATCGATGACGATGGTGTCGCCGTCGCGCACCGCCGCGATCGGACCGCCGCGCGCGGCTTCGGGCGAGATGTGGCCGATCAGGATGCCGTGGCTGACGCCGGAGAAGCGGCCGTCGGTGATCAGCGCCACGTCCTCGCCGAGGCCCCGCCCCTGAAGCTGGATCGTGAGCATCACCATCTCGGGCATGCCCGGTCCGCCCACGGGCCCGACGTTGCGCACCACGATGACGGTGCCGGGCACGATCTCGCCGGCACGGATCGCCTTCATCGTGTCGGCTTCCGATTCGAACACGCGGGCGGTGCCGCGGAACTCGCCCTTCTCCAGCGTCTTGCCCGAGAGTTTTAACAGGCAGCTCTCCGGCGCCAGATTGCCCTTCAGCACGCTGATGTGATTATTGGGCCGCGCGACCGGGCTTGCCACCGGTCGGACGATGTCCTGCTTGGCGATCTCTTCCAGCGCCGGAACCCCGGCGAGGTTTTCCGCCAAGGTCTTGCCGGTGACCGTCATCACGTCGCCGTGCAGGAGACCCGCCCGCAACAGTTCCTTCATCACGACCGGCACGCCACCGATCTCATGCAGGCTCACCATCGCATAGGGTCCGTGCGGCTGCAGGTTGGCGATCAACGGGACGCGCTCGCCGATCTGCTGGATGCGTTCGATAGCGATCGGCACCTGGGCCTCGCGCGCGATGGCGAGCAGATGCAGGTACATGTTGGTCGAACCGCCCATCGCATAGACCGTCGTGATGGCATTCTCGAAGGCGCGCTCGGTCATGATGTCGAGCGGTCGCAGCCCCAGCTCCATAAGGCGGTAGAGCGCCTCGACCGAGGCGTGTGCCTGGGCGCGGACATCGGCGTGGATGTCGCTCCTGGCATCGTAGTCGGCCGGATGCGAGGCGCCGCGCGGCAGCATCATGCCGATCGCTTCGGCGATCGTGCTCATGGTGTTGGCCGTGAACATGGCGCCGCAGGTGCCGCTGCCGGGCATGACGTTGCGTTCGAGTTCGAGCAGTTCCTTGCCCGAGATGCGGCCGGCCTCGTTGGCGGCTCTTCCCTCGACGTAATCCATGATCGTGAGGTTGTTGCCCTTGCCCGCCCAGGCACCGAAGGACACGCGACCGGGCGAGCTGGTGCCGGGATAGAGCACCAGTCCGAAGGCATTGGTGCGCGCGAGCGGCATCAGGGCGGCAGCGCCGGTCTTGTCGCAGCCGGAGATCACAATCATCGCATCGCCGTGGTGGGCGTAGTGGCCGATCTCGAAACAGTCGGCAACGACATCGCGCGAGACCAGGCTATAGCCCGCCGTCGGCGTGCCCTGCGTCAGCGCATCGGACACCGCCGGGGCGCCCACGATCAGCCCCTGCCCGCCACGCTCGGCCAGGATCTCGATCAACAGGTCGGAGATGGTGCGCACCCGGTTGTTGCAGCGATGCGCGTTGGTCCAGGCGCTGGCGATGGTGACCACGGCCGTGGTCTTGGCCGTGGCGTCCGGCTCGAAGCCGGCGGCCCGCAGTTCGACCCGGGACTTCTTCCAGTAAGTGCTGCTGTCTTGTGCCATGTCGCTTCCATCCGATGTGCTTGTCTTGAATTAGAATATTCGAGCCATACGCTCTCAGGTACCGGGGTTGGCGCGTCGCCACAGGCCCGCCACGCCAACGCCCAGCGCCAAGGTTCCCCCGATCAGGAAGCCGCTGGAATAGCCGCCGGTCAGCGTGAGCGCGGCGCTGAAAAGCAGCGGCAGGACCAACGAGCCCGCGTCGCCGAAGGCCAGCACTGCGCCGGTCGTTGCGCCGATACGGCCGGGCGGCGAAAGGCGCGCGACCTCGGCCAGCAGCACGCCGTGCCAGCTCACCGCCGTCGCACTGAAGGCCGTGGCTATCAGGGTGGCGGCCCAGGTCGGCCAGGTTGGGTCGATGATCGCGGCGAGGACGGCGGCCACGGCCATGGCGATGCCGAGCAGCGCCAACAGGGTTGCGGGCTTCACCAGGCGTGAGGCGAGCCAACCCCAGCCGATACGCGCCGGCACTGCGACGGCCACCGCAATAGCGAAGACGATTCCCGCGCGTTCTAGGTCGTAGCCCAGGCCGCGCACGAGATAGAGCACGAAGAAGCCGGTGAAGAGCGACTGCAGGCCGACGAAGCTGAACATCGCCACGCACATTGTCCGCAGCGCCGGCTCGCGCAGGACACTGGCGACGTTGGCCCGGATATCGGCTGGCGACAGCGGCTGGGCGGGATTGCGGTCGGTGTCGAAGCGCGCGCGCAGCGGCTGCAGCGTTATCACCGTCAACAGACAGAGGGCCGCCACGACGAGCAGTGCCACGCGCCAGCCCGCCTCGACGGCCAGCACCGGCGCCACCACGCCCGCCAGCATCAGGCCGGCCGGCACGCCGGTCTGCTTGATCGAGAAAATGAGCGGTGCGAGATGGCGTGGCGAGAGCCTGCCCAGCAGATGCGAGCTTGACGGCGTCGAGAGCGCCTGCCCCAGCCCACCCACGAAGGCGCCCACGGCAAACAGCGGCGGCCAGCCCGCGGTCGTCACGGCAAGGCCCGCGCCCAGCGCCAGCATGCCGACCTGGGTCATGCGGAGTGCGCCGTAACGGCTGATGAAGCCGCCACAGCCCATCGTGGTGATAAAGCCCGCGACCGCGCCGATGGCCAAATAGACGCCGACCAGAGCCGGGTCGACGTGGAGATCCGCCACGATGGCGGCCGCAATCAGCGGCACCGTCGAGCGACCGAGCGTCGCGAAGGTTTGCTGCGCCGTCATGGCGCCAAGCGCGAGGTAGAGATTGAAGATTTTCTAGCTCCGGGACGAGATGGGCATCGTCACATGCTCAGCCATTGCCGGTGATGCGGAAGACGAAATCGATCACCAGGCCAACGGGCTGCCTGAGAAGCCAGCCGACGACATCGAGGTTCTGGCCGATCTGCTGGCCAATCATCGGCAGGACGAACAGCAGGCCGAGCAGGATGGTCATGCCGTAAGGTTCGAGCCGGGCGAGCGGCGCCGCCAGGAACCGCGGCAGCAACCCGACGGCGACGCGGCCCCCGTCGAGTGGCGGCAGCGGCATCATGTTGAAGACGGCCAGGATCACGTTGATGCCGATCGCATTCTCCAGGTTGAGGATGCTCCATTCCGCGGCGGCCGGCGGCAGATAAACGACGAGATGGGCCAGCAGGCCCGCCGCCAGGGCCATCGCGATGTTGATGCCGGGTCCGGCGGCGGCGACCAGGACCATGTCGCGGCGTGGATTGTTGAGAGCATCGAAATTCACCGGCACCGGCTTGGCGTAGCCGAAGACGAAGGGCACGCGTAGCAGCAGGAGCAGGCCCGGCAGCAGGATCGTGCCGAAGGGGTCGATATGCTTCAGCGGATTGAGGGTGACGCGGCCGAGCTGCTTGGCCGTCGGATCGCCGCAGCGGTAGGCAACGAATCCGTGCGCCGCCTCGTGCAGGGTGATGGCCAGGATCGCCGGCAGAACCCAGGTCGAAATCGTGTACGCCGTCCCGATCCACTGCTCGTTCATCGTATCGTGGCTCCCTCATGGCTCTCTCACGCCTTCCAGAGGGCGCGGCACGACGCTAGGTTGCTCTGTCCCTTTGTTCAAGGTTGCATCGAGATGAGTATGGAGACCGTACGCGCCTTCCTGGCGGCACATGCGCCCGACATCAGCGTCGTCGAAACAGACGCCAGCACGGCCACCGTCGAGATGGCGGCGCGTGGCCATGGCGTGGCGCCGGCGCAGATCGCCAAGACGCTGTCGCTCCGCATCAAGGACCGCACGCTGCTGATCGTGACGTCGGGCGATGCGCGGCTGAACAACCGCAAGATCAAGGACGTGCTGGGCGGCAAGCCGCGGATGTTGGGCGCCGAGGAGGTTGCAGCCCTCACCGGCCATCCGGTGGGCGGCGTCTGTCCGTTCGGACTTGCCACGCCGCTCCCCATCTACTGCGACCTGTCGCTGAAAGACTTCGACGAGGTCGTGCCCGCCGCCGGCTCGACCAACTCGGCGCTGCGCATCAGCCCGGATCGCCTGGCGGCTCTCGTCGGCGCCGAATGGGTCGATGTCTGCGATCGGCCCGCGTCATGAACTGGCGCAAGATGCTGGGCGACCTGTTTGCGGCTCCGCCGCCACGTACGGATCGCCCGCTGCCCGATCTCACGCGCTTCGACCTCGGCGTCTGCCCAGGCTGCCGGGGATTGCGCCTTGCCACCAGCCCGCGCTGCAACCACTGCGGCAGCGCGGCACCAGTGACGGCGGACGCTTGAATCCGCTACCGCTCCGCCGCGTTGCGGCGGCCCTCCCTCTAGCGTCAATTCTGCAGTGCCAATTCTGCTACGCGTTCCCGCCTGCTGGCGCGTCGACCGCGAAACGCTCTACGCTGACAAAAAAGGGATGAGGGCGGAATGCAAGGCGAGGCTTCGTACGATTTCATCGTGACCGGCGCGGGTTCTGCCGGCTGCGCCATCGCCGGACGATTGAGCGAGGACGGGCGCTACTCCGTTCTGCTGCTCGAGGCCGGCCCCAAGGACTCCTATCCCTGGATCCACGTGCCGCTCGGCTACCACAAGACCTTCAACAATCCGAAGGTCAACTGGATGTTCGATTCGGAGCCCGAGCCTGAGCTCAACGGCCGCGTCATGTATCAGCCGCGCGGCAAGGTGCTGGGCGGCACCAGCTCGATCAACGGCATGGTTTATATGCGCGGCAACTCCGCCGACTACGACGAATGGCGCCAGCGCGGCTGCGAAGGCTGGGACTACGACTCGGTGCTGCCCTACTTCAAGCGTGCCGAGGACAATGCGCGCGGCGGCGACGACTTCCACGGCACCGGCGGGCCGCTCAAGGTCCAGGACCATGCCTGGAAACCGACGCTCGCCAAGGCCATGCACGACGCCGCGCTACAGGCCGGCATCCCTGACAATCCCGACTTCAACGGCGCCAACCAGGAAGGTGTCGGCTACTACCAGACCACCATCAACAACTCGCGCCGCTGGTCGAGCGCCCGCGCCTATCTCAAGGACGCCAAGCAGCGCAAGAACCTCACGATCGCGACCTCGGCGCACGCCACCCGGCTGCTGATCGAGAACGGCCGCGCCACAGGCGTCGAATACCGTACGCCCGCCGGCCTGCAGACCGCAAAGGCCGGGCGCGAGATCATCGTCTCGGGCGGCGTCTATGGATCGCCGCAGCTCCTGATGCTGTCCGGCCTCGGCCCGGCGGCACACTTGCAGCAGCACGGCATCACGGTCGTGAAGGACATGCCCGGTGTCGGCAGCCACCTGCACGATCACTTCAATACCTACATCGCCTACAAATGCAGCCAGCCGGTCACCATGAACGACCTGGTGAACAGCCTGCCGCGGCGCATCCTGGCCGGCATGATGTACGCCTTCGGCCGCACCGGACCACTGGCCTCGATGGGTCTTTTCGTGGGTGCCATGGTGCGCAGCGACAAGCGGCTCGAGCGGCCCGACCTCCAGATCAACATGTTCGCCTGGGCGATCAAGGAACGTAACCGCCACGGCGTGGTCGCCCAGCCCTTCTCCGCCTTCGGCCTCTCGCCGGTGCACCTGCGCCCCGACGGCCGCGGCACGGTGCGGCTGAAGTCGGCCGATCCGCTGGCGGCACCCGAGATCCGCTTCAACTTCCTCAAGACCGCCAACGACTGGGACGCGATGCTGAAGGGCATGGCGATCTGCCGCGAGATCGGCAAGCAGGCAGCCCTGAAGCCCTTCGTGGTCGAGGAGATCATGCCCGGCCCGTCGGTGACGGAAGACAGCGCGCTGCGCGACTACCTGCGCGCCACCGGCGTCTCCAATCTGCATCCGGTCGGGACCTGCCGCATGGGCCACGAGCCCGACGCGGTGGTCGACCCGCAGCTTAGGGTCAACGGCATCGCAGGTCTTCGTGTCGCCGACGCCTCGATCATGCCGTCGATCGTCGCCGGCAACACCAATGCGCCCTCGATCATGATCGGTGAGAAATGCGCCGACATGGTACGGGCGGCGGCGCACTAAAGCCCGCTCTGCGGGACGAAAACCTTGACGGCTCTACCGCCGAATGCGGAACTGAGCGCCGATATCGCCTCGCCGGCTGAGGAAGGGATCGCCCATGATCACGAAATTCGACAGCTCCTATGTCGGCTCCGTCGACCTGGAGAATCCCGGCTACGGCGGCACGCCGATCAACGATCGTCACTATGCCAACGATGAACTGGCGGGCGTCCTGCACAAGGCCGTGGCCTACGCCAAGCAGATGGACGGGCTGGGCTACGACACCTTCTGGATGGCGGAGCATCACTTCCAGCCCGAAGGCACGGAGTGCATCCCCAACCTGCTGATGATGGCGCTCCATCTCACGGGCGTGACCAAGAACCTCCGGATCGGCTGCGGCTTCAACGTCGTGCCGATGTGGCACCCGCTGCGCTTGGCCGAGGACTATGCGATGGCCGACGTGCTGAGCGGCGGCCGTATCACCTTCGGCGTGGCGCGCGGCTATCATACGCGCGAGGTCGAGAGCTTCGGCGCCCCGCTCACCGACCAGGCGGCGAACCGCGAAATGTTCGAGGAAGGCTGCGACGTCATCTTCAAGGCGTTCAACGAGGAGAAATTCTCGCACAAGGGCACCTACTACACGATCCCGCCGGCGGTGCCCTATCGCGGCTACACGCTGAAGGACATCACGCTGGTGCCGCGTCCACTGCGCCTGCCGGTCGAATGCTGGCAGCCGATCCAGAGCGGCTCGGACCGCGCCTTCGACTTCATGGCCAAGCACGGTATCTCCGGCGTGATCGGCGGCGGTTCGGCCGAGGGTGGCGCTGTCGACAAGCACATGGAAGCCTTCCAGGCAGCCTACGCGCGCCGCGGCATCAAGCTCGGGCGCGGTGAGCGCCTGTCGCTGGGCTTCCAGTTCTTCATCGGCGAGAGCCGTGAGGCGGCAATGAAGGCTGCCGGCAAGTGTTACGAAGAAAACATGAAGATGTTCGGAGAGCTGCGCCTGGTGCGGGCACTCTCCGAAGAACAGATCGCAGCGATGCGCGATCCCAGCCTGGCCGCCACCACCAAGCTGCCGAGGATCGAGGATGCGGTGAAGGCCGGCGGGTTCCTCGCCGGCACACCGGCCGACATCATCGAGCAGCTCAAGGCGGTGGAGAAGCGCTATCCCGGCCTCGAGCGCGTGAGCTGCGGCATGGCGCTGGGCACACCGCTCGCCGTGGCGCTGGACCAGCTCGACCGCTTCGCCAAGGAAGTGATGCCGGCGTTCAAGACATCACCTGCAACTGCCGCACGGGCCGCCGCCAGAGCTGCCGATTGAGGGGACCAAGCCGATGATCTTCGAGATGCGCACCTACCTGCTGAAACCCGGCACGGTGGCCCAGTTCGAGGAGCGTTTCGGCGCGGGCCTGCCCGCACGGGCAAAACTCTCGCCGCTGGCGGGCCTGTGGCGCACCGAAGTCGGCACGCTCAACCAGGTGATCCACATCTGGCCCTACAAGGACATGAACGAACGCGATCGCATCCGCGCCGAGGCGATCGCAACCAAGGTCTGGCCGGTCAAGGTCCAGGAATTCATCCTCGATATGGAGAGCAAGATCCTCCATCCGGCGCCGTTCTCACCCAACTTCCAGCCGGGCGAGCACGGACCACTCTACGAGTTCCGCACCTATACGTACAATCCAGGCGGTATTCCCCGGGTGATCGAAGCGTGGACGCCGAAGATCAAGGCGCGCAACGAACTCTCGCCGCTGATTTTCGCCGGCTCCACGGATCTCGGTCCGCTTAATCAATGGATCCATGTCTGGGCCTACAAGAACATGGGCGAACGCGAGCGGTTGCGCGCGATTGCCATGCCGCCGGGCGGCGGCGGGATCTGGCCACCCCCGCGCCACGAGAGCGTCA
>JAQSDW010000160.1 GCA_029946105.1 Reyranella sp. | reverse complement strand
TGAGCCATGCAATCAAAATTGCGATCACGACGAGGAGCAGGAAGACATTCACGAGTCGCATGCCGGTCGGCTGCAGGCCGGTGATAGGCTCGAACGCCGCCTGCACGAAGGCGTAGAGCGGTCCCACTGTACCGGTGAGCGCATTCAAGAATGCCGGCGTGGGGCCGAATTTATGTAGCAACGCTATGTACTCAACGAAGTACGGCTCGTCGTAGACAAAGCGATGAGGCGAAAGCACCACCAGCGCGACAAGGACAACGCCTGCAGCGACAAGAATGCCAATAGCTGGTCGCACTGCAGCGGTGTTCAACATGTCGCGTTTACCCGATATGACGACAAGTGCGTCTGAAAAGGCCAGCGATTGCATTGGCGACTAATCGGAATGGCCTGGTCGCGTAGTATGCGGGCCAGAGTGCCTGCGGGAATTTAAGAGCGGCGTAAGCCTCGCTGTTCAGTACCCCTCCGCCGAGTACCGCGGGCGGAGTTCTTTACGCCGCCAGAGCGTCGTGAACGGAGTTTTGCTTGCGCCAGTTCCAGGGCATCAGCTCATCGAGCTTTTGGACGGGATGGCCGGCGATGCGGGCGAGGACGTCGGCCAGCCAGGCTTGGGGATCGACGTCATTGAGCTTGGCAGTGACGATGAGGCCGTACATGAAGGCGGCACGGTCGCCGCCGCGATCGGAGCCGGCGAATAGCCAGGCTTTCCTGCCAAGGGCGATGCCACGCAGGGCTCGTTCGGCGGCATTGTTGCTGAGGCAGATGTGGCCGTCGTCGAGGAAGCGGGCGAAGGCATGCCAACGCTTCAGCATGTAATCCATGGCGCCGGCGACGTCGGAGTGGCGCGACAGCTTGCGGCGTTCCTCGCGCATCCATGCTTCAAGCGCGGCGACCAGCGGCGCGGCTTGTTCGTGGCGAACGGCAAGCCGCCGATCGGCCGGCAGACCGTTGATGGAGCGCTCGATCTCGAACAGGGCGTCGATCCGCCGGACGGCTTCCAGCGCGGTCGGCGAGATGGCTCCGGACGTGCTGCCGCGCGCCTTGCGTCGGGCATTTGCCTCGATATCGGCGAGGACGAAGAACTTTCGGCGGGCATGGGCCCAACATGCCGCCTCGCGGATGGTGTCTGGGCCTCGCCCGTCGGCGTACAGCTTGCCGTAGCCGCTATAGGCATCGGCCTGCAGGATGCCGCTGTAGGAGGCCAGATGGCGTTGGGGATGTTCGCCCGCACGGTCGCGCGAGTAGTAGAACAGCGCCGCCGGCGGCGCCTGGCCGCCGAACGGGCGGTCGTCGCGGACGTAGGTCCAACATCGTGCTGTGACGGTCTTGCCCTTGGCCAGCACCGGCACCGTCGTGTCGTCGCCGTGCAGCCGCCCGGCGGCCAGGACGTGGGCGATGAGGCGCTCATGGATCGGCCGCAGCGCCGTGCAGCAGGCACCTACTTGGTCTGCCAGCGTCGACAGGCTCAGTGGCACCCCCTCGCGGTCGTAGCGCTCAGCCTGGCGATTGAGCGGCTGATGCTGGCCGTACTTCTCGAACAGGATCATCGCCAGCAGGCTGGGGCCGGCCCAACCTCTGGGGATCACATGGAACGGCGCCGGCGCCTGGCCGATGCTCTCGCAGTCGCGGCACGAGAACTTCTCGCGCACCGTCTGGATCACCTTCCACTGGCGGGGCACGACCTCCAACGTCTCGGTGACGTCCTCGCCCAGTCTGGACAGGCGCGTGCCGCCACAGCAGGCGCAGGCCGTCGGGCCGGGCACGATCACGCGCTCGCGTGGCAGGTGTTCGGGGAACGGCTTGCGGGAGGAGCGCTTGCGGGTGAAGGCCGCAACGCTAGTGGTCCGGGCCACCGCCTTCTCGGCGGCCAGCTCATCCTCGGTCGCCGTGGCTTCGAGTTCCTCGAGCTGCAGCTCCAACTGGTTGAGCAAACGGGCGCTGCGTTCGGAACGCTGACCGAAGCGATCCCGGTTGAGCTTCTCGATCCACAGCTTGAGGTGGGCGATCAAAGCCTGGTCATCGGCGACCTTGGCCCGCAGCGTGGCAGCTTCCGCCGTCACCGCCACGGCATGCGCCCGTGCGACGACCAACTCCTTCTCACGTGCCAGCAGCAGCCGCTTGAGGCTCTCGCTATCGTTCGGCAGGACATCGATCGACATCATCGTGTCTACACAAGAGCACGGATGCGGCAGCTTGTGGTGAACTCGATGCCGGCCGATTCAATCGGTCGCAGTCGGCGTTTGCGAAGCAAAGCGCCTTAGCCCGCCAGCTGTGGCCGCCAAGTGTGTTGCGGATGGCGCCAGTCGATCCCTTCGAGCAGATAGCCGAGCTGGCCGGGCGTGATCACCACCGCGCCATCCGTCGTCGACGGCCACACGAAGCGTCCTCTCTCCAGGCGCTTGGCGTACAACGAGGCGCCCAGCCCGTCGTACCAGAAGATCTTGATCAGCTTGCCGCTCTTGCCCCGGAAGACATAAAGATCGCCGGCATGCGGGTCGCGCCGCAACGCCTGCTGGATGCGCAAGGCCAGCGAGTTCATGCCGCAGCGCATATCCGTGTGACCGGCCGCGATCCACACCCGCACACCCGATGGAACCGGGATCATCGCCGCGACAAGGCCTCGATCACGCGAGCCAACGCCGCCCCGTCGACCGTCCGATCCACGACGACCC
>JAQSDW010000159.1 GCA_029946105.1 Reyranella sp. | reverse complement strand
TCTTCGCCCGTCTCGGCGGCGGCATCTTCACCAAGGGTGCGGACGTCGGCGGCGACATGGTCGGCAAGGTAGAGGCGGGAATTCCCGAAGATGACCCCCGCAATCCGGCCACCATCGCCGACAACGTCGGCGACAACGTCGGCGATTGCGCCGGTATGGCCGCCGACCTGTTCGAGACCTACGCGGTGACGACCGTCGCCACGATGGTCCTGGCGTCGATCTTCTTCGCTGCCGATCCGGGTCTGGTTTCGCGGCTGATGTCCTATCCGCTGGTCATCGGTGGCGCCTGCATCATCACCTCGATCATCGGCACCTACTTCGTGAAGCTCGGTGCCAACAACAACATCATGTGGGCGATGTACAAGGGCGTGATCGTGGCCGCCGTGCTCTCGATCCCGGCCATCTACTTCGCGACCGACCACATTATCGGCTTGGCCACCGTCCTGACGGTCCAGGGCAAGTCGTTCACCGGCATGTCGCTATTCTATTGCTCGCTGGTCGGTCTCGCCATCACTGGCCTGATCGTCTGGATCACCGAGTATTACACTGGCACCGACTACCGTCCGGTCAAGGCCGTCGCCAAGGCGTCGGTCACCGGCCACGGCACCAACGTGATCGCCGGTCTCGCGATGTCGATGGAAGCCACGGCCGGTCCGGCGCTGCTGATCTGCGCCGGCATCGTGATCTGCTACGTGCTGGCCGGCCTGTTCGGCATCGCCATCGCCACGACCGCCATGCTGGCGCTCGCCGGCATGGTGGTGGCGCTCGACGCCTATGGCCCGGTCACCGACAACGCCGGTGGCATTGCTGAGATGGCGGGCCTGCCGAAGGAAGTGCGCAAGAACACCGACGCGCTCGACGCCGTCGGCAACACCACCAAGGCGGTTACCAAGGGCTACGCCATCGCGTCAGCCGGTCTTGGCGCCTTGGTGCTGTTCGCGGCCTACACCTCGGATCTCGACTACTTCATCGCGCAGGGCAAGCTCGGCATCAAAGCGGTCGATTTCTCGCTCAAGAATCCGTACGTCGTGGTCGGTCTGCTGATCGGCGGCGGCCTTCCGTACTTGTTCGGCGGCATGTCGATGCTGGCCGTCGGGCGCGCCGCGCAGTCGGTGGTCGAGGAAGTACGCCGGCAGTTCAAGGAGAAGCCCGGCATCATGGCGGGCACGGATCGGCCGGACTACGGCCGCGCCGTCGACATGCTGACCAAATCGGCGATCAAGGAAATGATGATCCCGTCGCTGCTGCCGGTGCTGTCGCCGATCGTGCTGTTCTTCGTGATTGCCGCCATCGCAGGCCGCGCCGACGCCTTCGCGGCGGTCGGCGCCATGCTGCTGGGCGTGATCGTCACCGGTATCTTCGTCGCCATCTCGATGACTGCGGGCGGCGGCGCCTGGGACAACGCCAAGAAGTACATCGAGGAAGGCCATTTCGGTGGCAAGGGATCCGAGGCCCACAAGGCCGCGGTGACCGGCGATACCGTTGGCGACCCGTACAAGGACACGGCCGGCCCGGCCGTGAACCCGATGATCAAGATCACGAACATCGTGGCCCTGCTGCTGCTCGCCGTGCTCGCGCACTGAGACGGCGACATCGAACACAACGGAAAAGCCCCGGTCGAAGGACCGGGGCTTTTCTATGTCTGCGTCGAGAAGGACGAGATCGGCAATGGCGTCAGATACCGCCGTCGGTCGGCGCACCCGGATTGGTCGCATTCTTGCTGGCCGGATTGAACTTGCCGACATTGCCCATGATCTGCTCCAGCACCGTGAGTTCCTTGCCCGAAGTCGGGGTGATGCGCTGGACCATGACGATGTCCCGCGCTTCGGCCAGATCGTAGTTCTTGATCGCCGCGACGCGGCCGGAATCGTTGAAAGTGATCTGGATCACCTTCTGCTGGGTGATCTCCGGCTTGAGGAAGGCGTACGATTCCTGCGTCTCGCTGATGAAATACCAGACGTTGGGATTGAAGGTGGAAACCGCCGATGGCGACCCGATGAGGCGCACGACGTCCTCGCGACTTTGGGTGCCGACCTCGAGCTTCTCCGTCGAGCCGGGTGTTGGCACGAAGCCACGCTGATTGAAATGAGGATCGCAGCCGCCCAGTGCCATGAGGGCAGGGACGAGGAGGGCGCCAGCGAGGGCGGAAGAGGCAAAGCGGCGCATGACGAACTCTGGAGTAGGGCTTGGGTTCCGGAAAAAGACGGTGCACAACATGTCGCGATGGTCGTTCGGGGTCAACCTGCGCCCGTGACCGGAGGGAGTTGGATCGTGTTCCGTCGCAAGAGTGCTGAAGACAAGTTTGCCGCAGCCTTCTATCTGCGCGTAGCGGAGGAGGCGCGTCGGCCGCGGCTGTTCGACGCCTGCGGCATTCCCGACACGCTCGACGGTCGTTTCGATGCCTTGGCATTGCATGCCGCCCTCGCCATAGATCGTCTGCGGCGCGAGCCCGACGGGGATCGGCTGGCCCAGGCCTTCTTCGATGTCATGTTCCAGCACCTCGACCTCACCTTGCGTGAAATTGGCGTCCAGGACCTCGGCGTGGGACGGCGGATCAAGATCATGGCGGAGGGGCTGCACGGGCGGGCGCTTGCCTATCGCGAGGCATTGGCCGGTGGTCCGACGCGCCTGGACGAGGTATTGCGACGCAACGCCTATGGCGGTAGGTCGCCTGCCGAAGAACCCTTGGGCCGCCTCGAGGAGCATGTCCGTCAATATGCCGAGGCGCTCGCCAATACACCCCGTAATGATCTGATAAAATAGATTAATAAAATGCCAGAACATATTGATAATAAAAGTAAATCTGAAATTGAAAGAATCGTCGATCTGGATCGCCTGGGTCGCTCCGGTACGGCCCAGGACATCGTCGCCAGCGAGAGCGAGTGCGCGGCGCTCGCCAGACGGTTCGGTTTCCTGGGATTATCGGGCTTCGCTGCCCGGGTGACGATCGATTCACAGATCGGCGGTCAGGTGGTGGTTGAAGGCCGCCTTAGAGGAAAGATCATCCAGGCTTGCGTCCTGAGCCTGGAGCCGGTCACGCAGATCCTCGACGATGCGTTTCGCATCGTGTTCAAGAAGGACCTCGCCGAAGAGCTTGATCCGGAAAGCGGAGAGGCCGTCCTCAACGCGCAGGCCGATGCGCCCGAGCCACTGGTCGGGAATATGCTCGACGTCGGCGAAATCGTGGCCGAACAGCTCGCGCTGGTGGCCGAGCCTTATCCACGGCGCGCCGGCGTGAAACTGGAAGACGTCCTCCCCAAGTTCAAGGGCAGCCCCCGCCGGGGCGCGCCTGGCCAGCAGCGCCATCCCTTTGCCGGGCTGGCGGCGCTCAGAGACAAACCGCGCCGCGACCGCTAAGGTGTTGCAGGGCTGGAACGATTTGGCTAGAGAAGGCCGCCCGCCGCGCCGTTAGAGCGCGGCTCAGCTTTTTGGGGCCCGCGTTGGCGTGGGCTCGTCGTGGAGATCGTTATGGCTGTTCCCAAGAAAAAGATTTCAAAGTCGCGCCGCAATATGCGCCGGTCGCATCACGCGCTGCCGACCATGGCGTACGTCGAGTGCAAGAATTGCGGCGAACTCAAGCGGCCGCACATGGTGTGCTCGCACTGCGGGTACTACCGTGAGGACATGCCGGTTCTGGCCGACGCGACGTCGGCCGAGAAGTAGGCCGCAGGCGACCCCGCCGGCAATGCGCTGGCAACCGACAGGCAGAGCACACCCGTGAGCGTCGGCAAGGTCGTTCTCGCACTCGATGGCATGGGCGGCGATCACGCGCCCGAGGTCATCGTGAATGGAGCCGACATTGCCCGCGAGCGCTACCCCGGCTCGTCCTTCCTTCTGTTCGGTGATCCGGACCGGCTGAAGCCCCTGGTCGATCGTCGCAAGGGCCTGGCTCAGGTCCTCGAGATCGTCCCGGCTGCGGATGCGGTCAGCGCTGACGACAAGCCGTCCTTTGCCCTGCGTCGGCGGCGTCAGTCGAGCATGTGGTTGGCCGTGGACGCCGCAGCCCAGGGTCGCGCCGATACCGTCGTGTCCGCGGGCAACACCGGTGCCTTGCTGGCCATCTCCATGGTGGCCATGCGCATGCTCCCGGGGGCCCATCGACCGGCCCTGGCTTCGTTCATTCCGACCAGCCGCGGCGAGTCGGTGATGCTCGATCTCGGCGCCAATCTCGAATGCGACGCCGAGAATCTTGCTGAATTTGCGGTCATGGGCAGCGTGTTCGCCCAGGTTCTGCTGGGGCTCAGCGCGCCGAAGGTTGGCCTGCTGAACGTCGGGTCCGAGGAAATGAAGGGTCACGAGGAACTGCGCCAGGCGGCATTGTGGCTTCGTCGCGAGGGTTCGCCGATTTCCTTCCACGGCTTCGTCGAGGGCAACGACATCGGCACCGGCAAAGTGGACGTCGTCGTCACCGATGGCTTCACCGGCAATGTCGCCCTCAAGGCGATGGAAGGCACAGGCAAGCTCTACGCCGGCTTCGTGCGCGAAGCGTTCAGGACCTCGACCTTCGCCAAGATCGGCTATCTCTTCGCCTCGGGGGCCTTGGTCAAAATGTTCAAGCGTGCGGATCCGCGGCGTTACAATGGTGGCGTCTTCGTCGGCCTCGATGGAGTTTGCGTGAAGAGCCACGGCGGCACCGACGCTTTGGGCTTCGCCTACGCCATCGGCATGGCGATCGACATGGTCCGCTACGAATACAAGAGCAAGCTTGTCGACGGGCTGGCCAAGTTGCACGCGTTGGCGGCGACGGCGGAAGCACCGGTGCTGCAGGCAGGCGGAGGGGGCGCGTGATTCGTTCTGTCGTTCAGGGATGCGGCTCCTATCTGCCTGACCGTCTGGTGACCAACGCCGACCTCGCCACGAAGGTGGATACCTCAGACGAGTGGATCCAGCAGCGTACCGGCATCCGCCAGCGTCACATCGCTGCCGATGGTGAACTCACGTCCCATCTTGCAATCAAGGCCTCGGAGCGGGCCCTGGCCCACGCCGGGTTGAAGGCCTCCGATCTCGATCTCATCGTGCTCGCGACGGCGACGCCGGATGAAACGTTTCCCGCCACCGCGACGCGCGTGCAGGCCGCACTGGGCATGACCTGCGGCGCCGCGTTTGACGTCCAGGCGGTCTGCGCCGGCTTCGTCTACGGCCTTGCGGTGGCCGACAGCATGATCAAGACCGGGCTTGCCTCGACCGCGCTGGTGATCGGCGCCGAGACTTTCTCGCGCATCCTCGATTGGAACGACCGCGGAACCTGTGTGCTGTTCGGCGACGGCGCCGGCGCCGTCGTGCTGCGGGGCGAGGAGGGCATGGGCACGACGGCCGATCGCGGGGTGCTTGCCAATGCGCTTCATTCCGACGGCCGCCAACACGACATCCTCTACGTCGACGGCGGTCCGTCCTCGACCCAGACCACCGGCTTCCTGCGCATGCAAGGCAAGGAGGTCTTCAAACATGCCGTCGTCAATATGGCGGCGGTCGTGGGCGAAGTGCTCGCCAAGGCTGGTTTTGAGACCAAGGACATCGACTGGCTGGTCCCGCACCAGGCCAACAAGCGCATCATCGATGGCACCGGCCGCAAGCTCGGCCTGCCGCCGGAGCGGGTAGTGGTCACTGTCGACCGGCACGCCAATACGTCGGCGGCCTCGATTCCCCTCGCGCTCGATACGGCTGTTAAGGATGGCCGCATCAAGAAGGGCGATCTGCTGCTGCTGGAAGGCATCGGCGGCGGCCTCTCCTGGGGGGCCTCGCTGGTCCGCTGGTAGGCCCATAACGGCCTTGTAGCGTTTGAAACAAAATCGTGCGCAACGGAACGTGAACAGGCGGCGATTCAAGTCCACCCTCTATCCTACTGATATTGACCGCTTTCCAACCTTAGAGTAAGGATTAAGTGGGGCAAGGAAGGGGACCGGAGTGGAAGGCCGGACTATCACACGCGCCGATCTGAGCGAGTCCGTGTTCCAGGAAGTGGGACTGTCTCGCAACGAGTCCAGCGATCTCGTCGAGACGATTCTCTCCGAGGTCGTGGAAGCTTTGGCGCGTGGCGAGTCGGTGAAGATCTCGTCTTTCGGGAGTTTCACCGTTCGCGACAAGGGACAGCGTGTGGGCCGCAATCCTAAGACAGGGCAGGAGGTTCCGATCCTGCCGCGGCGCGTGCTCGTTTTCCGAGCGTCGAACGTCCTCAAGTCTTTGATCAATGGGGCGCCCGGCGAGAACTAAGGGGTAGTTGGGGAAATGCGGGGGATTTGTCATGGCCGTATCGGCTCAGGCCGTCGAAAGACGAGTTGAAAAGTCGGCGCAGGCGTTTCGCACGATCAGCGAAGTCGCGACCGAACTGGATGTGCCGCAGCACGTGCTGCGGTTCTGGGAAAGCAAGTTCAGCCAGGTCCGCCCGCTCAAGCGCGGTGGCGGGCGGCGCTACTACCGGCCGGAAGACATCGATCTCCTGCGCCGCATCCGCACGCTGCTCTACGACGACGGCTATACCATCAAGGGCGTGCAGCGCCTTCTGAAGGAGAGCCGCGGTCGCCTGCCGCAGCAGCAGCGCTTCGACCTTGCGGCGGAAAGCGCCCTCGAAAGCCTGCGCATCGTGTCGGCCCGGGCCGAGGCCATGACCGGTGGCGCCCCACGCCAGCCGTTGCCGCGGACCGGCCCGCAGCCGTCAACCACGACGCCACGGGCCACCATGCTCGATCTACACAAGCGCCGCGAAATCGAAACGGTGCTGGAGGATCTCGAACAGGCGCTGACGCAGTTGCGCAGCACTCTGAAGGCACAAAACTAGACGGGGACCAGATTGTCGCCGGGGGGCGACGCCTGGGACCTCGAGCGCGCTTTCCGCTGAACTACCAGATCGGGTAGTTGTCGCAAGAAGTGGCGATAACCACCTGATTTTTCCTGGTTTTTTACCGAGCAGGGGTTTGCAGTAGGTAAAGGACCGTTGTGCCGGCATCGTCAGAGGGGGACGTCGCCGTGTTTGCCAGTCGTACTTTCACGCACCAACAGGCGCGTTCGTTCGATATTTTAGTACTCAATGACAATGAGTTGGAAGGTGATCTTCCGACGCTTGTCGAGCTTCTTTACCTGCGCCGCGGCTTGACCCAGGCGGGCGGCAAGCTGCCGCTGTTCGACCTCGATGGTCAGGACGTCGATGCTGCTATCGTGCGTCGCTGCGTCGGTCGGGGCTGGGCCGAGCCTTGGTTCGCCAATCCCCTGAAGCCGGACTGGCTGGTTTGCAAGCTCACCGATTCAGGCCGGCGGGTCGCGGCAGGGCCGTAGCCTGGCAGGCGATCACTGCCGCCACGACCAGCAACGGGGCACCGAGCAGGTAGGGCGCGCCCGGCAGTTCCAGGCGGACCGGTATGGGTTCGATGAAATAGGCGAAGGTCCACCGCAATGAGACCGCGGGCAACCATGCCGGCGATGCTCATCAGCGCGATGTTGGCACCTTGCAGTTGGCCCCCCCCCGATCCAGAACCAGAACCCGGTCGGTGCGAGGCCATAGATCGCCATGCCGACCACGCCGAACAGCAATCACGTGATCATTGCCCGGCGCTCGCCCAGCCGCGCCACGGCGGGACCGACCAGTGCGCCCTGCACGATGGTCGACCAAGCGCCGACGATATCGCTGTCCATGAAGCCGAGCACGATCCGCGACCGCACCGGGATCATCACGCCCAGCGCCAAGCACCAAGCACCAAGCACCAAGCACGTTGAGCGTCACGGTGCAGAAGATGAACGCCAGCGCACGCAGCGTGTTCATCGCCAGAACAATTGGAAGAGGGGGGAGGAAATTGGTCGGGACGACAGGATTTGAACCTGCGACCCCCTGTCCCCCAGACAGGTGCGCTACCAGGCTGCGCTACGCCCCGACCGGTGCCGCGGCAGTGCCGCGGCAGGGGGGCTTTAGCGCGAATGGCAGCGATGCCGCAAGCAGCCTTGCATGGTCCGGGAGCCGGGCCGATACAAGGCGCCATGAATTCTCCCGATCCCGGCCGCCGCGTCCTGCTGTTTTCCTCGATCGGCCATGCGCTGATGCACCTGATGACGGCGTTTTATGCCGTGATCGTGCTGACCCTCGCCGTCTCCTGGAACCTGCCGGCCGAGGATCTGCTCCGCCTCTATGCACCGGCCAGCGTCCTGCTGGGCGTCATGTCGCTGCCGGCCGGCTGGGCGTCGGACCGCTTCGGCGCACCCGCCATGATGGTGGTGATGTTCGTGGGCCTCGGCCTGTCGTCGATCGCCTGCGGCCTGGTGCCGACCGGCGACACCTTCGCCCTGTCACTGACGCTCTGCGGCATCGGCACGTTCGGCGCCTTCTATCATTCCGTCGGCATCGGCTGGATCATCCGCAACGCCCGGGAGCAGGGCCATGCCATGGGCGTGAACGGCCTGTGGGGCAGTGCGGGCCTCGCCCTCTACGGCATCGTGCCGGGCGTGCTGATCACGCTCGCCTCGTGGCGCGCCGCCTTCATCGTGCCGGGCATCGTCTGCCTGATCGTCGGCGCCGTCCTTCTCGTCGAGATCTGGCGCGGCCGGATCGGCGACCGGCCGATGCCGGAAACGCATGGGATCAAGGTCGGCCGCGGCAACTTCTGGCGGGTCTTCTCCGTGCTCTCGGTCACCATGGCGCTCGAGGGCATCACCTGGGCCGCGGTGATGTACGGCGCCGCCCTCGTGTTCCAGTCGCGCCTCGGCGACCAGGTCGCCTGGCTGCGCGACGGCCTCGCTTCGTGGGGCCTCGTCACCCAGGCCGTGCTGTGGGTCGGGCTCGCGACCTCGATGATCTACATCGTCTCCGGCATCGCGCAGTACCTGATGGGCCGGCGCATCATCGATCGCTATCCGCTGAAGACGACCTATGTCGTGGCCTCGGCGCTGCAGGTCGGCGCCATGCTGGCGCTGGCCATGGGCAACGGCTACGTGGCGCTCGCCGGCGCCATCGCCTCGGCGGTGCTGAGCTCGGCCGCCGGTCCGGTCGAGAACATCCTGATCGCGCGCTACACGCCCAGCCGCTTTCACGGCCTGGGCTTCGGCGCCAAGTTCGTCGTGTCGCTGGGCGCCAGCCCGTTCGCCATCCTGGCCATCGCCTGGGTACGCGAGAGCACGGGCAGCCTGAACCTGCTGTTCCTCGGCCTCGCCGCCACCTCGGTCGTGATCACGCTGGTGGCGCTGCTGCTGCCGGGCAGTGACAGTGTTCGCGACAATCGCGCGCCGCTGCCGCAGGTCGCCCCGGCGGAGTAACCGTTTACTTGGTCGAACGCGCCGCCTTGTAGGTCGGCCGCGCGAGGCAGCGGTCGAGCCACGCGCCGACATTGGGGAAGGGGGCGAAGTCGAACTTGATCGGCTTGGCCCAGCTCATGATCGAAGCGAGGTTGAGGTCGGCCACGGTGAAGGTCGAGCCGAGCAGATAGTCGCGGCCCTCCAGCGCGCCGTTCAGCACGCCGAACGGCTTGGGCAATACCTTCAAGGCGTCGGCCACGGCCTCGGGCTTGCGCTTGTCGGGCGGGGTCATGAACATGTCGATGAGCACGGTGAGCAGCGGCTTCTCGACCTCGGTCATGCCCCAGAAGCTCCACTGGTGGCAGATTGCCTGGTCCTCGAGGCTGGCCGGCAGGAAGCCGTTCTTGTTGTGCTTGGCCGCGAGATAGAGGTTGATCGCCATCGACTCGAACAGCTTGAAGTCGCCGTCGACCAGCATCGGCACCTTGCCGTTGGGATTGATCTTGAGATAGTCGGCGCTCTTGAGGTCCTTCATCTCGAGCGCCACGTGCTCGAACGGAATGCCGAGCTCGTGCACGATCCATAGAGCGCGCGCCGCACGCGACGCCGCGGGTCCGTAAATCTTGATCGTCACTGCTGGTCTCCCCAAGAAATCTTCAGGCCGACGATAATCGAGCGCACCGACCCGGTCTAACTATTCTCCGAGCCCGTATTCGCCACCGACGTAGCCGTGCGGGTGACCGAAGCGTTCCGTCATCACCGCCACGAGATCCTTGTCCGGGCCGGCGATCCAGCCGCCGGCGCGTACCGCATAGCGCGTCGGCGCAGTGGCCGCCTTGGGCGGCTCGCCGCGTTGCAGGGCCCGTGCAGCGCCCATCACCAGCTTGCGGAACTCGACGATGCCGACGTCGGTCGGGCCGAGGTGCTCGCGCGTCCGGTCCTGGATCGCCCCCTGGCTGTCCTGGATCGCGGCGTCCTGGTCGGACACGCCGCTGATGCCGGTGTAGCTCAGCGTCTTCTGCAGCTCGCGGTCGATCATGTAGTCGTTGCCGATGTTGCGCTTGGGCACGTAGTTCTCGTCGATCTCGGCATGGAGGCTGAGGCCCGAGGCATACTTGGTGCGCTCAGTGTTGCTGAGCGGCCGATCCGGCGTCCAGCTGTAGGTGTAGACCCAGCACTTCGTGTCATCGACCGGCACCCAGGTCTGGCCATGATAGACCTCGCCCGGGAAGGCGACCGGCACCAGCGCGTGATTGGGCGCGAGATACTGGGCGATGCGCCAATAGAGATCGGTCGAGTCCGTCTTGCGGCCGGCGGCGATCACCAGGCCGGCATCGTGGCCCTGGATCTTGAACTTCGGCCGCGGATCGTCGGTCACCCAGCGCATGCGATCGCTCAGGCCCGACTCCTGGCCGATTGCCGACGTCTTGCGCAGGATATCGAGCTTGACCGCCTCGTCCTTGGTCGGAATGGCGTGCAGGAAGGAGAAGTGGGCAGTGTCGATGGCGCCCTCGAGGCTCTGCACCCAGTTGCAGTCCTGCCACTTCTTGGAGACGTAACGGTGCGCGGCCGGAACAAGACCCAGTTCGAGCTGGGGCAGCTCCGGCATGTTTTCGCGCGGACCCATGTAGACCCAGATCATGTCGCCCCATTCGCGCACCGGGTAGGCGAGCAGCTTGATCGTGTCCTTGTACGACGATTCAGGCGGCGAGGTCGGCAGGTCGACGCAGTTGCCGTCGATGTCGAACTTCCAGCCGTGGAACGAGCAGCGCAGGCCGCACTCCTCGTTGCGGCCGTAGTAGAGATTGGCGCCGCGGTGCGGGCAGTGCTGTTCGACGATACCGACGCGGCCGTCGGTCTGCCGGAACGCCAGCAGCTCTTCGCCCAGGATCTTGATCTTCTTCGGCGGCCCGTCGCGCTCGGGTAGTTCCGCCGAGAGTAACGCCGGCATCCAGAAGCGGCGCAGCAACGCACCCATCGGCGTGTCCGTGCCGCTTCGGGTCAGGAATTCGTTGTCAGCGTGGCTCAGCATCCATCCCTCCGGCCGGTCTTCTATGCCGTCGCTTTGGCCAGAGCCTGATCGAGATCGGCGATGATGTCTTCCACCGTTTCGATGCCGATCGAGAGCCGGAGCACGTCGGGCCCTGCGCCGGCGGCGACACGCTGCTCGTCGGAGAGCTGGCGGTGCGTGGTCGAGGCGGGATGGATGATCAGGCTCTTGGCGTCGCCGATGTTGGCGAGATGGGAGAACAGCTCCACGCCATCCACCACCTTCACGCCGACGTCGTAGCCGCCTTTCACGCCAAAGGTGAAGACCGAGCCCGCGCCCTTGGGCAGGTACTTCCGCGCGAGCTTGTTGTATTTGTTCGAGGCGAGGCCGGCGTAGTTGACCCACGCCACCGCCGGATGCTTCTCGAGATGCAGCGCCACCTTGGCCGCATTGGTGCAGTGGCGCTCCATCCGCAGGCCCAGCGTCTCGATTCCCAGCATGGTGAGCCAGGCATTGAACGGCGCCTGGCTGGGGCCGAGGTCGCGCAGGCCCACGGCGTGGCTGTGGAAGGTGTAGGCCATGTCACCGAAGGTCTCGTAGAAATTGAGGCCGTGATAGGCGGGCTCGGGGCCGGCGAGGCTGGGAAACTTGCCGCCTTTCGACCAGTCGAACTTGCCCGAGTCGACGACCGCGCCGCCCATCGAGGTGCCGGTGCCGCTCAGGAACTTGGTGGTCGAGTGCACGATCAACGTGGCGCCGTAGTCGATCGGCTTGCAGAGGTAGGGCGTGGCCAGCGTGTTGTCGACCAGCAGTGGCACGCCGGCTGACTCGGCAATGCGCGCGATCGCCTCGATGTCGCTCACGACGCCGCCGGGATTGGCCAGGCTCTCGATGAAGAAGGCCTTGGTGTTGGCCGTGACTGCACGCTTGAAATTCTCGGGCTCGTCGGCATCGATGATCTCGGCCTTCCAGCCGAACTTGGGATAGGTGTTCCTCATCTGCTGCAGTGAGCCGCCATAGAGGCGGGAGGAGGCGACGATCTCCGCGCCCGGCTGCATCAGCGAAAACAGCGCGAGCACCTGCGCTGCATGGCCGGACGAGGCGACCGTGCAGCCGCGCCCACCCTCGAGGGTGGCGAGCCGGGCTTCCAGCGCCGCGTTGGTCGGGTTGGTCAGGCGCGAATAGATGAAACCCACGGTCTGCAGGTTGAACAGTGCAGCGGCGTGGTCGGCATCGTCGAAGACATAGGCCGTGGTCTGGTAAATCGGCTGCGCCCGCGCGCCAGTGGCGGGATCGGGGGCGGCGCCGGCATGTACCGACAGGGTCTCGAAGCCGTAGGTCTTGTCACTCACGGGATCTCTCCAGGATGTCCGGCCCACAATGTCCGGTCAGTAGCGGAAAAGAAAGAAACTCAAGATGCGTCTTTCAGGATGGCATCAAATTGTTGCCAAGTCGTTGATGCCGCGTGCGTTTCCGTCGTCTGGAAGAACGCGGAAATGTCCGCCGAAAGCGGACATCGCGGGAAACGACTTCGGTATTTTCCGGCCTCCGGTTCGGTGGCTTGGGGAGGTATGGCGCAGGCACAGGAAGGGGCGGCAGGAAAACATAGGCAAATTCCGACCACTGGGATGCTTTGGCGTCAACCGGTCGACCGTCGGCAAGGCTCAGAGCGGTCCGGGAGAAGGCTGCAGCTGGCCGCGGAACGCACGGCCGATGTAGCCGGCGACCCGCACCCAGCGCGCCGCGTCGGCCGGCGGCAGGTAGCTGCCGTGGCCGTAGTTGTCCCGGTCGGGGATCTGCCACGGATGGACCACCGGCGAGGCGGCCGGTGAGGGTGGTCCATCGTAGCCCAGCGCCTTCTGGAAGAAACCGTGATCGTGGTCGAGGATGTTGGAGATCGGATCGCCGATCTGGAACGCCACGCGTAGGACGGAGTCGTTGTGCGACGCCAGCACGAAGATCTGGTCGGCCATGTTGTTGGCAAAAGCGTATTCGGCGAGCAGGCAGTCGTTGTTGATCGCGCCGGCCAGCAGGCAAACCATGCGCGCGCGCCGATCGAGGTGGACGAGGGCTTCGAGGACGAGGCGGGCACCGAGGCTGTGCGAGACGAACGAGACGCTCTGGGCTTGCGCCAGGTACTCGCTGCAGAACGTGGCCAGGAGGCGGCCGCACTTCATCGCGTCGCCGCCCTCGAACGGGTAGTTCACGGCCGGGATCCACCAGTCGCCGGGCCACAGCACGCCGATGAACACGTCCGAGTCGGTGAGGCCGAGATGGGCATCGAGCACGCCAAACGAAAGCGCACCCTCTCGATAGTTCACATTGAAGCCATGGACGCCGAACAGCACGTTCTTGCCGGCGACTCTGTCTTCCGCCTCCCACGAGGTGAGTGCCCGCACGGCCGGCGGATTCACCGTGCCATCGCCCTCGAGCAGATAGGGCGTGACGATACCACCAGCGACGCCGCCTGTACGGAAGTTGAGATAGAGCGTCATGGGATGTTCAGCGCTTGAAGGCGCCGCCGGCCTTCACGGCCGCACTCAGGGAACTCGAAAGGTCCTTGACGATCGGCGCCAGGGGCGTTGCGACTACGCCAATGAAAACGGCGAGCGGCAGCCAGCTGCTCACGGGGTTTGCACCGTAGACGAAATAGCTCCCGCCAACGGCCAGGACGATGGCGCAGCCGGCGGCCGCGACCTTGGCGGAATTGCGATAGAACTGGTCGCCCCGTTCGTAGCCAAGGTCGAGCGTTGCACTCACGACCACGTCGAACGCGCCCAGCGTCTTGATGTCCTGGGGTGTGATGTCGGCATCGTCGCGGATGTGCTCGGCCGCGGTTTGTAGATGCGCGGCGTTGACGCCGGTAGCGGTGGCCATCGCTGGTGCCGTGGCGGACGTCAGCATCAGGCGAATGAGCGCCTTGGCCGCGGCCTTCTGGTCGGCCTTGGAGACGCCGTTCAACCAGTTGGCGCGCAGCGTCGCGATGATCTCCGCCGGTCCGAAGACCGTCCGGCTCGCGGCCACCGGGCCGATGATCGATATCACCGCGTTGCGGATGAAGGAAAAGCCGGGATTGGACATGCCGCCCTTGACCATCTTGGTGGCATCGACCAGCCCGTAGGCTGCGGTGCCGAGCGCGCCGGCGGCGGCGATGCAATTAAGGATCTTGGCCAGACTGTCGGTGAGATCGGCGTTCAACATTGTCTGTCTCCCCCGTCGAGTGCCCGATACTAGGCAGGCAAGGCTTGGGGACGCAAACAGGACGTGTGATCTCGGCCAGTCGACAACTCAAGGTCGGCAACCAGTCCCGCCAGTGACTACAGGCGGGAAAACACGATGCAGGCCGGGCTGCCGACCTTTACCCGGACCCGATTCGGCGCAAGGCGGCCGTCGCGGCCGACCTTGTAGGTGATGATCGTGTGGCTGTCCTGGTTGGCGACGTAGAGATGCTTCTGGGCCGGATCGAAGGCGAAGAAGCGCGGCGTGCGGCCCTTGGTTGGGACCCATTGCCTGGGCGACAGCGTGCCGGTCGCTGTATCGACGGCGAAGACGCCGATGCTGTCATGGCCGCGGTTGGAAACGTAGATATTGCGGCCGGCAGCATCGAGCCAGATCTCGGCGCCGGTGCTGTAGCCGGTGAAGCCGGAGGGCGTGGAGGGGATGGTCTGGAGCGGCGTGAGCTTGCCGCTGCGGCGGTCCTGGCGGTAGGTCGTGATCGTCGAATCGAGCTCGTTGATGACGTAGGCCAGCGCCTTCGCCGGATGAAAATCGATGTGGCGCGGCGCAGCACTCGGGCGTGCCGCCACGCGCGCGGCTTCGACCAGCACGCAGCGCTTTTCGTCGAGGCGATAGGCGACGATGCAGTCGGAGCCTTTGCACGGGACGTAGAAGAAGCGGCCCTGGCGATCGAGCGGGATGTGATGCGGCGCGATGTTTCGCTGCTGCACGCGGTGCGGTCCCAGCGTTCCCTCGACCGGCGTCAGGGTGCTGTACGAGGCGAGGCGGCCGTCCATCCTGATCGGCAGCACGGCCAGCGAGTCGGAGCCGTAGTTCACGACGGTGAGGAAGGAGCCGGTGGTGTCGAAGGCGAGATGTACCGGATTGTAGCCGCCGGTCGCCTCGCGGTTGAGCAGATACAGCTTGCCTGTGGCCTGGTCGATGCGGAAGGCGGTCGCTTCGCTGCGATCTCCATGCACCGAGTAGAGAAAGCGACCGGACGGATCGATCGCCAGGAAGGAAGGGTTCTCCAGGTCGCCGACGTGCTGCAGGTGGGTGAACGCGCCGGTGCGAGGATCGACCTGGTAGACGTTGATCCCGTTGCCGTGGCCGTTGCGTCCCGGCGTGGTGTAGCTGCCGACGTAGGCGAGAAGCGTTTTCATCGGCGAATAGTGCGCCTAACGCGAGGTGGCGACAATGATCCCGACGCCCAGGACAACCAGCGCCATGCCGGCGAGTTCGCGCCGGCTGATCGTCTCGCGGAAGATGCGCAACGAAACGAAGTACGTGAACAGCACTTCGATCAGGATCAGGGTTCGGACATTCGAAGCCGGTTCCAGGGCAAGCGCCGTCACATTGGCGATCGAGGCCGAGGCGCCGGCGATGCCGGCGAACAGCGAGACGCGCCATTCGCGCAGCAGACCCAGAACCACCGACGGCGTGCGCACCAGCAGCCAGGCGCCGAGCAGCACCGTCTGGGTGAGTTGGCTCCAGAACAGCGTGCCGGCAGCACCCAGAAAGGGCGAGCCGGCATCGAACGCCAGGGTGGCGCCGCGATAGGCGACGACGGAGATGGCGAAGGCCGACCCAGAGGCGAGGCCGAACAGCGCCGCGGGATCGGCCCAGCCGCGCGTGAGGTCGGCGCCCCTGGGACGGGGCGAGAGCAGGACGACGCCGAACGTCGCCAGCACGATGGCGCAGGCGGTCGCGAGGGAAAGCCGCTCGCCCAGGAAGACGACCGAGAAGAGCGCCACCTGGATGACTTCGCTCTTGGAGTAGACGAGGCCGATGGCGAAGCTGCGCGCGGCCATGGCGCGGAGCAGGAGCGCCGTGCCGGCCATCTGGCTGAGTGCCGCCACCAGCACCCATGTGGCGAAACCGGTCGTGAGCGGCGGCAGGGCTTGGCCGCCGACGCCAATGACCAGGCCCAGCCACAGCGCGAGGATGGGCATGCCGTAGAAAAAGCGCACCAGCGTGGCGCCAAGCGTGCCCAACTCGTCGACCAATCGGCGTTGTGCGGTGTTACGCACCGTCTGGGCGAGGGCAGCGAAGATCGTAAGCGGGATCCAGAGCCAAGGCAGGATGGTCATCCTGAGCGGAGTGAAGAATCCGTCCCTTCGTTCAGGATGACAGAGAGGCCCGGCTTGCGGTCCTCGAGCCTCACCGACAGGCCATGGAGGCCGGCGATCGCCTTCACCAGGGCAAGACCGAGCCCGCTGCCGGAGGTCGAGCGGCTGCGGTCCAGGCGATAGAAGCGGTCGAACACCCGGCCGTGCTCGGTCTCCGGAATGCCGGGACCGTCGTCGGTGACCTCGGCCTCAAAGCCTGTGCTCGATTTACGAAGGCCGACCGATACCGTGGTGCCCTCGGGCGTGTGGTTGAGCGCGTTCTCGATCAGGTTGGAGATCATCTGGGCGAGGAGCTGGCGGTCGCCGGTCAGGCTCACGCCGTCCTCGACATTGATCTGCAGGCGATGCCGGGAATCCTCGGCCGCCGGCTGATAGGCCTCGCCGATGCTGCGCACGAGGGCGGAGAAATCGAGCTCGCTGAAGCCGCTCTTTTGGGCGCCGGCCTCGACCTGGGCGATGCGGAGCAGAGCCGAGAATGTTTCGAGCAGGCCGTCCGCCTCCTCGATGGCCGCGTCGGTCGCCTCGTCGTATTCGGCCGTGGTCTTCGCCCGTTCACGCGCATCCTCGAGATGCTGGCGCAGGCGGCCGAGCGGCGTGCGCAGATCGTGGGCGATGTCGCTGGAGACCTGGCGCAGCCCGTCCATCAGCTGCTGGATGCGGCTCAGCATGGCATTGAGGTTGGTGACGAGCTGGTCGAACTCGTCCTGCGTTCCGCGCACGGGAATGCGGGCCGTGAGGTCGCCCTCCATGATCGCGCGGCTGGTGCGGGTGATGGTGTCGATGCGGCGCAGGAAGGTGTTGCCGAGCCAGGCGCCGCCGGCGATCGCCAGCAGCAGCGTGAGGCCACCGGCCCAGGCGAATGCGCGCACGATGGCCCGCTGCATATCGCCCAGGCGATTGGCGTCTTGTGCCACCAGCAGGAACGAGCCGTCGGACAGGGTGAGGCCGTAGCCGGTGAGCTTGGGCCGCTCGCTTTCCGCCTCCGCGGTGTCGCGTTCCGGCACGAAGTCGATGACGCCGTTGACTGGCGGCATGCCGGGCAGATTGCCGACCACGACGCGGCGATTGGGCGCCTGCAGGAGATAGAAGATGGGCCCTTTGGTGCGGAAGTTCATGCGACGCGCGATCTGCTGGGCGACGCCGGCCAGACCGTCGCGGCGATGAATCTCGGTGAGCTGCAACGCCTCGGTGCGCAACACCGCCGCCATGTCGTTCTGCATCGCCGCCGTCGCCGTCACGTAGACCGTCGCGAACAGCACGCCGGCCGACACCACGAACAACGCCGCATAGATCAGCGTCAGCCGGAAGCTGGCCGACCGCAGCAGCCTAATCAGGCGCTCGGATGACATAGCCAGCCCCCCTGACGGTGTGGAGCAGGGGCTTGTCGAAGCCCTTGTCGATCTTCGAGCGCAGGCGGCTGATATGCGTCTCGACGATGTTGGTCTTGGGGTCGAAATGGAAATCCCAGACCTTCTCCAGCAGCATGGTGCGGGTCACGACTTCGCCGGCGTGGCGCAGCAGGTATTCGAGGATCTTGAATTCCTGGGCGAGGAGTTCGATGCGCTTGCCGGTGCGCGTCACCGTGCGGGCGAGCAGGTCCATTTCCAGATCGCCGACACTGAGCGACGTCGCGGCCATGATCGGTGGCCGGCGCGCCAGCGCACCGACGCGCGCCATGAGTTCGGCGAAAGCAAACGGCTTCACGAGATAATCGTCGCCACCGGCTTCCAGGCCGGCCACGCGGTCGTCGATGCCGCCCATGGTGGTGAGAAACAGCACTGGCGTCTTCACGCCCGAGGCGCGCGCCGCCTTGACCAGCGACAGGCCGTCGGTGATCGGCAGCATGCGATCGACGATCAGCACATCGTACTTTTCGCCGGTGGCGAGATAGAGCCCATCGCGGCCGTTGTCGGCGTGATCGACCACGTGGCTGTGCTCGCGCAGGCCCTTGGCGATGTAATCGGCAGTCTGCTTGTCATCTTCGACGAGGAGGATTTTCACGGTTGCCTTCTTCTGTGGCGTCTTAAGTCGCCCGCGCAGCTTTTGACGCCATTCCCGGCCCGGACGCAATCACCCCCAACTATACAAACATTCAATCCGGCGGCCATCCGGGCGCCACCGGCTTCCCCCCATATTCCTTTCCGAGGCCCCCCAAGGAGGTTGTTCATGACAAAGACCAAGAGCCGTATTCTCACCGCCCTGGCGCTGACCACAGCGCTTACCGCCCCCGCTCTCATCGTCCCGATGTTCAGCGCACCTGCAGCGATCGCCGCTCCGCAGGTCGTGCAGGACTTCTCCGATCTCGCTGCCAAGGTGACCCCGGCGGTCGTCAACGTCGCCGTGACCATGAAGGCCGGCAGCGATGACGGCGACGAGGCCCGCGCGTCCGGTCCGCAGGACAAGCAGATGGAAGAGTTCATGCAGCGCTTCGCCGAGCGCTTCGGCCAGCAGGGCCAGCCCGGCAAGCCCCAGGGCAAGCAGCGTCCGGCCGAGAAGGGCCAGGCGGTCGGCACCGGCTTCATCGTCGACGCCAAGGGCACGATCGTCACCAACTACCACGTCGTGTCGAAGGCCGACTCGATCACCGTCACCATGGCGGACGGCACCAAGCTGCCGGCCAAGATGCTGGGCGGCGACGAGAAGACCGACCTCGCCGTGCTCAAGGTCGACAGCGACAAGGCGCTGCCGTTCGTCAACTTCGGCGACGCCTCCAAGGTGCGCGTCGGCCAGGCCGTCATGGCGGTCGGCAATCCGTTCGGCCTCGGTGGCACCGTGACCACGGGCATCGTGTCGGCACGCGGCCGTGACATCCAGTCGGGTCCGTTCGACGACTACATCCAGACCGACGCCGCGATCAACCGCGGCAACTCGGGCGGCCCGCTGTTCGACATGGACGGCAATGTGATCGGCATCAACACGGCGATCTACTCGCCGAGCGGCGGCAACATCGGGCTTGGCTTCGCCATCCCGTCCTCGCTTGCCCAGCCGGTCGTGGCGCAGCTCAAGGACAGCGGCAGGGTCGAGCGCGGACTGCTCGGCGTCCAGATCCAGCCGGTGACCAAGGAGATCGCCGAGAGCATGTCGCTCAAGTCGGATAAGGGCGCCCTGGTGGCCATGGTCCAGCCGGACAGCCCCGCGCTGGCGGCCGGTATCAAGTCGGGTGACGTGATCGTGAGCGTCGACGGCAAGCCGGTCGAGAGCATCAAGGAGCTGACCCGCACCATCTCGGCGATGAAGCCGGGGACTTCGGTGAAGCTGGGCTTCTGGCGCGACGGCAAGGACATGACGGTTACGGCCAAGGTCGGCGACCAGAAGGAAGAGAGTGCGATCATCAAGGCCAAGGCCGACGGCAAGTCGGGCGAGGCCGCCAAGCCGGAGCCGATGGCCTACGGCGTGTCGCTGGCTCCGATCTCTCCGGAAGCCCGCCAGCAGATGAAGCTGGATGCCGACGTCAAGGGCGTGCTGGTGGCCGCGGTCGAGCCGGGCAGCCCGGCCGACGACCAGGGGCTGAAGGCCGGCGACATCCTTCAGCAGGTCGGTCGCGATGCGATCGACAGCCCGAAGATGGCTGCCGAGAAGCTCAAGGAAGCCAAGACCACCGGCAAGCCGGTGCTGATGAAAGTGTATCGTGAGGGCATGACCCGCTTCGTCGCTATCTCTCCCCGGGCGGCGTAGCAAGGACCTCTCGACGAGCCGGCGATGGCCCCACCATCGCCGGCTTTGTCGCATCTGGAATTGGGAGGCGCGCTGTCACGGGCAGAACAACCTCGGACGGCGCGTCACGGAGGGGGAGCCCGCGGTCCGGGAGTATTCGGACCGCGGGTTTTTTCGTGTCAAAGCGCCGGCATGACTTCGCCGGCGAACAGATCGACCGAGCGCGCCGATTCCTCGAACGACAGATCGCCGAAAGCGAGCCGGCAGATGCAGTAGTTGATGCCGGCGATCCGATTGTCGCGGGCGAGCCGCTCGCGCACGGTCGCTGCCGAGCCGGCCACGATGTAGCCGCCGTCGAGCGCGCCCTCGAAATCGGCCGGGATCATCTGGCGCGGCAGGCCGACGCCATGGGCGCGCCACAGATGGATCAGCGCGTCGTACCAGAGCGCATAGGCGCGCTTGGCCGCCGATTGCGCCTCGCGATCGGTGTCGCCGACCACGATATGGCGGCTGAGGCCGATCATCGGCATCGCGGCGTTATCACGGCCGAGCGAGGCCCAGGCGGCGCGGTAGCGGGCGGCGAACTGGCCGACGCCCTCGGCCTTCATGCCGACCACCGCGTTGCAGCCTTGCGCCGCCAGGCGATCGGCGCTCTCGAGCGAATTGGCGCCGTACCACAGCGGCGGATGCGGCCGCTGCACCGGCTGCATCTCCATCGGCACGTCCTTGAAGGTGAAGAAGCGGCCGTCGTGGCTGAGCCGGGCTTGTGTAAGGCCCTGCAGGATCACGGCCAGCATCTCGGCGAAGCGCTCCGGCCCGGTCGCGGGGTCGACGCCGTAGTAGCCGACCTCGTAGGGCGAGATGCCGCGGCCGATGCCGAGCTCCAATCGGCCGCCGCTCATCTGGTCGAGCATGCAGATTTCGTCGATCAGGCGCAGCGGATGATAGAGATTGAGCGTGTAGACGAGGGGGCCGAAGCGCAGCGTCTTCGTGCGCTGGGCGACGGCTGCCAGAAAGACGCTGGGAGAGGGCGCCATGCCGAGCGGCGTCGCGTGGTGCTCGGCCAGGTGATAGGCGTGAAAGCCGGCGCGCTCGTAGAGTTCGATCAGCCGCAGCCGGTCCTCGAACTGCCGGCCGAGATCGGCGCCGGCACGGTCCATATGATCGAAGACGCCGAACTTCATGAGTGTTTCCCCCGTTTTCCGGGATGCTACAACGACCTCATGAAGAAGTATCTCTGTCTCGGCTGCGGCTTCTCCTACGACGAGGAGCGGGGCCTGCCCGACCACGGTATCGCGGCCGGCACGGCATGGGCCGACATTCCCGACGACTGGGTCTGTCCCGACTGCGGCACGCCCAAGTCGGGCTTCGAAATGGTCGAGATTCCGTACTGGAGCCGGCCGTGAGCGTCAGTTTCGTGCTGCGCGCGGGCGAGCGCGGCTTCTCGCGGCTGGTCTCGAGCGGACCCAACGCGTCCTACATCTCGGGCCATCCCGACGGCCTGATCACCCGGCACTCGAGCTTCAACTTCCATGAATACCAGTCGGGCATCGCAGGCTTCGGCTGCATCCGCGTGTTCGGCGACGAGGTTTTCAGTCCCGGCGGCACGGGCTACAACATGCACCCGCACCACAACTTCATCATCTCGGCCTTCGTGCTGGGCGGCGCGCTGACGCACGTCAACACGATCGGCAAGGTTGATGAATTGCGTGCGGGCGATTTCTACGTCTTTTCCGCAGGCGCCGGCGGCAAGCATGCCGAACTCAACATCGGCCAGGAAGACTTGCGGGTCCTTTATCTCTGGACGCTGCCCGGCCAGCTCATGGCACCGCCGTCCTATCTGCGCGGCCGCTTCGACGCCAAGGCCAATGCCAATCGCCCGGTCTGCCTGATCGGCAACGAGTCGGGCGCGCTGCCGATCGGCCAGGCGCTAAAAGTGTCGCGACTGGTGACGGCGCGCAACAGCACGCCGGTCTACCGGCCGTCGCCCGCGCGCGGCGTCTATGTCTTCGTCATCGAAGGGGAGGCAAAGATCGCGGACATCGTCCTGGGCGCGCGCGACAGCATGGCCCTCACCGGCGAGGACCGCATCGAGATCGCCGCCCGCTCGGGCAGCGACGTGCTGCTGGTCGAGACGGCGCTCTAGAACGCGCGACTCAAATCAGAGTCCGCTGATGTGATAGGCGCCGGGCGCCAACGTCACGACGCCCCTCGCGAAATCGCACTGGATCGCGTCACCCTTCCTGGCATCACTATCAATGCCGATCGTCGAGGGCGAGCCTGACGGCAAGGCCTGCAAACACCGTCCCGAGCAGGAACTGCGGCACGCGGCGCCAGCGGGTGCGGGCGGAGAACGCCCGGCCGAGGCCACTCGCCGTCATGATGACGGCGCCGTTCACCACGATGCCGATCAGGTTGAGCATGGTCGCCAGCAGCATGATCTGCAGGGCGACCGAACCGGCGGCCGGGTCGACGAACTGCGGGAACAGCGCCAGGACGAACAGCGCCATCTTGGGGTTGAGCAGGTTGGTCAGGAGGCCTTGGCGGAACACGGTGCTGATCGGGTAGCGGCGCGCGCCGGACGCCGGCGCCTGTATCACGCCGGGCGACCGAAAAGCCTGCCCCGCAAGATAGAGAAGATAGGCGGCACCGGCGTAGCGAACGACGTCGTAGGCGACAGGTATGGCCAGGAACAGCTGCGAGAGACCGAGTGCGGCGGCCAGCGCGTGGCAATAGGTGCCGACCTGGATGCCGGCCAGCGTGGCGAAGCCCGAGGCCTTGCCCTGGCTGACGCTGCGCGAGGCGATGAGCAGCATGTCCGGGCCGGGCGTGGCGCAGAGTGCCAGGGCCGCGGCGGCAAAGAGGGCGAGGGTCGCGAGATCGGGCATGTGGGGATCTCTTAGAGGGCACGCTTCTTCGAGGAAATGACGCCGCTCGCGATGCCATGCCACTCGATGGTGCCGGCGAGGCGCGAATGCTCGATCTTGGGGCAGCGGTTCATGACGACCTTCAGGCCGGCGGCCTCGGCGCGCTCAGCGGCGGCCGGATTGACGACGCCGAGCTGCATCCACACCACCTTGGCGCCGTGTTTGATCGCCTCGTCGGTGATCGGGCCGGCAGCCTCCGAGTTGCGGAAGATGTCGACCATGTCGGCCTTCACGGGCAGCTCGTCGAGCGTGCCATAGACCTTCTGGCCCATGATTTCCTGGCCCACGGCCGCGGGATTGACGGGAATGACCTTGTATCCGCGGTCCAGCAAGTACTTCATCGCGAAATACGATGGTCGATTCCAGTTGGCCGAGGCCCCGACCATGGCGATGGTCTTGGTGTCGCGCAGGATCTTGCGCAGGTACAGATCGTCGTAACGGTCGCTGAAGGCGGCTTGCATGGGGGGATTATACATGGCTGGTCCGAAGCTGTTCGAGCCGATTTCCATCCGCGACGTCACCCTGAAGAACCGGGTAGTGGTGGCGCCGATGCATCAATATTCGGCCGAGAAGGGCTTCGCCACCGACTGGCACCTGATGAACGCCGGCCGCTATGCCGCCGGGGGCGCGGGCCTCGTCATCATGGAATCGACAAAGGTCGAGCGCCGCGGCTGCGGCACGGTGGGCGACCTCGGCATCTGGGAAGATGCGCACATTCCCGGCCTCAAGCGCTGCGTCGACTTCGTCCGCCTGCATAATTCGGTGCCGGGCCTCCAGCTCGGCCATTCCGGCCGCAAGGCGCGGCGCTTCCGGCCGTGGGAGGGTGGCGCACCGCTGAAGCCTTCGCCGGATATCTGGGATTGGGACGGCTGGGAGCTCGTATCCTCGAGCGGCATCAACGCGCCCGAGACCGATCCGACGCCGCGCGCGCTCACGCGGGCCGAGATTCCGGAAGTGGTGGAACGCTGGGGCCAGGGTGCGCGGCGTGCCCATGAGGCGGGCTTCGACGTGCTCGACCTGCACATGGCGCACGGCTATCTGATCCACCAGTTCCTCTCGCCCTTCTCCAATGTGCGCAACGACGAGTACGGCGGCAGCGAACTCAACCGCATGCGCTTCGCGATCGAGGTGGTGGAGAGCGTGCGGGCGCACTGGCCGGCGTCGAAGCCGCTGTTCGTGCGCTTCTCGGTCGAGGACGATTCGGGCTGGGGGCCGGACCAGAGCGTGGCTCTGGCCAAAATCCTGAAACCCAAGGGCGTCGATGTGATCGACTGCAGCTCGGGCGGCATGCGCGGCTCGCCGGTGGTGAGCGCGGGGCCGGTCAGTTACGGCTACCAGGTGCCCTATGCCGAGAGGCTCAAGAAGGACGCCGACATCCTGAGCATGGCGGTCGGCCTGATCGTGCACGCCGACCAGGCCGAACAGATCCTGCAGGAGGGCCGCGCCGACCTGATCGCGCTGGCCCGCGAGCTTCTCTACAACCCCAACTGGCCGATGGACGCCGCCCAGAAGCTGGGCGTCGACCGCCAGTTCGGCTCGGTGCCGCCGCCGCAGGCCTACTGGCTGGCCAAGCGCGCGCAATCGGTGAAGTCCGTGGTGCCGTCGACCTACATGAAGGGCCTCAAGGCCGGTTGATGGGACACGGCGGCGGCCACCGCCGCCGCCGCGAGCGCGGCGGGACGGAAGGGGCCGGGCGGGACAGTTGGCCGGCGGGCGGCGAGGGGAAGCTTCCAGTCGTCCTGAAGCCGGAACGGGACACTCGGCGGGACAGAATTCTTGCGCGTGCCCGCGCCTGCCCAGGTCTTTGAGGGAACGGGTTTTTCCGCCGCGGGACGGCCGCCGGAATGGGACACCAGGACAGGCTTGTCGAGTTTCGGGCGGGCGGGCGCGTCGTGGGACACCTTTGAGTGGGACCCCCTTGAGTGGGACACCCTTGAGCGGG
>JAQSDW010000158.1 GCA_029946105.1 Reyranella sp. | reverse complement strand
TTGGTGCGGTTCGAACAGGACCCGACTGACGCGAAGATTCTGGACAACATTTTCCGGCTGGTTCACACCATCAAGGGCACCTGCGGCTTCCTCGGCCTGCCGCGGCTCGAAGCGCTGGCCCATGCCGGCGAGACGCTGATGGGCAAATTCCGCGACGGCATGCCGGTCAAGGCCGAAGCCGTCACGCTGATCCTGTCGAGCATCGATCGCATCAAGGAGATTCTCGCCGGCCTCGAGGCGACCGAGACCGAGCCCGAGGGCACCGACGAAGACCTGATCGAGAAGCTGCACGCGATGGCCGAGGGCGGCCACGCCCATGCGGCGGAAGTTGCGGCAGAGCCCGCGCCTGCGCCCGTGGTGGCCGCGCCGCCGGTCGTGCCCGCGATGCCGGAAGTCGCAAAGGGCTCGATCGTCGACCAGGTGCTGGAACGTCCGCTGCGTCCCGGCGAAGTCTCGCTCGACGACCTCGAACGCGCCTTCCGCGAGACCGAGACCGAAGTTGCTGCCGCGGCTCCTGCAGCCCCCGTCGCCGAGGCCGCGCCGGAAGCGGTTGCGCCCGCCGCCGTCAAGGAAGCCAACAAGGACACCAAGACAAAACCGGCCCGCAAGGCCAGCGTCATCGAGACCGGCGACGTCCAGGAAGCCGACAAGATCGCCAACCAGTCGATCCGCGTCAACGTCGACACCCTCGAACACCTCATGACCATGGTCTCCGAGCTGGTGCTGACCCGCAACCAGCTGCTGGAGATCAGCAGGCGCAACGAGGACACCGAGTTCAAGGTGCCGCTGCAGCGCCTCTCCAACGTCACCGCCGAGCTGCAGGAAGGCGTCATGAAGACGCGCATGCAGCCGATCGGCAATGCCTGGCAGAAGCTGCCCCGCATCGTCCGCGACCTCTCGGGCGAACTCGGCAAGCAGATCGAACTCGAGATGCACGGCGCCGACACCGAGCTCGACCGCCAGGTGCTCGATCTGATCAAGGATCCGCTCACCCACATGGTGCGCAACTCCGCCGACCATGGCCTGGAGACCCCGGCCGAGCGCACCGCCGCCGGCAAGGGCGAGCAGGGCACCATCCGCCTCTCCGCCTATCACGAGGGCGGCCACATCATCATCTGCATCGCCGACAATGGCCGCGGTCTCAACACCGATCGGATCAAGGCCAAGGCAGTCCAGAACGGTCTCGTCACCGAGGCCGAACTGGAGAAGATGACCGAGGCCCAGATCCACAAGTTCATCTTCGCGCCCGGCTTCTCGACCGCCGCCACCGTCACCTCGGTCTCCGGCCGCGGCGTCGGCATGGACGTGGTGCGCACCAATATCGACCAGATCGGCGGCACCATCGACATCAAGTCGGTGGCCGGCGAGGGCTCTTCCGTCACCATCAAGATCCCGCTGACGCTGGCCATCGTCTCGGCCCTGATCGTGGAAGCCGCCGGCGACCGCTTTGCGATCCCGCAGCTCTCCGTGGTCGAACTGGTCCGCGCCCGCGCCAACTCCGAGCACCGGATCGAGCGCATCAAGGACACCGCGGTTCTTCGCCTGCGCAACAAGCTGCTGCCGCTGATGCACCTGAAGAAGCTGCTCAAGATCGACGACGGCTCCTCGTCGGATCCCGAGAACGGCTTCATCGTGGTCACGCAAGTGGGCAGCCAGACGTTCGGCATCGTCGTCGACGGCGTGTTCCACACCGAAGAAATCGTGGTCAAGCCGATGTCCACCAAGCTGCGGCACATCGACATGTTCTCCGGCAATACCATCCTGGGCGATGGCGCCGTGATCATGATTATCGACCCCAACGGCATTGCCAAGGCGCTCGGCGCCGCCGGCTCGACCGCGCAGGGCATGGCCGACGAGAACGCTTCCGCGCACGCCAATACCGGCGAACAGCTGACCTCGCTGCTGGTGTTCCGCGCCGGCTCGAACCAGCCCAAGGCGGTCCCGCTCGGCCTCGTCACGCGGCTCGAAGAGATCGCCATCGACAAGATCGAGCTCAGCAACGGCCGCTACATGGTGCAGTACCGCGAGCAGCTGATGCCGCTGGTGCAGATGAACGGGGTCACCGTCCAGACCCAGGGCTCGCAGCCGATCCTGGTGTTCGCCGACGACGGCCGCTCGATGGGCCTCGTCGTCGACGAGATCATCGACATCGTCGAGGAGCGCCTGCACATCGAGGTCGCCGGCTCGCAGGACGGCATTCTGGGCTCGGCCGTGATCAAGGGCCAGGCCACCGAAGTGATCGACGTCGGCCACTTCCTGCCGATGGCGTTCGCCGACTGGTTCGCCCGCAAGGAGATGCGCCCGTCCTCGACCGCCCAGTCGGTGCTGCTGGTCGACGACTCAGCGTTCTTCCGCAACATGCTGGCCCCCGTCCTGAAGGCGGCCGGCTACCGGGTGCGGGTCGCGCCCAGCGCGCAGGAGGGGCTCTCGGCGCTGCGTTCGCAGAGCTTCGACGTGGTGCTGACCGACATCGAGATGCCCGACATGAACGGGTTCGAGTTCGCCGAGACGATCCGGGCCGACCACAACCTGAACCAGCTGCCGATCATCGCGCTGTCCTCGATGGTGTCGCCGGCGGCGATCGAGCGCGGCCGTCAGGCCGGCTTCCACGATTATGTCGCCAAGTTCGACCGTCCCGGCCTGATCGCGGCGCTGAAGGAACAGACCGCCGA
>JAQSDW010000157.1 GCA_029946105.1 Reyranella sp. | reverse complement strand
CGGCGGCCGCGCGGTCGGCATGCACGCGCTCGACATGCAGCGCGTCGGTGTCCTTGCAGACGGCCACGTAAAGGGCGCGGTCGAGGCCGGTCAGATGCATATAAATCTGCATCTGGGCCCAGTGCTGCGGCTTGGAGAGCGCCACCTTCTTGGCGACAAGGTCGCGGAAGCTCTTGGCCGAGTGCGTCTTGAACTCGACGACGTGCCAGGTCTTCGGCGCCTCCCTCAACCCGATCGCCACGGCATCGAGCGATCCGCCGAAGTGGCCGCCATGGGCTTCTACCCGCCATTGCCGGCCGGTCTCGGGGTCGACTTCCAGCACTGTGGCGCCCGTCATGCGCAGGTTGCGCACCAGGCGGGCCTCTTCCAGGTGACCGGTCTCGAACAGCCGCAGGATGCGCCCCGAGAACTGCGGCAGGGTCGACCAGCGGAAATCGTACCAGAGCGCCCGCTCGCACGACTTGCCGATCAGCGAGGCGCCGAGGTGCTCGCGGAACCCCTCGCGGTGTGCGGCCTCGTAGGCCGAGTAGATCGCCGTGAGCGTCGGCGTGGGAGAATCGGGCAGGAGTGCCATTACAGCCCCTCCCCGCCCGCCCGGCGGCGCGCCTCGCCGAGGAGGCCCCACCAGGTCGCCTCGTCGTGCCGCTCGCGCAGCACCGCGATCAGGCAATCCTTCAAGGACTCGCGTCGCGGCACGGGCTGGAGGACCAGGCCGGCACGCTCGCGCTGCAGGTGGCGCAGCGCTGTCTTGGCGCGATGGAACCAGCGCGGATCGATCGGCTTCTTGCTCGCTTGGCGTTGCAGATCGCTCGCTGCGATCTGCGCCCGGATGGAAGCGATGGCGTCGTCGATCTCGACCAGGCGTTGGCGCGGCGCCGCGGCGGCGGCAGGGTAATTGTGTAAAAGGTCCATGGCTGTCTTCCAGAAGGGGTTTTGGACACCGCCGCCGGTGAGGTGGGCTGGGCCGACGGCGGTGCCGGGCGACATCACGCTGAGCGCTTCCAGGGCGCCGTCTTGAAGCCACCGGAGGCCGGGCTCGGGGCGGGCGCCGGCACTGCCGCCGGCGGCGGAGCGGCGGGACGCGCGAGCGCTGCGGGCTGCGGCGCGGGCGCTGTCTGGTTCAGCGGCTGGTAGCGGATCTTGTTGCTCTCGCCGTAGCCGTTCTTCGGCGGCTGAACCTGCACCACCGCCATGAACGGGATCAGGTGGAGCTCCTCGCTGTCCTGGACTTGCAGGCGCCCGGTGGCATGGCAGATCGCCGAGAGCGTGCGCTGCGCGATCTCGACCGTCTGGCTGTTGGCATTCACCAGGTTGAGGCGATCGAACAGCTTCCGCCCCTGGCAGGGCCCCTCCAGCACGTCGATCTCGAGATTGAGGTACTGGCCCATGCCGTCCTTGGTCAGGCGCATGTCGCTGTTGACGATCTGCGCCGGGTACCTGCCCGGCGGCAGCACCTCCAGCGGCTTGACGGGATCGACGCCGGTGGCATCGAAGGTTGCTCCGAGATTGGCCATAAAATGTCTCCTGTTCGGTTAGGACTGGGGTTGCGGCATCGCCGCGGCGAAGGCCTGCCAGTCGAGCGGCAGCATGTCGGGCAGGCCGTATCGGTTCTTGGCGAGGAAGGCGGGGCGTTCGGCGGTGTAGAGAACGCGCTCGCCGCTGCCGAGCGCCCGCGTGACCTTCTTGTTGAAGCCCACTTCGGACTTCACCGTGCTGATGCGGTAGTTGGCGAACAGCACGACGTCGGAATGCTCCTGCAGCAGCGCCGAGGCGCGGGCATGCAGCTTGATGACGTAGCGGTCGTAGGGTTCGTGCTCGGGACTGTCGAAGCGCTTGATGTCGGTATGGGCGAGCTGGATCACCGTCATGCCGCGCTCGTCGCGGAGCGCATTCAGGCCATCGAGGTACTGGCGCCACAGGTCGAGGGCGGCGATAAAACCCTTGCCGTAGCCCGGGTCTTCGATCGAGCGCCAGCCGTTGTCCTTGCAGGCGCGCTGCCAGACCAGCGGTTCCAGCCAGTCGACGCTGTCGACGACCACGGTCTTGTAGTCGTGCGGCTCGCTGTAGAGCGCTGCAAGCGCTTCCATCACCGCGTCGAAGCTTCTGGCCAGCGGGAAGTGCGGCACCTTGATCTTGCCGAGCCCGTCCTCGGTCGGCACGACGACCGGCTTGTCGGCGCTGGTCGCGAAAGTGGTCTTGCCCACGCCGGCTACGCCGTAAGCGAGGATCCGCGGCGGCGACAGTGCCGTCGTGGATTTAAGGGACGAAAGCGATATGGCCATTACTGCTTCTCCATGGGGACGACAGAGGGGTTGGAAGGACGAGAGGTCGGCGCGGCGTGCTGCGTGTGCGCAGCTGTTCCCTTCCGGAACAGCTCGTGACCCAGAAACCGTGAGCAGGCTCATCACACGGCCTCCTGCAGCAGGATCGTCGACAGCGATGCGGTGACCTTGTCGGTCCGCTGCCGCGTGATCGCGAGGTAGGAGTAGTCGTCGGGGCCAAGGCGACGCTGGACGAGATGAACCAGCCCCTGTGAGGCGGCCCACCAGGCGCGGCGCGCAACACGGGCGAGTTCGCGGCGCGCGTCGCTTGCGGGGGTCTGGCTGTCGATGTTGGCGTTCAGAGCCAGAAAGCCGCGGTGATATTCGATTGTGTCACCAGGGCTCGCCTGGCCGAGCCAGGCGCAG
>JAQSDW010000156.1 GCA_029946105.1 Reyranella sp. | reverse complement strand
TTCTACAAGTCGCGCCTGTAACCCTGGTCGCGGACCGCGATGGCTGCGCCGTTTCGGTCCTGGACGATCCTGACCCTATCGCCCATCTGCACGTCGCCGTTGTCGGGCTGGGCGATGGCGACCGTCTGGCCGTCGTCCTTCTGTATCGTGACTTCTATACCGCGCTGGCTGGAACCGCCGCGGCCGACGATGTTGCCGGCGATGGCGCCACCCACAGCGCCGAGCAGGCCGCCGACTACCGCACCGCCGACTGAGTGGGTCGTGGCCGCGCCGATCGCAGCACCGCCCGCCGCTCCCACGCCGCCGCCGACCAGCGTGCCGTCGTTCATGCCCGACCCGCCGCTCAAAGCGACTTCGCGGATGGACATGACGCGGCCTTGTTCGCCGCTATAGCTGCCGCCAGAATTTCCGGGCGCCGACGTGTTGACATATCCCGGCTGCGTTGTGCCACCCGTTTGGGTGCAGGCGCCGAGGCTCACCGTGAGGGCGACCGGCATCATCAGGCTTATAAGCCACTTTTTTACAGCCATCGGATATCCTCTTTCTGCGGCTGGTTTAGTCGAAGTTGCCGAGGTTGCCGATCAGGGCGGAAATCACCCGGGTAGGCGGCGCTCCGACCTGTACGTTTGCATCGGTTGAAGATTACACGGAAAATCGGTCAGCGCGGATGGCGGGCCCGCTGCGCCGCCGTCAGTTCGACACGGGCCTGGCGGACGGCAGGATCGCGCGGTTCGATTCGTTCGGCTTCGTCTAGAGCACGGTCGGCGGAGCCAAAGTCGCCCAGCGCGATGGCGGCGCGCACGGCGGTGAGCAGGATCGCCACCCGCAAGTCCTGCGTGCCGGAGGGACCAGTCTGGCGCTGGGCCGCGCGCAGGTCGTGCCGGGCGTCGATTACCACACGGGCGTTGGGATAGAGCCGCTCGGCTTCATCGAGAGCGCGGTCGGCAGTCGCGAAGTCGCCGCGGTCGATAGCGCGGCGCGCCTGGTTGATTAGGGGCGCGAGTTGACCGCGCTCGGTGCGCATCTCGGCGATCTCGCGGCGCGCCTCAGCGGTTTCGGTGAAGCCAGCGATGGTGGTGTCGGCGGCCTGCAGCGCGCTCTCAGCCTTGGCGAAGTCGCCGGCTGCGCCGAAGCGGCGAGCATCGGCGATGTAGCTGCGCGCCTGGCTGAGCTGGCTGGCTGATGGTCCGGCCGGGCCGACCGGCGGCGGTGCGGGCCGGGGCGCCGCGACGGGTGGCGGCGCGGGAATGGGGGTCGCGGGCTTAGTGACCTCGATGGGCGTCGGCGGCAGTTGCGTTACCTTGTCCATCCGGTAGAGATAGAAGCCGCCGCCCGCGACTACGACCACGAGGGCGCCGATGATGGCGTAGAGCAGGCCGTTGTTGTTCGGAGTCATGCTGGTGTCGGCCACAGCTTCTCTCTCTGGGGTTGGCAAGGTGGTAACGCCCGGGGCCGGTAGAGGTTCCTCCGGCGGGATTTATGGACAGCGAGGGTCGTTCAGCTGTCCACGATAAGCCCGATCACCGCCGTGTCATGAACACGCCACCTGCCGCGCCCGCCCTTACGACGTCGCCGGCCGCCGACAATCGGGCCGCAGCAGCCTCGTCCGCGCCGGAGCTCAATCCCCGGCTACTGCCCCTCATCTCGGCCGCACGCAGCGCCATGAAGCGCTCGGATTTTGCCGGGGCGGAACATGCCGTGGCAGAAGCAGAGAAGATCGACTCCACGGCCACGCCGGTGGTTGAAGTACGCGCTGAGCTGAGCGGCGCTGTCGTGGCGAACCTCGTCGAGCAGGCGCGGGGCCATCAAGCGCGCGGATTTCTCCACGGCGGAGAAAGCCGTCGCTGAAGCGGAGAAGCTCGATGCCAAGGCCACGGCCAAGGCGGCGCCGGTCATAAAGGTTCGCGCCGAGCTGAAGGCCGCACTGCTGACGAATTTCGTCGAGGAAGCACGTGGGGCCATCAAGCGCTCGGATTTCACCACGGCGGAGAAAGCCGTCGCCGAAGCGGAGAAGCTCGATGTCAAGGCAGCGTCCGAGGTTCGTGCGGAGCTGAAGGCCGCCGAAGGTAAATCACAGGATAAGAAAGCACCCGCCAACCGCAACTAGGTGTGGTAGGCATGGCGCATTCGGCCGTGGTGCGTTCCAAGCGGGAGCTTGCGGCGCGAGCCCGCAGGCTGGCACGGGGGCTGACGGAGATCGATGGAGAAACTTCTCCGCTATGCCTAGGAACTGGAAGCTGAAGCGCCTGCGGTAGAGCAAGCTGCGAGCCAGCCGTCTCTCGCTGGTCTCGCGACACAGCGGGTGCAGCAAGTGCAGCCGCAACAGTCGACCGAAGAGCAGGGGGCAGGGCGGCACCCCGCCCAGGCTTCAAGGCACGAGAGTCCGCGCCAGCAATCGAACGCGGCGTTACCTAGCAAGAGCAACAACAAATCGAATTGGGGGCCGCTCCAGCGGCCAATCCCGCCGACTCTGAACCCAAGTCGTAGCTCCAAGCCTCAACACAAAGCGCCGCCTCGAGCGCGCCAACACCGCCGTCAATGTCATGACGGCGGTGTGCCTCCGTTGTGGGATCAGGCGCGCTTCAGTTGCTCGACACGGCCGACGTCCAAGCCGCCGGTGTTCTCGAGAACCTTGTTGCCGCCCGTGCCGCTGGCAATCTCGATGCGCCGCGGCTTCATGGCCTCGGGCACTTCGCGCACCAGGTCGATTTCCAGCAGGCCGTTCTCGAACGATGC
>JAQSDW010000155.1 GCA_029946105.1 Reyranella sp. | reverse complement strand
GCGCGCGCGGGACGCGCGCGGTCCTCATGAGCATGAAAACTAGGGCTTCCCCGCCTTCAGGAACTTCTCGAACGGCGCCTTGTAGTCCGGATGCCAGCGCGACAGCGCCGGGCGGTTCTGGGTGATGTCCTGCGCTGCCCACGCAATGCGGCGATTGTCGACCTCACGCGTGACCTCGTTGTCGGGACAGAGGATGTAGAAGTCGCCCACACCCATGCCCTCGACCAGCATGTCGACCACCTGGTCCGGCGTCCAGGCGCTGGCGGGCTTCTCGCTGCGGCCGCGGCTCGTCATGGCGGTGAAGGTCGAGCCCGGAATCAACAGATGGGCGGTGATGCGTGCGCCGTCCTCGTTGCGCAGGCTGTGCGCCAGCGCCTCAGTCAGTACCTTCACGCCGGCCTTGCTCACGTTGTAGGCGGTGTCGCCGGGCGGGCAGGTGATGCCCTGCTTGGAGCCGGTGTTGACGATGGCGCCCGCCGTTTTCTGCGCCAGCATGGCGGGGCTGAACGTCTGCACGCCATTGATGACGCCCCAGAGATTGACCTCCAGCACGCGGCGCCAGCGCTCGATGTGGTCCCACGGCCCGCCGCCTGGCGCGGTGCCGGCATTGTTCATCAGCACCGCGACCTCGCCGAAGGCGGCATAGGCCTTGTCCTTCAGTGCCTGTACCTGGGCGAGTTGGCTCACGTCGGTGGGCACGGTGAGCACGGCATTCCGTCCGGTCGGCGCGACCGCGGCGACGTCGGCTGCGGCGCGCTCCAGCGCCTCGGCCGAGAGGTCGGCAAGGCACACGTTCAGGCCCATCGAGGCGAAGCGGCGCGCGGCGGCGAGACCGATGCCGCTCGAGGCGCCGGTGACGACGGCGGTACGGCCGATGGTGAGAGCGGGGTGGAGGGGCATGAGGGCGGATCCTGTGGTAACGTTTCTTCCAGTGTATCCGATGCCTTGCTTGGCGGGGAGGATTGCCATCATGACTCTCAATCGTCGCAATCTGTCGGTGCTGGCCGTTTCGGCGGTTGCTGTTCCCGCGATCGTCCGCCCTGCCGCGGCGCAGGGTCAGGGCAGTGGCGCGCGCGTGCAGGAGGCAGTCGCCCGTTTCGCCACCCTGCCGTCAGCCAGTTGCCTGGTGGTGGCGGATCATCCCACGGCGCCGTGGCAGGCCTCGCACATGCCGGCCGCGCGCCTGTTCATCGGCAGCGCGGTGAAAACCTTCATCCTGGCGCAGTACCTGCGCGAGGTGGAGGCGGGGCGGCTCAGCGAAGATCAGCAGATGAGGATCGACGATTCAGTGCGGTCCCTCTCCAGCCCGGTGTTCCTCAATCTCTCGGGCACAACGCCGGCGCGCAGCGTGCTGGAGGCGATGATCACCCACAGCGACAACACCGCGACCGACATGGCGCTGGCGGCGGCGGGCGTCGACAAGGTCCGCGCGCTGATCGCCGAAGCCGGGCTCGGCTCCACGCAGATCCCCAACTCGACGCGCCGGCTGTTTTCCTGGCTCGCGGGCGCGCCCGAAGGCGTCGATGCCGGCTGGGAAGGCGTGCAGCGGCTGGTCGCAGCGCCTCCGGCCGGCGCCACGCGTCCGGCGCTCAACGATCACCAAACGATGGCCAGCACGGCCGCGGACATGGTGCGCTGGTATCGCCAGGCGCTGCGCGGCACCTGCTTCAAGAAGCCCGAGACGCTGCTGGAGTTCAAGCGCATCCAGGCGATGGCCGATGCCATCGTCCATGTCGTGCCGCCCGACACCATCGCCTACGCCAAGGGCGGCAGCATCGAATGGGCGGGCTTCCACTGCTTCAGCCTTCCCGGCCAGATGATCGTGGGCAAGGTGCCGGTCACCTTCTGCTTCACCATCAACTGGACCGGCCCGGACGATGGCGTCGGCGCCATATTCAAGTCGTACGTCGGCGCCGTGGCCGACGTGCTTGGCGAGGCGGCGAAGGCGGTCGGATGAGGTCGTCCATGATCCGGCATTTTTTGGCGACCCTTCTGGCTGGCAGCGTCTTTTCGATCGGCGCCGCCGCGCAAACGCCCGCCGGCGAGGCGGAGACGGCGATCCGCGGCGCGTTCGTGCAATGGACCGCCGATTTCAACGCGCGCGATGCCACGCGCATCTGCGATCTCTTCGCGCCGGATCTCGTCTATGACTATCGCGGCTTTCCCGAGCGCACGTACGCCGACCTGTGTGCGCTGCTGCACCGGTCGCTCGCCGACCGGACGAAGCAGTTCACCTATGCTTTCGACATCAGGGAGATCATCGTGTCGGGCGACATGGCCGTCGTCCGCCTGGTCTGGACGCTCAGGATCACGCTGCCCGGCGCCGCGACGCCGGTGGAATCGAAGGAGCCCGGCTTCGACGTGTTCCGCCGCCAGCCCGACGGCAGCTGGAAGATCGCCCGTTACATGGGCTATGAGGCGCCTTGGCGCGCTCCCCGCCCCAAGGAATAGGGCTCCGCGGCGGTCCGTGCTGGCAAAATGCCAGCATTCGAGAAAGTTCGAAGAAAATTTGGCAGGTTCAGCAGGTTCCGTGCTATATTTCCGATACATTGCCACGACGTGCATCTGTTGCGCGGGCCGCCCGGTTCAGATACCCGGAGCGGCCTTTTTCGTGGCCGGTGGCGGTCCGCCACCATGAACCTTTGACCATGCCCCGCCCGGTGCGCCTGCCGGGTACGATCCAATTGAGGATGAGGGGCCGTCCCGCGGTCATGTGCCGTGCGTAGCAACGAATGGC
>JAQSDW010000154.1 GCA_029946105.1 Reyranella sp. | reverse complement strand
ACTGAGCAGACGTTGCGAGCGGGGAAGCCGCCGAGATTGTGGGTGAGCCCGAAGCGAACGTCGGGGCGCTGGCGGGCGCCGGCGCGACCCTGAAGCTGCAGGTACATCTCGTAGATCATGCGGATGCCCGAGGCACCGATCGGATGACCGAAGCATTTCAGCCCGCCGTCGATCTGGCAGGGGATCGCTCCGTCGGAATCGTAGAAGCCGTCGAGCACGTCCTTCACCGCGCCGCCTTCGGGCGAGATGTAGAGATCCTCCAGCGTTACGAGCTCGGTTACGGAAAAGCAGCCGTGACATTAGACCAGACTGAGCTGCTCGCGCGGCCGCTCGATGCCGGCCTCGCGATAGGCGCGTTTGGCGGCGACGCGGGCGGTGGCGAAGTAGCTGCCGTCCCAGCTGTTGTGCTGCTCCTCGATGCCGTTCGAGCCGGCGAGCTGCAGCGCCTTCACCGCGACGATGTCCTTCTTGCCAAGCGCGCGTGCGATATCGGGCGTGGTGACGATGGCGGCGGCGGCGCCGTCGCTGACGCCGCAGCAATCGTAGAGGCCGAGCGGATCGGCTATCAGCGGCGCATTAAGCACATCGTCTACGGTGATGGCGCGCTGCAGGTGCGCCTTAGGATTCTTCACGCCGTTGGCGTGGCTCTTGACCGAGATGTGCGCCATGGCGCGCTTGAGATCGTCGCGGCTGACGCCGTGCTTGGCGCGATAGGCCGAGGCGAGCTGGGCGAAGCTGCCGGGTGCGGTGAGGTTCGACCACCAGAGCGGCGCCGAGGTCCCGGCATTAAGCCCGGGCAAGCCACCGAAGCCGGTATCCTTCAGCTTCTCGACGCCGAGCGCCAGCGCGATGTCGCAGGCCCCGGCGGCCACGGCATAGACGGCCGAGCGGAAGGCGTCGGAACCCGAGGCGCAGTAGTTCTCGACCCGGCTGACCGGAATGTAGTCGAAGCGCAGCGTCTCGGAGAGCGGCAGGCCGGACTTGCCGACGCTCACCTCGTCGAGACAGGTTGAAAGCCAGGCGGCTTCGACCTGCTTGCGTTCGATGCCGGCATCGGCCAGCGCCTCCTCGAAAGCGCCGACCATCAGCTCCTCGGCGCCCTTGTCCCAATGCTCGCCGAAGCGCGTGCAGCCCATGCCGAGAATGGCGACCTTGTCGCGAATGCCTGAAGCCATCATCCGTCTCCCTAGTCGAGCCGCACCGGCAGGCTCTTGACGCCGCGCCAGATCAGAGAATCGTGCCACCGCAGCTCGCCGTCCGCCAGCGCGATTCCGGGCAACTGCTCGGCCAGCCGAACCGCGACGATCTGCACCTCCAGCTGGGCAAGTGACGCACCGAGGCAGAAATGGATGCCGTGGCCGAAGGTCGTGCAGGTTCCGCGGTCGCGGCAAACGAGGTTCGGCAACGAAGCGTTCCCGTTGGTCGCGGTTCTTCATCGAGCAGAGGACGCCGTTGCCGATCCGGTTGGTCGTGGCCTCGTGGCCGGCGAACAACAGCGGGATGCAGGTGCCGATGATCTCGTCAGTGGTGAGCGCGTCGCGGTCGTCGCGGGCCAGTACCAGCTGGCTGATCATGTCGACGCGCGGCTGGGCGCTATCGGCTCCCGCTGGAGATCATCCATAAGACTTCACGCGCCAGTTCTTTTTGTCCACTCGGGTACGTCATTGACTATGGAAACTCCGACTTCGACCGAATTGCCATAGGGGCTCAAGTCTCTATTCTCGGCTTCGGAATCTGTTCTCAACCAGGGAATCTCAAGTGAAGTCGAAGTCCTTGCGGATCGTCTTCCTGTCGCTAATCATCGCTGCCCTGGCGACCGAGGGTGCCGACGGCGCCGATCTCGACTATGCGGCGCCTGGCTCCTTCGTCGTGCGCCAGATCGACGAGACATGGACCGACGGCGTCCGCCAGCGTGACATTCCGGTGCGTATTCGTTTGCCGGAGAGCCACGAGCGCCTGCCGGTCATCCTGTTTTCGCACGGCCTCGGCGGCTCACGCGCCGGCGGTGCAGAATGGGGCCAGCAATGGGCAAGCCGAGGTTTTGCCGTGATCCACGTGCAGCATCCCGGCAGCGACGATATCCTGTGGAAGGACAAGCCGCCCGGCGAACGACTGGCTGGCCTTAGGAGTGGCGCCGACCTCCGGCAATTCTTGGCCCGTATCGCCGACATCAAGTTTGTTGTTGCTACCCTGAGAACGAGGCAGTCGGCAGGCAACCAGATGGCCTCGCGTCTGAACCTCGACAGGTTGGGCATGAGTGGCCACTCATTCGGCGCCGTCACGACGTTGTATCTCGGCGGCCAGCGACCTGCAGCCGCCATCGCCGATAGCCTGGCCCCCGACCTGCGAGAGCGGCTCTTCACTGCGTTCCTCGCCTTCAGTCCGCAGGTCGCCGGCGCCGATCCGGTGCATCAATTCGCTCAATTCACGCAGCCCGCGCTGTTGGTCACGGGTACGCTCGACAGCCAACCGTTCCCTGGCCTTGGCGCGACGGCGGCGCAACGGCTGGTTCCCTTCGAGGCAATGGAAGCGACGGGCAACAAGTTCCTGCTTGTGGTCGATCAAGCTGACCACATGTTTTTCAATGGCGCACGCGGATTGCGCGATATCGGCCCCACCGGACGCGAATCGATCGACTTCGCCACCGTCGAGGCGCGAGGATACGAGTTGGTCAAGGCCGTCTCCACGGCCTATTGGCTGGCCTACCTTCGCGGAGACGGAGCCGCCATGCGCTGGCTGAAGGAG
>JAQSDW010000153.1 GCA_029946105.1 Reyranella sp. | reverse complement strand
ATCCCTACAAGGGCGTGCGGGTCCGTTCGGCGACCAACGCGATCGTGCTCAAGACACTGCCGGGCTACGCCGAGATCGCGGCACCGAAGGAAGACTGCGCGAAGTGCCGTGGCAAGTTCTTCGTCGCCAAGGGCGCGCAGCCGCCCGCCGGTGCGCCCGCCGACAGCGTCGTGCGCGAGGCCGACCTGCCGTGGACCCTGCGCGTCATCAAACCGACCGACGGCCTGCCGAGCTATGCCTTTGACCCCAACCGGCTGACGCTGGTTCTGTCGGAGGATAACCGTATCGTCGACGCCGCATGGGATTGATCAAAAGGGAGCAAGCAGAGAGCTGACATCATATGACAAGCCGCCCGCCAGTCTCGCGCTGACCTGCCCATCGTGGGCCATACGAGCAATTTTGGCAGGCGGATATTCACTGGGGAGCTGTATCGTCAGGTGCTGCAGTCGAAGGGGCGGCGATCAACGCGGGCAACTCCCGCACTCGTCCGCAGGCCTACGCTGTACTACGCAGAGAGCGTTGGATCCCAGGAGCTTTCCCTCCGCCATTATCGCCCGAGCGAACGGTCGTGCCCCCGGTGGTGGTGTAGCTGGGTAGAGCAAGGCCGCGAGCGAGCGCGCCCATGGGGTGCGCTGTAGCGAGGGAGCGGCCTTGCGGTGGTCACCGGCGATCTTCGGATTAGGGTCGGGTTGTGAGATCCAACCTGCAATCGAGGAACCACCGATGACCGAAGAGATGATGACGCTACGCTCGCTTGTCGAGAAGACCCCTGATGCCGATATCTTGCGCGAGATGATCGGCTTCGCCGCCGAGCGGCTGATGGAGATCGAGGTCGGTGCGCTGACCGGGGCTGGCCACGGCGAGAAGAGCGCGGCTCGCCTGGCCCAGCGCAACGGCTATCGCGAGCGCGATTGGGAGACGCGAGCGGGCAGCGTCGAGCTGCGTATCCCCAAGCTGCGCAAAGGCAGCTACTTCCCGGGCTTCCTCGAGCCGCGGCGCATGGCCGAGAAGGCTCTGACAGCGGTCATCCAGGAGGCTTACATCCAGGGCATCTCGACCCGATCCGTCGACGACCTGGTCAAGGCCATGGGCATGAGCGGTGTCTCCAAAAGCCAGGTGAGCCGGCTGTGCGAGGAGATCGATGTTCGCGTGAAGGCGTTCCTCGACCGCCCCATAGAGGGTGAGGATGCGCTCGACTTCTATCGTGACCATTTTCTCGCGGTTGGTAGCGGCTCCCACAGCGTCTACGAGGACCCTCTTATCGTGTGCGACTTGCGGCTCGCACGGGCGCTAGCAACCGTGCTGAAAATGCCCGTATAATCAGTTGGACGGCTTGGTCAGGTTGATACAGATCAAAAGTCATTTGGGGGAATAAACGAATGACCGAATGTCCAGCCTGTGCGTCGCAAGCAGATTTTCCAACCTATGTAGCCGCTCATGAACCTGTCCTGAAATGTCAGAAGTGCGGCTCTACTTTCTTCGCGCGCCCAATTGCTAGGCCCCATGACTATGGGACGTATTATCCTTACCTTGATGAATTTGACCGTCCTAGGTTTCAGTGGGAGATCAGCAAGAGACGGAAAAGCGTTCAATTTCAGCTACGCGAAATCGAACGCCTTTGCCCTCCAGGGCGGACGCTGGTCGATTTCGGCGCGGGACCTGGATATTTTCCTGCAATTGCCCGCGAGGCAGGCTGGAACTCGTTCGGCATCGAAACATCGACACCCGCATCCGAGGCTGGAGCCAGGGAATTCGATGTTCGATACACTACCCTCAACCAACTGAAGGACGGCAGCTGTGCGGTGATGACGGCATTTCATGTATTAGAGCATCTCGATTCACCAGCCGCTGTCTTGAAAACGATGCATAGAAAGCTTGCGCATGGTGGCGTGCTGGTCGTGCACGTTCCTAACCGCGAAAGCATGAGCTCATTGCTTCGCTATGTACTCCGAAGGCTCCTGCGTCGTCCGGGAGGGCGCTATGGAAGCCTCTACTATCCTGAACATATTACTGGTTTTACGCGGGGGGGCCTCGCTCTCTGCGCTGATCGCGCCGGCTTCGATTTGATTAAAATGCGCAACCGATCGCTTTGGAGTCGGTTCTACGATCCATGGCTGGTTCGTAACTTCTTTTTTGAAATCGACGGCAAGCCAAAACGAGGGGGACTGTTGCGTCTTGTGCGGCAATCCATGTCAGGCTTGTTAGACAATATTGGCTCAGTGTGTGGGCGTGGCGATTGGTTGATTGCCCACTTTCGTGCTCGATGATCGATGAGACTAGCTGCCACTCGATGCGGCCTCGCGGCGGTTACCAAATAAATTACCGTTTTGGCCAGGCCGACGACGGCAAAAGCGTCTCGGACGGCAGCGGCCCGCTCGACGACCGCGGCCCCTGCACCTGGGAGATCCACGTTAAGGGGCCTTTGCATACCCAACTCCAAACACCGTGAACCGCCACAAAGTCGAATGCCGGAAGATCAGGACGATCGGCAAAATCCACAAAGGCGTCATTGTAAACCGCGACGTCGGCACCGGCGACTGCAGCGAGTTGACGGGCAGATTTCACGTGATCGGAATCGATGTCGGTGCCGTACCAATGTGCCGATGACGCAGCTGCGTGAACAGCGTATTCCTGCGGCGTGGGCCGCCTGTACGCTGAAGATCTGATGGTGAAGATTGAGGGTCCGGGGGCACGATGATCGTGTCCACGAAGCCCTGATGGACACGATCGTAGATGTCAGTTTCGAGATCGGGCTCTGCCGCTAAGCGCCG
>JAQSDW010000152.1 GCA_029946105.1 Reyranella sp. | reverse complement strand
CATGGCGGCGCGCAGGAACTCGCCTACGTCAATCTCGCCTTCTGGGCCGCCACCATCCTGGCCGCCATCGCCTTTGCCGCACTCGCCCGCCGCTTCAGCCTGCGCGGCCGGCTGATCGGCCTCGCCGTCGCCGCGGGCTCGGTCGTGCTGGTGGCGTTGGCGAGCCTGCCGTCGTTCCCCGTTTTCATAGCCCTGAACTTCGTCTGGGGACTGGGCGCCGGCATCACCATGACCCAGAGTCGGACCGTCATCCAGATCGTGGCGCCGGCCACCCACCGCGCGCGACTGATGTCGCTGTTTCAACTGGGCCTGGGCGGCGGCGGCCCGATCGGCGCACTTCTCACGGGAACGATCTGTTCGATCTGGGGCCTGCAGGTGGCGATGCTGCTGCCGGCCTTCGCCATGATGCTGCTGATCGTCGGGGTCCTCGTCCGCTCGCGCCTCTGGTCGATGCGAACGGTGGAGTAGGGCCCGATAACCTATTCGGCGGCCGCGCGCCGGCCGAGGCCCAGTGTCTGCCAGACGTCCTGTAGCGCCGAGACCAGGCGGGTCATGTCCTCGTCGCTGTGCAGCGGCGTGGGCGTGAGCCGCAGGCGTTCCGTGCCGCGCGGCACGGTGGGATAGTTGATCGGCTGGACATAGATCGAATGGCGGTCGAGCAGCAGGTCGCTCGCCTGTTTGCAGAGGGCGGCATCGTCGACCGATACCGGCACGATGTGCGTCACCGACGGCATGACCGGCAGGCCGGCCGCCGACAGGCGGCGCTTGAGCGTCGCGGCGCGTTCCTGGTGGCGCACGCGGAGCTCGGGATGGGCGCTGACATGGCGCACGCTGGCCAGTGCCGCCGCGGCAATGGCGGGCGGCAGCGAGGTCGTGAAGATGAAGCCCGCGCCGCAGGAGCGGACGAAATCGACGGTTGCGGCGGAAGCGGCGATATAGCCGCCGACGACGCCGAATGCCTTGGCAAGCGTTGCCTGGACGATGTCGACCTTGGCCAGCACGCCGTCGCGCTCCGCCACGCCGGCGCCGCGCGCGCCATACATGCCGACGGCGTGGACCTCGTCGAGGTAGGTGAGGGCGCCATGGCGATGGGCCACGTCGCAGATCTCGCCGATCGGCGAAATATCGCCGTCCATGGAGTAGACCGATTCGAAGGCCACGATCTTGGGTTTTGCCGGATCGGCGGCGGCCAGCAGCTCCTCGAGATGACCCACGTCGTTGTGACGGAAGATCTTGCGCACGGCGCCCGAGTGGCGGATGCCGGCGATCATCGAGGCATGGTTGAACGAGTCGGAATAGAGCTCGCAGCCCGGCAGCATCGCGCCCAGCGTCTGCAGCGTCGTCTCGTTGGCGACATAGCCCGAGGTGAAGATGAGGGCGGCTTCCTTGTCGTGCAGCGCCGCGAGTTCGCGCTCGAGTGCTGCATGCAGCGTGTTGGTGCCCGAGATGTTGCGCGTGCCGCCGGCGCCCGAGCCCTGGGCGCCGATCGCGGCCTGCATGGCCTCGATCACCGTCGGATGCTGGCCCATGGCGAGATAGTCGTTGCTGCACCACACGGTGACATCGCGCGGCATCTCGCCGTCGCGGTGCAGGCGTGCGCGCGGAAAGGCGCCCGCGATCCGCTCCAACTCGGCGAACACGCGATAGCGGCCCTCGTCGTGAAGGCGGCGCAGATGGCCGGCAAAGAATGCCTCGTAGTCCATGATTGCGATCTCTCCCCGCGCCGCCGATTTTAATCGGAAGGCCAGCCTGCGATAGACGCATTTTGGTCGCGGCGCGCCCCGCCGCATTGAGGAAGCGCAAACACGAACGCGTGAGGATTATTTAAGAGTGCTTCTCAATCGCAACTTGCGATCGCCGTCAAACCACCAGGGCGCCGATCAGTCCGACGCTCAGGAACAGCGAGACCGAGAGCAGGGGCAGCGATCCCAGCCACCGGATCGTGCCGGGCAGGCCGTCCCAGTAGCGCAGCGTGGGAACCGCTGCCCACAGCGCGAACAGCAGGCCGGTCGACCAGAAGATGAAGGCCAGCGGCATCGCCAGGTTGGTTTGATCGTCGGTCGCGGTGGCAATGCCGAACCCGATGAAGGCGGGCGGCAGCGAGGCCGTGAACAGCGCAACCGCCCAGATCGCCCGGGTTCGGATGCGCTGTGCCGTGCCGTAGGGCGGCGTGCCGTCAACTGGGGGCACGCCGCCTGTTCCCTTAGCCCTTGAAGTGGCCTTCCGACTTGAGGTCGGCCAGCGTCGCATCGAACGACTGGCGCAGCCTTCCGAACAGGTCGGCGAGTTCCGTTTCGTCGATGATCAGCGGCGGGCAGATGGCGACGCGGTCGCCCATGTTTCGCACGAACAGGCCGCGCTCCTGGGCATGGTTCGAGACGCGGGTGCCGGCGCCGACGGTGGCGAGGTCGAAACCGGCCTTGGTCTTCTTGTCGGCCACGATCTCGAGCGCACCGACCATGCCCACGCCCATCGCCTCGCCGACCAGCGGATGATCGGCAAACGACTGGAGGTGCTTCTGGAAGATCGGGGTCATGCGCTTGGCATGGCCGAACAGGTCCATCTCGTCGTAGATCTTCTGCGCCTCGAGGGCGACGGCGGCAGCGACGGGATGGCCGGAGTAGGTGAAGCCGTGGCCCCAGGTGCCGATCTTGTCGCTCTCGCTCATCAGCGCCTGATAGACTTTGTCGTTCACCATCACCGCCGAGATCGGCAGGAACGAGGCCGACAGCGCCTTGGCGCAGGTCAGAATGTCGGGCTTGATGTTCATCGTCTGGCAGCCCCAGACGTTACCGGTCCGGCCGAAGCCGCAGATCACCTCGTCGGCGACGAACAGCATGTCGTACTTCTTGCAGACGGCCTGGATCTTCTCGTAGTAGCCCTTGGGCGGCACGATCACGCCGCCGGCGCCCATCACCGGCTCGCAGATCATGGCCGCGACTTGTTCAGCGCCGCCTTCCTTGATGATGAGCTGCTCCAGTTCCTCGGCGCAGCGCGTGGCGAACTGCTCCTCGCTCTCGCCGGCCACGCCGAAGCGATAGTAGTGCGGGCAGCTCGTGTGCAGGATGCCGCCGATCGGCAGGTCGAAGGAACGGTGGTTGTTGGGCAGGCCGGTCAGGCTCGCCGCCGCCACGGTGACGCCGTGGTAGCCCTTGATGCGCGAGACGATCTTCTTCTTGAGCGGGCGGCCGAGCGCATTGTTCATGTACCACACCATCTTGACGACGGTGTCGTTGGCCTCGGAGCCGGAGTTGGCGAAGAACACCTTCGACATCTCCACCGGCGCCATCGACTTCAGCTTCTCGGCGAGGTCGATCGCGGGCTCGTGGCTGCGCTGGTTGAAGGCGTGATAGAAGGGCAGCTGCTTCATCTGCTCGTAGGCCACGGTGGCCAGGCGCTCGTTGCTGAAGCCAAGTGCCGCCGACCAGAGGCCGGCCATGCCCTCGATGTATTCCTTGCCGTCGTCGTCCATCACGTAGACGCCGCGGCCGCGCACGATCGTCAGCGGCCCGCTGGCCTCGTGCTTCTTGAAGTTCGTGTAGGGATGCAGGTGGTGCGCGATATCCCGGGCGGCGTTGGAATTTCCGCGGAAACTACGAGAGACGTCATTCATGGTCGCACCCTGGAAAAAAATGAGAACACACGATAACGACCCCGGGGCCGGCCTGTCCAACTGATGTAGACATGCAAAATTCTTGGGCAATTGACGGCCTCGCACAGCCGGTGCAACGTGGAGCAGGTATGCGCCCATGCATGGCTCGGCAGTCGGGGAGGCCGTCACGCTAGCGGCTCGCGTGGGACGCACATGAAGGGGTACAAAATGAGGCTTAATTTCAGGCATTCCTTGGCGCTGACGGCTGTCGTCTGCGCGGGACTTTCGGCCGCGACCGCGGCGGAAGCCAAGACGTTCAAATGGGCCAATTCGGGCGACGTGAGCTCGATGGATCCCTACGCCCGTCAGGAGACTTTCCTCCTGACCTTTACTCAAAACATCTACGACCCGCTGATCCGCCGCGACAAGGATCTGAAGCTCGAGCCGGCGCTCGCCACCAAGTGGGGCCAGACCGACCCGACGACCTGGTTCTTCGACATCCGTCCCGGCGTGAAATTCCACGACGGCACGCCGTTCACTGCCGATGATGTTGTGTTCTCACTCAACCGCGCCAACGGTCCCGGCTCGAACATGGGCAGCAACTTCGTCTCGGTTAAGGAGATCAAGAAGGTCGGCGACCAGCGTGTCGAGGTGACCACGAAGTACCCCGATCCGCTGCTGGCCGACAAATGGGCGGCGATCGTCATGATGTCCAAAGCGTGGGCCGAGAAGAACAACGCGGTCAACTCGGCCGACATGACCAAGAATGAGGAGAACTTCGCCACCCGCAATGCCATGGGTACCGGCCCGTTCATGCTCAAGGAGCGTCGCGCCGGCGAGAAGACCATCCTCGTCAACAATCCAAACTGGTGGGACAAGCCCACGCACAATCTCACCGAAGTGATCTTCACGCCGGTCGCCAATCCCGCGACCCGCATCGCGGCGCTGAAGGCGGGCGACATCGACATGACCTACGAGGTCCCGCCGGCCGACACCGAAAGCCTCAAGAAAGAGGCCAACGTGAAGGTGCTGGAAGGTCCCGAGACGCGCGTCGTCTTCCTCGGCTTCGACCAGGAGCGCCCCGAGCTGCTCGAGTCGAACATCAAGGGCAAGAACCCGTTCAAGGACAAGAAGGTCCGCGAGGCCATTCATCGCTCGATCGACGTCGAGGCGATCAAGCGCACCGTGATGCGCGGCCAGTCGTTCCCGACCGACCTGATGGTGGCGCCGGGCATCAACGGCTACACCAAGGAGCTCGACAAGCGCCCGGCGCTGCTCAAGCCGGAAGAAGCCAGGAAGATGATCATCGATGCGGGCTATCCCGAGGGCTTCGAAACCGGGATGGATTGCCCCAACGATCGCTACGTCAACGACGAGAAGATCTGTCAGGCCGTGGTGGCGATGCTGGCCAAGATCGGCGTGAAGGTGAATCTGCGGGCCCAGACCCGCAACCTCTACTTCGCCAAGATCCTGCGCAAAGCCGACCTGTCGCCGGGCGAGACCAGCTTCTACATGCTGGGCTGGTCTCCGGCGCAGACCTACGACGTGCACAACGTCTTCGAGTCACTGATCCAGACCCCGAACAAGGCGACCAAGAAAGGCCAGTTCAACGCTGGCGGCTACTCCAACCCGGCGCTCGACAAGCTGGCCGACGCCATGGAGCAGGAGACCGACAAGGCCAAGCGCGACGCCATGATCAAGGACGCCACCAAGCTCTATGTCGACGACTTCGCCTACGTGCCCCTGCACCAGCAAGCCGTTGTCTGGGCGGCGCGCAAGAACATCGACCTCGTTCAGCTCGCCGACAACACCTTCCCGCTGCGCTTCGTGACGGTGAAGTAGCGACGCCAGGACACAGTCAAAATCGGCCCCGGTTGCAGGACTTGCAACCGGGGCCGGTTCCGTTTTGGCAGCTTTCCTGCTAGGCCTGCACCGGGTCAACCGACACAAATGCTCGCATTCATCCTGAGACGAATCCTGCAATCGATCGCCGTGCTCGTGGCGGTCGGATTGGTCTCCTTTTCTCTGTTCCGCTACGTCGGCGATCCCATCAACGCGATGGTTGGCCAGGACACGACCATGGAGGAGCGCGAGCAGCTGCGCGAAAAGCTCGGCCTCAACGATGCCGCGCCGATCCAGTTCCTGCGCTTCATTGGCAATGCCGCCCGCGGCAATTTCGGGCTGTCCTACCGGACGTCGGAGCCGGTCGGCCGCCTTATCCTGGAGCGTGTGCCGGCGACCCTCGAACTCTCCTTCTGTGCGGCGGTGTTCGTGCTCTTCGTCGGCGTGCCGATGGGGGTCTACACCGGCCTTTATCCACGGCACTGGTCGAGCCGGCTGCTGCAGGCGGTGTCGCTGATCGGCATTTCGCTGCCGACCTTCCTGATCGGCATCCTGCTGATCCTGGTGTTTGCCGTGATGCTGCACTGGCTGCCGTCGTTCGGCCGCGGCGAGACCGTCCGGATCGGCTGGTGGACGACCAACTTCCTGACCTGGTCCGGGCTCAAGGCGTTGATCCTGCCGGCTATCACGCTCGGCCTGTTCCAGCTCACCCTGATCATGCGCCTGGTGCGGTCGGAGATGCTCGAGGTGATGCGCACCGACTACATAAAATTCGCGCGCGCCCGCGGCCTGACCAATCGGGCGATCAACTTCGGCCATGCGCTCAAGAACACGCTGGTGCCGGTGATCACCGTCGCCGGCCTGCAACTCGGCAGCCTGATCGCCTTCGCGGTCGTCACCGAGACGGTGTTCGCCTGGCCGGGCGTCGGCCAGCTCTTCATCCAGTCGGTGCAGTTCTCCGACATCCCGGTGATGGCGGCCTACCTGCTGCTGATCGGGCTCTTCTTCGTCCTGATCAACCTCATCGTCGATCTTCTCTATTTTGCCGTCGATCCGCGCCTGCGCAGCCAGGGCGGCAGCGCGCGCGTGGCGGGACACTGATATGGCGGTCGCATCGGGTCTGTCCGGCTGGCTGCATCGGGTGACCGACAGCGACGTCTGGTGGAGCTTCAAATCCTCGCCGATGACCGTGGCCGCCGCCGTCGCCACCCTCCTGATCGTGGCGGTGGCCTTCCTCTCGCCGGTCCTGGCGCCGCACACGCCGTTCGATCCGGCCTCCCTCAACCTCAGCGATGGCCTGAAGCCGCCGGTCCTGGTCTCTCCGGACGGCGAGTGGGCCTTTCCGCTCGGAACCGACGATCAGGGCCGGGACGTGCTGTCCTCCATCATGTACGGCACCCGGCTGTCGTTGGTCGTGAGCCTCGCTGCCGTCGCCGTGGCAATGGTGCTCGGCATCTCGCTCGGCCTGATCAGCGGCTATTTCGGCGGCGCGGTCGACGCCGTGATCATGCGCGTGGCCGACGTCCAGCTCACCTTCCCGGCGATCCTGGTGGCGCTGCTGATCGACGGCGTGGTGCGCGGCATCATCTCGGTGAAGCGCCATGACGAGATCGCGATCTTCGTCGTCGTCGGCGCCATTGGACTTTCGTTCTGGGTGAGCTACGCTCGGACCGTGCGTGGCTCGGTCATGGTCGAGCGGAACAAGGAGTACGTCCAGGCGGCGCGCGTCATCGGCCTGTCGCCGCTGCTGATCATGGTGCGTCACGTGCTGCCCAACGTCACCGGGCCGGTGCTGGTGATCGCCACCCTCAATCTCGGCCTCGCCGTCATCACCGAAGCGACGCTGTCGTTCCTCGGCGTCGGCCTGCCGTCGACCGAACCCTCGCTCGGCACGCTGATCCGCCTCGGCAACGAGGTGCTGCAGTCCGGCGACTGGTGGATCACGGTATTCCCCGGCGCCACGCTGGCCGCACTCGTGCTGGCGGTGAACCTGCTGGGCGACTGGCTGCGCGACGCACTCAATCCGAAATTGCGATGATGATCTGTCGACCCTCCTGTCGTCCTGAGCGTAGCGAAGGACCTAGCAGAACGACCAACGACTCCCTGGTCGGCGTGAGATCCTTCGCTTCGCTCCAGGGCGGGGATGCCCCGCCCGAGATGACGGGGGAGCTTTGATGACGACTCCGTCGAACAATCCGCCGCTGCTCGAGGTCAAGAACCTCCGAGTAGAGTTCCCGACCCGCCGCGGCACCCTGCTGGCGGTCGACGATATCTCGTTCGACATCGCGCCGGGCGAGGTGCTGGGCATGGTGGGTGAATCGGGTGCGGGCAAGTCGCTGACCGGCAACGCCATCATCGGGCTGCTCGAGCCGCCGGGCTGCATCGCCGGCGGCGAGATCCGCCTCGAAGGCCGGCGCATCGACAATCTCCCCTACGAGGAGATGCGCAAGGTGCGCGGTGCCCGCATCGGCGCCATCTTCCAGGACCCGCTGACCAGCCTCAATCCGCTCTATTCGATCGGCCGCCAGCTCGTCGAGACCATCCAGACCCATCTGCCGCTGTCGGCCGCCCAGGCGCGCACCCGCGCACTCGACCTCCTGAAGGAGGTCGGCATTCCGGGTGCCGAGACCCGCATCGACCATTATCCGCATCAGTTCTCGGGTGGCATGCGCCAGCGTGTGGTGATCGCCCTGGCGCTCTGCGCCGGGCCGCGGCTGATCGTGGCCGACGAGCCCACGACGGCGCTCGACGTGTCGATCCAGGCCCAGATCATCGCGCTGCTGAAGCGGCTCTGCCGCGAGCATGGCACCGCGGTGATGCTGGTCACGCACGACATGGGCGTGATCGCCGAGACCGCCGACCGCGTGGCCGTGATGTATGCCGGGCGGATTGCAGAGGTCGGGCCGGTCCGCGACGTGGTCAAGCACGCCAAGCATCCCTACACCAAGGGCCTCATGGGCTCGATCCCGAGCCTCGGTGTCCGGACCGAGCGCCTGACCCAGATCGACGGCGCCATGCCGCGGCTGACCGAGATTCCCGAGGGCTGCGCCTTCAATCCGCGCTGCACCGAACGCGGCACGCGCTGCCTGGTCGAACGCCCCGACTTGATGGCGGCCGGCACCAGCCGCGCGGCCTGCTGGCTGCACGATCGCGGCGGTGTCGGCGCGCCGCTCATGGCTCAGCGCTCTGGTGGGGAGACGGTCGATGCCTGACGGCACCGGCACGCAATTCGTCCGCATCGCGGGCTTAAAACGCTACTTCGACGTCTCGGCGCCGTGGCTGGTGCGCATGATCGAGAGCCGGCCGCGCCAGATCGTCCAGGCCGTCGACGGCATCGACATCGAGATCGCCAAGGGCGAGACCTTCTCGCTGGTGGGCGAGTCGGGTTGCGGCAAGTCGACGGTGGCGCGCCTGGTGGTCGGCCTCTATCCGCCGACCGACGGCACGATCGAGTTCGACGGCAACGACATGGCCGGCCGCCACAGCCGGGCCGACATGGCGGCGCTCAGGCGGCGCATGCAGATGATCTTCCAGGACCCGTACGCCAGCCTCAATCCGCGTTGGCGCGTGTTCGACATCATCGCCGAGCCGATCCGCGCCTTCGGCCTGTCCAAGGACAAGGCCGATCTGCAGAAGCGCGTCGAAGACCTGCTGCGGCAAGTCAAGCTGACGCCGGCCGATGGCCGCAAGTTCCCGCACGAATTCTCGGGCGGCCAGCGCCAGCGCGTCTCGATCGCCCGCGCGCTCGCCAGCCAGCCGGAATTCCTGGTGTGCGACGAGCCGACCTCGGCGCTCGACGTCTCGGTGCAGGCGCAGATCCTTAACCTGATGGTCGACCTGCAGCGCCGCTTCGGTCTCACCTACCTGTTCATCTCGCACAACCTGGCGGTCGTCTATCACATCTCGACGCGCGTCGGCGTGATGTACCTCGGCCGCCTGGTCGAAGTAGCGCCCACGGAAACTCTCTTCACGCGACCCAAGCATCCCTATACGCGGATGCTGCTCGACACGATTCCCGACCTCGACATGACCGGCCGCCAGCGCGCGCCTGTCGCGGGCGAAGTGCCGAGCCCGATCAACCCGCCGTCGGGCTGCACCTTCCATCCGCGCTGCCCCTTCGCCAACGACCGCTGCAAGGTTGAGCGGCCGATGCCGCTCGCGATCGAGGGCGGCACCGTGGCTTGCCACGCGATCGAAGAGGGACGGCTGCCGGTCGAAGAGCGGAGCTACGCCGTCAATAGTTGACGCGATGGCCGGCTTGTTGCTGGGACTGTGATCTGCAGGGGCGCATGTCGAGCATGCTTGACCCGACATGAGGCTGCCGTACGATCCGCCACCTTAGCCGTTGGAGAACCTGAATGCCGGTCATCAACCGCATTGCGTCGTTTCACAAGGACATGACTGCCTGGCGTCGGGACATCCACAGTCATCCCGAGACGGCTTTCGAGGAAGTGCGGACGGCTGACGTCGTCGCCGAGAAGCTGAAGTCGTTCGGGCTGGAAGTTCACCGCGGCCTGGCCAAGACCGGCGTGGTCGGCGTGTTGCGGTCGGGCACGTCGAAGCGCGCAATCGGGCTGCGTGCCGACATGGACGCGCTCGACGTGCATGAGACCAACAGCTTCGACCACAAATCGACGATCCCGGGCAAGATGCACGCCTGCGGCCACGACGGCCATACGGTGATGCTGCTGGGCGCCGCCAAGTATCTCGCGGAGACCAGGAATTTCGACGGCACGGTCTACTTCATCTTCCAGCCGGCCGAGGAGAACGAGGGCGGCGGGCGTGTCATGGTGGAAGAGGGGCTGTTCGAGAAGTTCCCGGTCGAGGGCGTCTACGGCATGCACAACATCCCGGGCATTCCGGTCGGCAAGTTCGCCGTCCGTCCCGGCCCGATGATGGCCGCCTATGACATCTTCGAGGTCGTCCTCAAGGGTGTCGGCGGGCACGGCGCCATGCCGCATCACACGATCGATCCGGTGGTCGTGGGCGCGCACATCGTGACGGCACTGCAGTCGATCGTGGCGCGCAACATCGATCCGATGGACACCGCCGTCGTCTCGACGACGCAGATCCACGCTGGCGACGCCTGGAACGTCATTCCGCAGGAATGCGTCCTGCGCGGCACCGTCCGCACCTTCAAGAAGCCGGTGCAGGACATGATCGAGAAGAACATCGAGAAGATCTCGCGCAATGTCGCGGCCGGCTTCGGCGCCGAGGTCGTGAAGTGGCGCTACGAGCGGCGCTATCCCGCGACCGTGAACAGCGTGCAGGAGACCGAGTTCGCGGCCCACGCGGCGTCGGCGCTGGTCGGGCTGGAGAACGTCAACCGCAACCCGACGCCGGCCATGGGCAGCGAGGATTTCGCCTGGATGCTCCTCAAGAAGCCCGGCTGCTACATCTGGATCGGCAACGGCGACGGTGAAGGCAGCTGCATGGTCCACAACCCGGGCTACGACTTCAACGACGAGATCCTGCCGATCGGGGCATCGTACTGGTCGACGCTGGTCGAGCAGCAGCTTGCCCGCCAAGCCGTGCCGCAGGCGGCGGAATAGGCACGGCTGATCAACGGCGCGGAGCCGTCGCTTTTCGATGGGGCATCCTTATCGGCATGAGCGGATAGGTCTGGCGACGATCCACGGCAAGGATCTCGCGATGGCGCCGCCGTTTCGCCGGCTGCTGGGCGCCGAGATCGTGACGGCGCCCGACGTCGACACCGACCAGCTGGGGACTTTCTCCGGCGAGATCGCGCGGCCCGCACCCGTCGTCGAGACCTGCGCGCTCAAGGCGGAACTCGCTTTCCAGACCATGGACGTCGATTGCGCGATCGCCAGCGAAGGCAGCTATGGCCCGATCGACCGGCTGCCGTTCAGGCCGTCTGGCGTGGAAATCATGGCCTTCGTCGACCGCCGCCGCGGACTCAAGATCATCGAGACCATGGCCACGCATCGCACCAACTGGCGGCTTTTCACCTTCGCATCAGGCGCTCCGGAGGTACGGGCCGCGGCGGTGTCCATGGGCTTTCCCGAATACGGCGTGTTCGTGATCGCCAACAAGGACCGGAGCCGGCCGATCAAGGAGCTCGCCAGCCTCGATGAAGTCGTGGCGGCGGTCGACCGGGAGGCGACCCGCTCGGAAGACGGCAAGGCGATCCTGATTGCCGACATGCGGGCGCACCGCAATCCGACGCGGATGAAAGTGCTGCGCGCGCTCTCGTGGAAACTGGCCAAGCGGCTGCAGTGCCTTTGCCCGAAGTGCGGCGTACCGGGTTTCGGTCACACCGGATCGCGGCGCGGATTGCCCTGCGAGGGATGTAGCGCGCCGACGCACTGGATCGATTTCGAGATCGACGGCTGCACGGTCTGCGGCCATGCCGCCGCCCGGCCGCGCAAGGATGGACGCCAGATCGCGTCGCGCCTGTCGTGCAAGAGCTGCCGGAGTGCCAGCCCGGGCTAGATATCCGTTGCCAGATGGAACAGGCAGTCGCCGCGCTCGCAGCGCGCCGGCACGCGCTTGCACAGCACCAGGCCGTCGCGCTTGAAGGCCAGGAGTTCGGGCTCGCGCCACGGCGTGTGGTGGAAGTGGATGCGTGCCGCCGGCTGGCCGGCCTTCACTTCCGCCCCGAGGTCGACCAGCGGCTCGAACAGACCGCCGTCAGAGGCATAGACGTAATAGTCGTCGCCGCCGATCTCGGTCAGACGCGTTGGCGAGGGCGCCGGGACCGGCCCCTGCAGCAGCCCGACGTGGGCGAGCACGCGGCGGAGGCCGGCGTCGATGACGGCGAGCGACTGCGGCGTCACCAGGCCGCCGCCGCCCAGCTCGGTGCCCATCGAGAGCACGCCCTGGCGGTAGGACGCCGACGTGAAGGTGCGGCCGCCGCCCTGCGGGACCGCCGCGATGTAGCTCACGGGCGCGCCGAAGGCCTTCAGGAGGCCGACGACCTTCTCCATGCGTATGCCGTCCTCGTGGCGTGGCGCGAGCGCGCTCGGGATGTAAGTGAGCGAACTGCCGCCGGAATGGAAGTCGAAGCTGTAGTCGAAGCCCGGCAGCAGGGCGTGCTCGATCCAGTAGGCGATCTGCTGGGTGATCGTGCCGTCGGCGTCGCCGGGGAAGGACCGGTTGAGGTTGCCGTCGTCGATCGGCGAGGTTCGCTGCCCGGCCATGGCGGCGGGGAAATTGGCCGACGGCAGGATCACCAGCCGGCCCTTGATGTCCCTGGGCTCGAGGCTGCGGATCAGCTTGCCGAGCCCGATCTGGCCTTCCCATTCGTCGCCGTGGTTGCCGGCCTGCAGGAGGACGCTGGGGCCGTCGCCGTTCTTGATGCGCACGATCGGGATCGGAATCCAGCCGTAGGCCGAGCGGTGCACGGAATGGGGGACCCGGACGAAGCCGGTGGCCTTGCCTTCGGCGGTGAGATCGATGTCGGCCGACAGCCGGCTCATGGCCGTGGAGTCAGTGGCTTTGACCTCAGGCTTCAGATCAGGGGTACTCAAAACGGTTCACTCCAAAGGCGGTCGTTGACGAGGGCTTCGGCCACGTCGGCCGAGATGGCGGCGAGCAGCTTCTCGCCCTTGGCGGCACTGGCGGCTGAGGCGTCGCCGATCACGCCGATCGGCGAACGGCTCGACAACCGGCGCCAGCGGTAGACACCTTCGTTCACGGTCGGGATGGCGGAGAGTCCGGGAATGTAGGGTCCGTGCATCTGCGACAGCTCGTCCGGATTCACCAGCTCGGGCGCCATTGCCATGATCATCGAGGTCTCGGCCTCGCAGGCATGCAGCAGCGCCTTCTGCTTCTCGAGCAGCTTGGCGATGGATTTGGCCGCGATGTCCCAGTAGGTGCCGGTGGCGAACGGCAGTTTGTATTCGACTGTGAGCTCGCCGATCATGTTCTGCAGCGCCGTCGTGTTTCCGCCATGACCGTTCAGCACGAAGATGCGCTTAAAGCCGTGGCGCACCGCAGACGTCACCACGCAGCGGATGACCGCGTACATGGTGGCGTAGTCGAGCGTGATCGTGCCGCTGAGCGACATGTGGTGCTCGGACATGCCGAAGGGGATGGTCGGCGCCACTACGGTGGGCGTCGACTTCTCCATGATGCGGGCGGCGCGATGCGACACCTCGTGCACGCAACGCCAGTCGACCATGCTGGGCAGATGCGGGCCATGCTGCTCGGTGGCGCCGATCGGCACGATGACGATGGCGTTGCGAGCCGCCAGCGCCTTGATTTCAGAGGCCTTCAGCCTCGACCACTCGATCTCGCTCATGGGCCTGGAGGGGGACTAGAGCGACGGCAACGACGCCATCGGTGCGCCCAGCCACTTCTGATGCAGCCGGTCGAGTTCGCCATTCATGGTGTTGAAGAAGATGAAACTGTCGAGCCAGCGCACCAGGTTGTTCTCGCCCATGCGCACGCCCATGTGGGCCGGGCTGCGCCGGATCGTGAACTTGAGCTCGAATTCCTTGCTGGGGTTGCGCTTCTGCAGATCGGGGATGATGAGGTTGTTCGTGGCGAACAACTCAGCCTGGCCCGAAAGGTAGGCCGCGGCGGCCGTGGCATCGTCCTCGGTACGCATGATGGTGGCTTTCGGTGCCATCGCCGATAGCGCCAGTTCCTGGGTCGTGCCCTTCGCGGCAGCGACCTTGAGGTTACCGATCTCGGCGGCCGACTTCACGTTGGCGCTCTTCGGCCCGAAGACCGAGAGGTTCGTATCGGCGTAGGGTGCGGTGAACATGATCTGCTTGGCGCGCTCCGGCGTGAGGCCCATCACGGAGATCACGATGTCGACCTTGTCGGTCAGCAGGAACGGGATGCGGTTGGCGCCGGTGACCTGCTGCAGCTCGAGCTTCACGCCCAGCGCCTTGGCGACCATGCCGGCCAGTTCGACGTCGAAGCCCTCGGCCTCGCGCGCCTGGTTCTGCGAACCGAAAGGCGGCACGTCGAGCGGCACGGCGATCCGCACCACGCCCTTCTTGAGGATGTCCTCGAACCGGTCGGCCTTGGCGGCTTGGCCGCCAAAGGCAGCCAGCGTGAGGGCCAGTAGGCCCACGATCATGCGCTTCATCTTGTTCTCCCTCGTTCTTCCCCAGTGGCAGCGATCTTGCCAGTGGCGGCGATCTTGGATGACAAGGCGCGAGGTCGTCCACACCGCATGGGGCCGGAACGCACAAATGAGCGCCGATTTCGAAAATGAGGGGCCATTGCCAAGCTTGAGCTAGTGCAGGACGGCACTCAGGAACGTCTCGAGTTCCGGCGTGTGGGGCCGGCCAAGCGTCTCGGCGGCCGGGCCTTCCTCCCAGATCTTGCCCTCATGCATGAAGACGACGCGGTTTGCAACCTTGCGGGCAAAGCCGATCTCGTGCGTGACCAGCATCATGGTCATGCCCTCGCGCGCCACCTCCTCGAGGACTTTCAGCACCTCTCCCACCAGCTCGGGATCGAGCGCCGAGGTGATCTCGTCGAACAGCATCAGCTGTGGCTGCATGGCGAGCGAGCGTGCGATCGCCACGCGCTGCTGCTGGCCGCCCGACAGCTGGTCGGGATAGGCGTCGATCTTCTCGGCGAGCCCGACCTTGCGCAGCACGGCTTCAGCGAGCGTGCGCGCCTCGGCCGGTGGCACGCCCTTTACCACCTTGGGCGCCAGGGTGATGTTCTTCTCGACCGAGAGATGGGGGAAGAGGTTGAAGCTCTGGAACACGATGCCGACATGCTGGCGGAGCTTGCGCAGGTCGGTGGCAGGATCGTTCACCACCGTGCCGTCGAAGGCGACGGTGCCGCCCTGGATCGGCTCCAGCCCGTTCACGCAGCGCAGCATGGTGCTCTTGCCGGAGCCCGAGCGGCCGATGATGGCGATGATCTCGCCTTTCTCGACGGAGAGCGACACCCCATTCAGCACGGTGTTCTCGCCGTAGCGCTTGACGACGTTCTTGAGTTCAACGAGCGACATGGAGCCTCCGCTCGAGCCGCCGGCTCCACTGCGTCAGCGGGAAGCAGAGCGCGAAGTAGATGGCGGCAACGATGAGATAGACGGTGAAAGGGCGGAACGTGGTGGCGGTGGTGAGCTGGCCCTCGCGCGTGAGTTCGATGAAGCCAATCACGGCGGCGAGCGAGGTGTTCTTGATGAGCTGCACGAGGAAGCCGACGGTTGGTGGAATGGCCAGCCGGAGCGCCTGGGGCACGATGATGTAGCGGAGCTGCTGGGTGAAGCCCAGGCCCAGCGACGCACCGGCCTCCCATTGCGTGCGCGGGATGGCTTGCAGGCAGCCGCGCCAGATTTCGCCCAGGAAGGCGCCGGCATAGATCGAATAGGCCGCCGCTGCGGCCAGCCACGGCGAGACGGTGAAGCCGAAGATCGACAGGCCGAAGAAAAAGACGAACAGCCAGGCAAGCAGGGGCGTGCCCTGCACGGCGTGGACATAGATCGCGCCCAACCAGCGCAGCGGGGCGAGTGACGATACGCGCAGGAGGGCGATGGCCAGCCCCACGATCCCGCCACCCAGGAAGGCGATCGCCGTCAGCGCCAGCGTCCAGCGCGTGGCAGCGATCAGGTAGAGGACGTCGATGTAGGAGAGTTCGCGGATCATCGCCGGGCGAACACGAAATGGTAGATGCCGGCGAAGGCGAGGCGAAAGAGCAGTGCCAGGATGAGGTAGGCCGCGGCCACCAGGATATAGACCTCGAAGTCGCGGAAGGTGCGTGATTGGATGATCGAGGCCATGTGGAAGAGGTCCTGCGCCGAAATCTGCGAAACGACGCTGGTGGCGAGCATCAGCAGCACGAACTGGCTGGAAAGTGCAGGGAACATCATCTTCAGCGCGGGGAAGATGATGACGTAGCGATAGATCTGGACCGGTGAGAGGCCGAGCGATTGCCCAGCCTCGATCTGGGAGCGCGGGATCGCTTCCAGGCCGGCGCGGATGATCTCTATGGAATAGGCGCCGAGATTGATCGACAGGGCGATCATGGCGGCGGTGTTGGCGTCGAACTTGAGGCCGGCGCTGGGCAGACCGAAGAAGATCAGGAAGAGCTGGACGATCAGCGGCGTGTTGCGGATGGTCTCGACATAGACGGCGACAATGCGCTTCAGCCAGGGTGCGCCATAGACCCGGGCGGCAGCGCCAGCGAGGCCGATGACGAGGCCCAACACCATCGTGACCAGCGACAGCTCGAGGGTGAGCACCAGCCCCTCGAGCAGAAATTCCCACGCGGCGAAAACGTCGCGGAACTGGAAACTATACGTCATACGCCGCGGAACGCTCCCCCCGCGCGAACCCTAGCGTCTCTCGCTGCGGGGATCGAGGGCATCCTGCAGGCCGTCGCCGACAAAATTGAAGGCGATCACCGTGAGGAAGATCAGAAGGCCGGGCCACAGAGCGAGCATGGGTGCTGCCTGCAGCAGTTCCTGCGCGCCGGTCAGCATGTTGCCCCAGCTCGCGGCCGGCGGCTGGATGCCCAGTCCGAGGAACGACAGGGTCGATTCGAACAGGATGAGCGTGCCGATCGACATGGTGGTGGCGACGACCAGCGATCCCGCCGTATTGGGCAGGATGTGGCGGAACATGATGCGCAGTGCCGGCGCCCCCAGCGCCTTCGCCGCGCGCGTAAAATCGCGAGCCTTGAGCGACAGCGTCTCGGCGCGCACCAGCCGCGCGACCGTGGTCCAGCCCGTCAGGCCGACGATCACGACGATGCGATAGAGCGAGAAGGTCTCGGATTGGGCGATCTCGGCCGGCACGCCGATCTTGCGCGGGTCGATGGCGGCCAACACGATCAGTAGCGGCAGCAGGGGCAGCGCGATCACGCCGTCGGTCAGCCGCATCAGCACCGCATCGAGCCGCCCGCCGAGATAACCGGCGAAGACGCCGATTACGGCGCCCAGGACGGCCGACAGCAACGCCCCGGAGACGCCGACCAGCAGCGATACGCGCCCGCCGTCGAGCAGCCGCTGGAAGAGATCGCGGCCGAGATCGTCGGTGCCGAGCCAATACTGCGCTGACGGTGGCTCGAAGCGGCGGAAGAGGTCGGTCGCGGAGGGATCTATGCCGCGCAGGTCCGCGATCAGTGGTGCTGCGAGCGACAGGACCAGCAGCACGGCCAGGAACACCAGCGACAGCCGGGCCAGGCGATGGCGCAACAGGCGCCCCCAGACAAGGCGGCGGGGGCTGAGTGCAATGGTCATGATCGGTCGTTTCCGAGCGAGACGCGCGGGTCGACCCAGACATAGGCGAGGTCGGCCAGCAGGTTGCCCACGATGGTGGCAAAGGTCGCCACAAGCAGCCCGATCAGGGCGAGATTGTAGTCGTTGTCGAGAATGGCCTGGTAGATCGCCTTGCCCATGCCGGGCCAGGCGAACATCGTCTCGGTGATCACCGCGCCGGACAGCAGGCCGCCAAACGACAGGGCGAGGATGGTCAGCACCGGCGCCAGCGCATTGGCGAAGGCGTGGCCCCACATCACGCGGCGCTCGGACGCGCCCTTGGCCCGCGCCGTGCGGACGTAGTCCTGACGCAGCACCTCGATCATGGCGCCGCGCATGAAGCGGGTGTAGGTGCCCAATTGCACCAGGGTCAGCGTGAGAACAGGCAGGGCGAGGTGGCGGAGCTGCTGGCCGAGGCCCGCGATCCACGAACTGCCCGGGCGCGGATCAGCCATGCCGCCCGCCGGCAGCCAGCCCAAGAATACCGCGAACAAGGTGATGAGCAGCAGTGCCAACCAGAAGGGCGGCGCGGAGATACCGGCAAAGCAGAACAGGTTGATGAGATAGTCGGCGCGGCTGCGCGGGTGGGCGGCGGCCCAGATCCCGAGCGGCAGGGCGATGCCGGCGGACAGCACGAAAGCCAGGCCCGCGAGTGTGAGCGTGTTCAGCAAGCGTGGCCCTAGCACGGTGAGCACCGGTTGGCCGAAAGAGCGCGAGTAGCCGAAATTGCCTTGCACTGCCTGCAGTGCCCAGGCGAGGTAGCGTTCGACCAGCGGCTTGTCGAGACCGTACAGCGCCCGCAGCCGGGCGGCGTCAGCGCTGGTCATCTTGGGATCGCCCGCGATCATCATGTCGATCGGATCGCCCGGCATCAGGCCGATCAGCACATAGACCACGAAGCTCATGAGCGTCAGGGTGACGAGCATGCCGACCGCGCGCGCAGCGAGATAGCGCGTCATCCGGCGAGCCGCTTCTCCAGGCCCGCCTTCGCCGCCGGCCAGTCGGTGTCGATGACGGAGAAATAGACTGAGTCTCGGACATGGCCGTTGGCCTTCGCTGGTAGCTCCGCACTGTGATTCTTACGGTTTGAGATTCCGTCGGCGTAATCCTCATCGTCTTCCGGACCGCGGGCCTCTGGCCTGCTCATGATCATGAGCGAGCGAGACGCTCGCGGTCCGTATGAGCATGAAAGGAGTGCTCTGGCACTATTACTGACTTCGACACCTGTTCGGGCCCGACAATATTTCAAACAGTCGAAATCACTGTGCAGAGGTACTAGGACGGCAAAGGCGAGTTCGTGGACGCCGTCGCTTCGCTTCAACGCATTGTCGATATAGGGATCGTAGAGCGGTCCCAGCGCGGAGGTCGTGGCCGCACGATGGCGCCCCTCGAGTGGTTCCAGGCGGACGGATTTGCCGTCGAGCGCGACTTTGTCGAGCGCCACCTATTCCTCCCAGCGCCATTGCTCGACCCACAGCGTCGAGCTGTTGAGGGTGCCGGTCGGCACCACGCCCTTGAGCGGCTTGGGAATGACGAACGGGTCGACGCGGAAGAACAGCGGCAGGGAGGGCAGGTCGTCCGCGGCCAGGCGCTGGATTTCGGCAAACAGGACGCGGCGCTTGCCCTCGTCGAGCTCGCGTTCGGCGGCATCGAGAGCCTTGTCCATTTCGGGATTGGCATAGCCGGGATAGTTCTGCCCGCTCCAGGCATTCTCGGCCGATGGAATTTCCTTGGAATGCAGCGACGAGCGGGGCACGCCCTCGGGGCGCTGCACCCAGGCATACATGCCGAGACCGGTATAAGTCCGGCGGCCCATCGCCTCGAAGAAAATGCGCGGCGGCTCGGCCTTGATGCGCACCTCGACGCCGATCTGGCGGAGCTGGCTCTGAATCACCTGCGCCACCAGTTCGCGCACGCGGTTGCCGGCCGTCGTGCCGAGTTCGATCGAGAGCCGATCGCCGGCCGCATTCTGGCGGACGTTGTTGCGGAGGGTTGCGAACCCGGCCTCATCCAGCAGCTTCCTCGCCGCGGCGGGATCGTAGCCGTACTGCCGCGCTGCCCGGCTGAACATTGGATCGAGTTCGCTGATGCCGCCATGGGCGATCGGCTGCTTGCCATCGAACAGTTTCTCGGAGATCGCCTTGCGATCGATGGCGAGAAGCAGCGCCTGGCGCACACGCCGGTCGGCCAGGAGTTTGTTGTCGAGGTTGGCGTCGATGTGTTCCCAGATCAGTGCCGGCTTGTAGACGACGTTGTACTTGGCGCCGTGGCGCTTCTCGAAGGCGATGGCTTGGTCGAGCGACAGGCCCAGTTCGCCCAGCACGTAATCGACGCTGCCCGATAGGAGATTGGCCTCGAGTGCTGCCGTGTTCTCGATGATCCTGACGACGATGCGCTTGAAGTACGGCTTCTGGCCGGTCCATGTCGGGTTCTGTTCGAGAGCGATGCGGCTGCCCGGTACGATCTCGACCATGCGGTAGGGGCCGAACGCCAGGCCGGGATTGGTCGAGCTGGTGTCGTAGGCCGTCTTGTTGCGGTACTCGGCGGGGTTGGCGTCGAAGATCGGCTTTTCGATGTGCGCCGGCAGCAGCAGGAAGCCGATGCTGTTGTAGTCGAAGGTGACGCGATCGATCGTCATGGTGAAGCGACGATCGTCCTTCACATCGAGCTTGATCACGCGCTTATAGCCCTCGGACGAGGCGACGCCTGACAGCGGATGCCGGCCGACCTCGAGGGTGAAGGCGACGTCCTTCGACGAAACCGGGGTGCCGTCGCCCCAGCGCAGGTCGCGCAACTCGACGTCGACCTCCATGCCCTTCTTGCTGCCGCCCTTGCCGTCGTCCGGCAGGTCGATCACCCGCGCCTTGCCGTTCTGCAAGGTCGGCAGTTTGGTGCAGGCGAGGCAAACCAGCTTCCAGTCCGCGTCGTAGGCGGTCAGCGGCCGCGCCGTCATGTTGCTGATCAGCGACTTGGCCAGCATCGAGCTGATGAGGGGATTCCAGGTGCCCGGCGTCTGCGTCATGGCGAGCACCAGCTCGTCCTTGGCCCAGGCCCGATTGGCGACGGGGGCGGCGAGCGCGCAAAACGCGAAACCGAGCGACAACAGGCGGCGGATCATGTCCGCCTAAAGTTGCATGGCAAACGGCACGCTGTCATCCCGAGCGCAGCGAGGGACCTTTTATGTTGCTCTAAAGGTCCCTCGGCCGGAGTTTATCCTGAGCTGCGCCGAAGGGGCCTCGGGATGACACGGTGCTATTGGGCTGTCAGCGCCCCAGCATCGACCGCGGCGCGGGCGGGCGGCCGCCGTGGTTGGCCGACCATTGTTCCGGCGCCTCGAGGAAGGCGCGGGTCTCGGTGAGGCCCTTCTCGTCGAAGTATTTGTGCTTCTGCGCCGCTTCCAGGGCGTCCCACCAGGTGGCGAGCGCGTGCAGCTTGACGCCGCCCGCGGCCAGCATCTCGATGCTCTGCGGAAAGATGCCGTAGTGGAAGATCACGAAGCAGTCGGTGACCTTGGCCTCGGCCTTCTTCAGGGCCTCGATGAAGACCAGCTTGCTGCCGCCGTCGGTGGCGAGATCCTCGACCAGCAGGACGCGTTTGCCGGGCTTCAGGTCGCCTTCGATCTGGGCCATGCGGCCGAAGCCCTTGGGCTGCTTGCGCACGTAGATCATCGGCTTCTTGGCCAGCGCCGCCAGGAAAGCGGCGAACGGGATGCCCGCGGTTTCGCCGCCGGCGACCACGTCGATCTTGTTCCAGCCGATCGCCTTGTCGATCGACTTCATCGCGTAGTTCATGATCTTGGCGCGCGCTTCGGGAAACGAAATCAGCTTGCGGCAGTCGATGTAGACCGGGCTCGCGCGGCCCGATGTGAAGATATACGGGTTCTCGGGGCGACAATGGATCGCCTCGATTTCGAGCAGCAGGCGTGCAGTATCCCGAGCTTCAGGTGTGCCAGTAGCCTTGGACAAACTCGTCTTTCCGTTCAAAGGACTAGAGGTCTTTGCTACAGTAGAAGATCCGGACGACTTGGCTTTCTTCTTCGTCGCCATGCTGCTTTTCCCCCCGCCGCTTGCGACAAAATGACGGCCGTGTGTTTAGCGTTCATCCACAGGAGCGGCAAGGGCGTCGGCTGCGAATCGTCCTTAGGTCGGATCGAATCTAGTCAGTCTCTTTAGAAGACTTTCTTGGCGCCCTGGCAATTGGCAATTGCCAGCCGCGATAAATCGACATCAGGCGCAGAAACAGACACAGGGACGCCCCGAATGCCGCGGTGGGCAGGAGGGGTAATCCGGCCCAAAATCCCAGGGAAATCGAGCCGGCGCCCGCCAAGGCAGCGACGGCATAGAGTTCAGAGCGAAGCACGGTTGGCACCTGGAGGGTCAGGAGGTCGCGGGCCACCCCGCCACCGATGCAGGTGATCATGCCCATCATCGCCGCCATGACCGGGTTGAGGCCGAAAGCCAGAGCCTTCTGTGTCCCGGTGACGGCAAACAGGCAGAGCCCCGCCGCATCGAACAGCAGGACCGGTGTCTTCAGGCGGCCGATCGTGCCCGAGGCGAAGAAGCCCAGAAGTCCGGCCGCGACGGCCGCTGCCAGATAGCGCCAGTTGGTGATGGCGGCAGGCGGAATGGCGCCGATCAGCAGGTCGCGGGCAATGCCGCCCGCGACAGCGGCCGCCCAGGCGACCACAAGCACGCCGAACAGGTCGAGCCGGCGGTGAACGCCACGGGTGGCGCCGCTGATGGCGAATACGAACGTCGCGGCCAGGTCCATCGCGTCGAACATCATTGGCGACGACAATACATTGATTGCCGTCGCGCGCCGAGATGGCAGAGTGCGGCGAGGGGGAGAGCAATATGGACGAGCGTCCTTATCAGAAATGGCGGGCCTACCGCTTTGTGGTTGGTCGTCGGCGCCTGCTGTTGTCCTTTGCGGCTGGCCTTGTCCTGTTCTTGCTGCTTCCGCTGTCGGTCCGGTTACCCACCCGTCTGATCCTGGCCTGGGATCTGACGGCGGTGATTTATATTGCCGTGACACTGCGGATGTTCGTGCGCTCGACGGTGGACACGTGCCGCAGCCGCGCCGCGCTCTATGACGAGGGCGACTGGATCATCCTGCTTCTGGTGATCGTGAGCGCAGGCACGAGTTTCGCCGCCATTTTCGCCGAGCTGCCGATGCTCAAGATGCCCGAACACTCGGTGCCGCTGGCGCTTACGATCACGGGAGCGACGGTGGCCCTGTCGTGGACTTTCACCCATACCGTCTTCACGTTGCATTATGCCAATGTCTACTATCGGCTGGACGAGGATGGGCCCGGCGGCCTCGATTTCCCCGGCGGTCGTGAACCGGACTATCGCGACTTCCTCTACTACTCGTTCGTCATCGGCTGTGCGGCGCAGACCGGTGACATCGCGACCACTTCCGTTGCCATGCGCTATCTCAGTCTCGTACACGGTATCGTGGCCTTCACTTTCAACACCGCGATCCTCGCACTGACGATCAACGTCGGCGCCAGCCTGTTGTCCTGAAGCTCATGAAGCGCAGTCGTATCGCCGAGATCATCGGACTTGTCCTGTTTCTTGCCTTCTGTCTTGGCATCGGTGCGCTGGGCGCTGCCGTCACCGCGAGCAGCGTGAATACCTGGTACGCCGACCTGAACAAGCCACCCTTCAACCCGCCCAACGAGGTGTTCGGGCCGGTGTGGACGGTCCTCTACGTCATGATGGCCACCGCCGCCTGGCGCGTCTGGCGCGCGGCCGATCGCGAGACCGCCCAGGGGCCGCTCACCATGTTCGCGCTGCAACTCGCGCTCAATCTCGGCTGGAGCGTGGCCTTCTTTGGTCTCGAGAGGACCGGCGCGGCCGTCGCTGTCATCCTTGTTCTCGAACTGGCAGTGATCGCCACGGCGTTCGCCTTCCGCCCGATCGATCGTCTGGCTGCGCTGCTGATGGTGCCCTACGCCCTGTGGGTGGGCTTTGCCACCGTGCTCAACATCGCGATCTGGCGCCTGAACTAGCTTTCGGCCTCGAGGTGAGGCCCGTCGTGCCGGCTGACGGCGTCGCCATCGTCCTTCTTGAGTTCCATGAAGACCACGGCCGACACGATCGTCATGGCGCCCAGCACGAGGAAGGCCTGCTGCACGCCGTGGATCAAAGCCGCCGGATGGGAATGCAGCCCCGGCGGCACGAACACCGCGGCGATCAGGGAGGCGCCGGCGACGCCGAAGCTGATGGCCAGTTGCTGACCAGTGGAGGCGATCGTGCTGGCGCCGCTGGTTTGGGAGCCCGAGACATCGGCATACACCAGCGTGTTCATGCTGGTGTATTGCATGGATGTGAAGAAGCCGAGGATGAAGGCCTGGACGACGATGCGCCAGACCGGCGTATCGGCGCCGACGGTCGCGAACGAGGCGATGAGCAGGCCGACGACGATCGTGTTGGCGATGAGCACAGTGCGGTAGCCCAGCCGCGCCAGGATCGTCGGCATCAAGGTTTTTAATCCAATCGATGCCACCGCCTGCGGCAAGACCAGCAGGCCCGACTGGACGGGCGAAAAGCCGAGGCCGACCTGGTAGAGCAGCGGGAAGAGGAACGGGATGCCCCCGAGGCCGAGGCGCGTGAAGAAGCCGCCGGACACCGCCGCCCGGAAGGTGCGCACCCGGAACAGGCCGAGGTTCAGCAGAGGAAAAGCGGTTCGGGTCGCGCGTATGCCGTATCCGGCCAGCAGGATCGCGGCGAGGGCGAGCAGCCCCAGCATCTGCGGAACGTCCAGCGTGTTCTCGCCGAAGACTTCCAGGACGTAGGACAACAGCGCGATGCCGCCACCGAACATCACCAACCCGGCGACGTCGAGCGGGTGGGTCTGTGATTCGCGATAGTCCGGCAGATGACGGCGGACGAAATAGAGGCCGAGCAGGCCGACCGGGATGTTGACGAAGAACACCACGCTCCAATGCAGGTAGGCGACAATGAGGCCGCCGGCGACGGGCCCGACCATGGGGCCGATCAGGCTCGGGATCGCCACGAAGCTCATGGCCTTCACGAGTTCGGCCTTGTCATAGGTGCGGGCGAGGGTCATGCGGCCGACAGGTGTCATCATGGCGCCGCCGGCGCCCTGCAGGACGCGGCAGGCGACCAGCGTGTCTATATCTGTCGCCAGACCACAGAGTATCGACCCGAAGGTGAACAGTCCGATGGCCGAGGCGAAGACGGCGCGGGTGCCGAACCGGTCGGCCATCCAGCCACTGACGGGAATGAAGACGGCGAGGCTCAGCGTATAGCTTGCCAGCACCGACTTCACGCTGAGCGGCGTCACGTCCATCGCCTTGGCAATGGCGGGCACGGCGGTGTTCAGGATCGTGGTGTCGAGCGACTGCATGAAGAACGCCACCGCGACCAGCCACGGCAGCAATCGCTTGATGGCATCGTCCGGCCCGGCCGACGGCGTCACTGTCATGCGGGGTACTGTGGTCGTGCATATCTTGCTGTTCAATCGCAATTGATGCGCAACAGGGGCCTGGCGCGGTAGAGTGGGGCATCGGGAGGTGCTCATGCGCCGCAAAGTCGTCGTCGCGGGCCTTGCCGCCGTGGAGCGATGGCAAGTGATCCAACCGTTCGAGTTCAAATGACGGCCACGCTCGAAAATGTGACCGCCTCGACGGTGGATATGATCCGGATTCCCGGCGGCACGTTTCGCATGGGCTCGGACAAGCATTATGTGGAAGAGGCGCCGGCTCACACGGTTGCCGTCGACGGCTTCCGGATCGACCCGACGCCGGTCACCAACGCCCAGTTCCGCAAGTTCGTCGAGGCGACCGGCCATGTGACCTGGGCGGAGATCGCCCCTGACGCCAAGGACTATCCCGGCGCGTTGCCGCACATGCTGAAGGCCGGCGGTCTCGTCTTCACGCCTCCGTCACGCCCCGTCGATCTGCGCGACTGGAGCCAGTGGTGGAGCTTCACCTTCGGTGCCACGTGGCGCCGGCCTTACGGCAAGGGCAGCCACATCGGAGGCCTCGACGATCATCCTGTGGTGCAGATCGCCTATCGCGACGCCGAGGCCTACGCCAGGTGGGCCGGAAAGGAACTGCCGACCGAGGCCGAATGGGAATTCGCCGCGCGCGGCGGGCTCGATGGTGTGGAATTCGCCTGGGGTGAGGAGATGACGCCGGGCGGCAGGCACATGGCCAACACCTGGCAGGGAAATTTCCCGCACGAGAATCTGAAGACCGACGGCTATAGCCGCACGTCGCCGGTGCGCGCCTTTCCGCCCAATGGCTACGGCGTGCACGACATGATCGGCAACGTGTGGGAATGGACGACCGAATGGTATTCGTCGCGCCATGAAGGCGATGCGCCCAAGGCGTGTTGCGTGCCGGAGAATCCGCGCGGTGCTGCCATCGAGGCGAGCTACGATCCAAGCCAACCCGCCGTATCCATTCCGCGCAAGGTGCTGAAGGGCGGCTCGCATCTCTGCGCGCCCAACTATTGCCGGCGCTATCGCCCTGCCGCGCGCCATGCCGAAGCGGTCGACACCTCGACCAGTCATGTCGGCTTTCGCTGCGTTGTGCGACCAAAGAGGAGCGAATCATGAGGATGGCGGGTCTCGGAGCATCGACCGAGATAAGGCGGTGATCGCCAAGGCGTTGCTGCTGTCCATGGTGGCGAGCCTGGCCAGCAGTGCCGCGCTACTGGCGCAGGCGTCGCCTCCGCAGCTTGCCAACCCGGCATCGCAGAATTGCGCGGCGAAGGGCGGAATGCTCCACATCGAACGCCGACCCGACGGCGGCCAATACGGTGTCTGCATCTTCGTCGACAACTACCAGTGCGAGGAGTGGGCACTGTTCCGCGGCGAGTGTCCGGCTGGCGGCCTGCGCGTCACGGGCTACATCACGCCGGCCGCGCGTTATTGCGCCATCACCGGCGGACGCTACACGGTGGTGGCGAGGAGCGGTGCTGCCGACGAGCAGGGCGCCTGTGCATTGCCGGACGGCAAGGCGTGCGATGCCGCCGCCTATTTTGCCGGCGCCTGCAGCCGCTAACTGGAGTGCTTGCACTGCCAGCATCCGCTCACGCGGATGTGAAAGGTATTAAGTTGCAGGTTCAGCCGGAAAATGCTATGCGTTCTGGCAGGCTGGCGGTTGGACCGCGCCAGATCGACTACATAAGCAAGACCCGCCCGCGCACGCCGCGGGTTTGACACGCCTCGGCTTCGACGCCGAGCGGAGGGTGGAGCTTGCCTCGGATGGTGCGTCACACTAGGCCGACCGAGTCCGGTTTAAAGCCCGTCCCAACCGAGCACCGATAACATCGGCATGACACACGTCGGAATGGACATG
>JAQSDW010000151.1 GCA_029946105.1 Reyranella sp. | reverse complement strand
CAGGATCGTGCTCATCTAGAATACCTCTCGGGTTCGCCAGCACGATTAACGCCGGCGCGCCCAATTTGTTCCCCCGACCTCGGCCCCCTTCGACCCCCTCACCTAACCTCTCCCCCTCAGCGCCTTCAGAGGCGCGAATAGGGGGAGAGGAATATGAAGGCGCCTCGCCCTCAAGCTCCTCTCCCTCGAGCTCCTCTCCCCCTTGGGGGAGAGGCTGGGTGAGGGGGCTCTTCAGAACAAAAGGAGCCGACACCCATGTGCGAACTCGCGACCTTCATGACGGCCGCCGCGTCGGCCGCGTCGAAAGTCATCAGCGCCACCCAGCAGCTCCAGCAAGCTGAGGCGCAACGGAACAACGACAACTGGCTCGCCATGCGGCAGCGCACCGCGGCATCGGCCGACGAACAGCGCGCGCAATTCGCCGAACGGCAGGGCGAGGCCGACGTCGATGCGGCCCGCCAGAAGACGGCCCAGCGACTCGGCACGGCCCAGGCGCGCCTGGCCGCCCAGGGCACCGACCTCCTGGGCTCGCCGCTCGACGTGTTGGGGGATCTCGCCGCCTCGGGCGCGGAGGACGCGCTGTCGCTCAGCTACCACGCGATGCGCAACGCCTGGGAGCACCGCGTCCGTGGCGCCGCCCGACAGGCCGAAGCGCGGCGCTACGGGACGGAGGCGGGCAATGTCGATCCGACGCTCGGGATCGCGCGGTCGCTGCTGTCGTCGTGATGGCCTCTCGCGCAGGGGCTATGCGATGCGATGGACAAGGCCGGGGACAAAGCCGGCCGCAAGCTGGTCTTCATAGAGAGAGCGAGGGGCCTTTCCAAATTGCGGATGTCAGGCCAAAGGGCGCAACTTTCGGGGGAAGGCAGCAATCCCCCAGACCCTGAAATCCCGCGGAGGTCAGTCCCAGCGCGGCATACGCCTCCGGCAATGTCCGCACGACGAGCGGCTGTTCGCCGCCGATCCCCTCCTGGTAGGTGCTGAACATGCGGCACAGACCGTAGGCCAAGCCGGTTGCTACGAACACACGCTTCTGGCGGGACATCGTCTCGGGCTGCCTTCCGCGCGCCACGACTTGCGCCGAGGTAATTTCGACAGTGTGGACGCCCGTAAGATCGATCACCGCAGGCACCGAGCCATCGGTGGCGATGAACGAAACGACGGCCTCGTCGCAGGCGGCGATATCCGCCAGCGTCAGCGTCCCGGTGAAGCGGGCCAGAATGGCCCCATGCTGGTAATCGAGCGTCAACGGATGGAACATGATGGTTTCCCCACGACCCCGCGCGCCTCGCGGATTGATCTGCTCTCTGGGATACACGTGGGTTTCAATTGAGGCCGAATAGCCGCTGGACTATGTGCATGTGGCCTGATTGTAGAATGCCGCATCGGCGCTGAGCAGCGCCTGAGCGGAGGGGGCCTCTCTATGCCGCCGGCAGATCTATCCTGAACCGGCTGCCGCCGGTCAGGCCGGCGATCAGTCCTTGCCCTGAACCGCCTGCTCCAGCGTCATGCGGATGAAGCGCTGGTAGGGGACCCCCGCGCGCTTGGCGCGGCGGCGAACGGCTTTGAGGAGTTCGTCGGGCAGGCGGACGCTGATCGCGCGGTTCTTGGGCTTCAGCTCGTAGCGGACCAGCCGCAGGCCGGAGAGATCGAAGGCCGCGAGATCGGCCTTGGCGACGAAGGCCTCGGCGGCGCGGTCACTGGTCAGTTTGGGCAATCGCTTTTTCATAGGCTCGGACTTCCTTGGCATGCATGTAGCGGGTGCTGATCGGCCGGATCAACAGGCGTCCCCCCCGCCGTCGTTCGGTGAACACCAGAAACACCATGCGTCCTTCCGGTGCCTGGCCGATGGCCTTCAACCGTGCTTCCCGGCGAGAGTGTCCGGGGTCGGGCAGAATGGCGACCGGCCCGGAGAACAGGCCCTCGATGGGCGGCAACGGAGACACCATGTTTCTGACACTTGGCTCGATTGCCGTCGTCCCAGTCGAAACCGTCGAACGCCGATGTCATCGAAGGGAATGATGGCAAATGTATATACATTTGCAAGACAAATTAATGAGGTGGCGAAGAGCGCCGTCTCTACGCGATGGGCAGATCCACCCTGAACCGGCTGCCGCCACCCTCTGCCGCCAGACACACCGCATCGCCGCCGTGGCGGCGCGCGATGTCGAGCACCAGGGCGAGGCCGAGGCCGCTGCCGCGTCCGGTCTCGGCGCCGCCGGCCAGGCGATAGAAGGGCTCGAAGATGCGCTGCCGCTCGGCCTCGGGCACGCCGGGGCCGTGGTCGCTCACGTCGAGCACGGCGCGGTTGCCTTCCTGCGTCACCGACACCGAGACGGGGCCCTCGCCCCCATAGCGCCGCGCGTTCTCGACCAGGTTGCGCACCAGCCGGCGCAGCAGGGTGCGGTCGCCGGACACGGTGACGGACTGCCCCGTGGCTTCGAGGTCGTAGTGCGAGGCCTCTTCGGCGGCCAGCGCCAGCAGGTCGACCGACTCGTGGCGCTCGAGGTCGGGCACGGCTTCGAGCCGGCTCGCCAGCAGCACCTGCTCGATCAGCTGGTCGAGTTCGGCCACGTCCTCCTTGAGCGACGCGCGCGTCTTGGGGTCGGCCTGGTCGCCCAGGAGGGCTGCCGCCACGGCGATGCGGGCGAGCGGCGTGCGCAGCTCGTGGCTGGCGTTGGCCAGCAGCAGGCGATGCGCCGTCACCAGCTCTTCGATGCGCTGGGCCGAGCGGTTGAAGCTTGCGGCAAGGGCTGCCACCTCGTCGCGGCCCTCGACTTTGACGCGCGCGGAAAGATCGCCACCGCCCAGGCGCTCGACGCCCACTT
>JAQSDW010000150.1:12548-27553 GCA_029946105.1 Reyranella sp. | reverse complement strand
ATCGGGGTCTGGCGCCGGATGTTGCGGTGCAGGGCCTGCAGCATCAGCCCGTCGCCCCCCAACGCCACGATGACGTCGGCCTCGGCAGGCTTTACGGCCCCGTAGCGCTTCTCCAGGCGGGCGCGGGCGGCCTTCGCCGTCGGCGTCGAGGCGGAGACGAAAGCGAGGAGCGGCGGACGGGAGGAAACGGCCATCGGGATGCTGCAATGCCTCGAATGCAAGAATCGCACTATAGCCGCAGGATGCCGCCGTGCGGTAAAATCCCGAACATAAAAGAACCGCGAGGAGGAACGCGATGGAACTGGTTCCACTGGGACCCGGGTTTGGCGTCGAAGTGAAGGGCGTCACCCTGCTCGACGTCGCGATCGATGCCGATGCCTACAAGGTCGTCCGCGAGGCCTTCGAAGCCCACTCTCTGTTGATCTTCCGCGACCAGCCGATCGCCGACGACATCCAGGTGGCCTACAGCCGGGCCTTCGGTCCGCTCGAACTCACCAAAGCAGCCTCGGTGGGCGCCAACAGCTTCTATTCGCGCCTGACCAACGTCGGCGCCAACGGCGAGATCGTGCCCCCGACCGACCGCCAGGTGCTGGTCGCCCAGGCCAATGCGCTCTGGCATACCGATTCGTCCTTCAAGAAGACGCCGGCGCTGGCCTCGGTGCTGACCGCCCGCGTGTTGCCGGCCGCCGATGGCGACACCGAATTCACCTCGACGCGGCTTGCCTGGGAGCGCCTGCCGGCCGACCTGCAGGAGCGCCTGAAGAATGCGGTGGCGACCCATTCCTATGCCAACAGCCGCGACCAGATTCATCCCGACCTCGCCAACGCTGAGGAACGCAAGGCGCTACCGCCGGTGCGCTGGCGGCTCAACTGGCGCAATCCAGCCAACGACCGCCGCGCGCTCTACGTCGCGAGCCACGCCTATGCCATCGACGGCATGGACGACCGCGATGCGCGCCAGATGCTGGCCCAACTGCTCGACGAGGCGACGCGGCGCGAGTTCGTCTACACCCACAAGTGGCGCACCGGCGATGCGGTGATGTGGGACAACCGAGCCATGCTCCATCGCGGCCGGCCGTGGGATTATGCCAAGGAACGCTCGATGGTGCGGACGACGATCTCGGCCACTGTGGCCGACGGCCTGAACGAGGTGAAGCCGCCCGTGTTGCACTAGGCCGCGTTCGCCGCCCAGTTCGTCACCCCATTCATCACGAGCCGCGGAGGATTACTCCGCGGCTTCGAGGCGCTGCAGGTTGTGGGCGGCGGCGACCTTGGCGCGGGCGACGTCCTCGCTGCGCTTCTTGGTGACGGCCGCACCGCCGCCGGCGGTGTCGGCGAACAACGAGAGCTTGTCCATCTCGTCCTCACCCACGGGCTCAAGAGCCAGGTCGGTATATTCGTGGCGCTTGGGATCGAAGCGGACCTTCCGTCCAATGCGCCAGCCCTGCCACGCCAGCCGGCCGTAGATCTTGAGCTTGCGCCAGGTCTCGAGCGCCAGGTTCCAATGGAACACGCCGATCGGCTCGATCTTCATGCCGTGCCGACGGTCGCGGCGGTACTTCAGGCGGACGACACCGCCTTCCAGGGGATGCACGCCTTCGGCCTCGAACATGATCTTGAACATGGTCATGAACTGAGCCGGCTCGGCCGGGTTGCGTCCGGGGATCGAGCCATGACGCTTTGCCACCGTCTCGATGTGCTCGGGCGTGTAATAGGTCCGCCAGGCGTCGCGGTAGGTCTGCTCGTACTCGGCGTCGCTCATCTTGGGATGGTGCACGACGCGATGATGCAGGTCGTACTTGTTGAGGTCGGGATCCATCCACACGCCCTGCTTCCAGAGCGTCTGATGGTCCTCGGAGCCGGGCAGCGGGGTCAGCATGAAGAGCTCGAGAATGTCGAGCGGCAGTTCCTTCTTGATGATCTCCATGTCGCGCAGGATCGATTCGCGCGTGTCGCCGGGGAAACCCAGGATGTAGCCGGCCCAGGTCGAGGCGCCGCTGGTGTGCCACGCCTGCAGCATCTTGCGGTATTCGGTGATCTTGTTCTGGCGCTTCTTGGCGGCCAGCAGATTGTCCGGGTTGACGTTCTCGAGCCCGATGAACACCCGATAGACGCCGGCCCAGCGCGACTTCTGGATGAAGTTCGGGATGCGATGGCACTGAGTGTCGACCTGGATGATCAGGGACACCTTGATGCCCTCGTTCTCCTTCAACTCGATCAGCCGGTCGAAGAAATCCTCCCAGTGCTTGTTGCGGGCCATGTTGTCGTCGGTGATGAAGAACGACGTGATGCCCTGCTTGTAGTTCTCGCGGATGATCGCTTCGAGATCGTCGGCGCTTCGGAAGCGGCTCTTGCGGCCCTGCACGTTGATGATGGTGCAGAACGAACACTGGAACGGGCAGCCGCGGCCGAGATCGAAGCTCGACTTGCGGCCCTCGTTGCGGGCGAGAGCCGACGGTGGCAGATGCGGCGTCGGCGCGCGCTCGATGCCCGGCAGATCGTCCATGTAGTTGTAGAGCGGCTTCAGCCTCTGGTGCCAGGCATCGAGCAGCACCTCGTCGAGGCGGCCTTCCTCGGCTTCGCCGGCGTAGATCGTGATGCCCATGTCCATGGCAGCCTGGATCTCGGGCGGCACGACCGGCAGCATCGACAGGCAGCCCGCGGCGTGAAAGCCGCCCATGGCGACCGGCAGGCCGGCCTCGAGGAAGTGGCGCGCCAGATCGACGGCATGGGGAAACTGGTTGGATTGCACACCGACGAGGCAGATCAGGGCCTTGCCGCCCGTCCTCTTGATGTCGGCCATGATCTTGTCAGGCCGGACGCGGGTGTTGGTTTCGTCGAACGGCTTGATGAGGATGTCGACGTCGGGGCCCAGCACCATGCGCTGCCGGCAGTCGTCACCCAGGCCATAGAGAGCGGCCAGCGTGTTGGAGGGAATGTGAGACCGGAACCAGGTGATCGGATAGCCGTCGTCGTCATAGTGCGTCGGCTTGATCAGCACCAAATGGAACGTCGTTCGCTTTTTTGACCCGTCCTTCACGGTTTTCTCCAACCCAAATAACCCCGCATGCGGTGCCAGATCGAACCTTCAACCGCCAGAAGGCATTCTCGGATAACACTGCTCTGAGTGGGGCTGAGACGCAAGTGCAGGAGAGGCATATCCACAATCGCCGAATGTCAAAATAGCCACAAATTGTGAGGATTTGGCGGCGTTACCACGGTCTTTAGTAGGGCTGACCTGAAGAGGTGTTCATTGCCGCCCGCGCCCCAAGCGGGCAAGTTGCCGCTCCCCGGAGGCGCACCCTCACAAGATGCCCGAGGGGAAGGGGAACGACCAGGACGTGAGTCTCATCGCGCGCGTGCCGGCATTGGCGCCGTTTCGCATCAGGAGTTTCCGGTTCCAGTGGCCGGCCGACCTGCTTGCCTCCTGGGCATTCGAGATGGAAGGCGTCATTCTCGGCTGGTTCGTGCTGGTGACGACCGGGTCGGTCCTGGCGCTGGCCGTGTTCGGGTCGCTGCAGTTCCTGGGAACCCTGATCTCGCCGTTGTTCGGCATGGCGGGCGACCGCATAGGCTACCGTAACCTGCTGTGCCTGATGCGCGGCACCTACGTGGCCGTGGCGCTCATGCTGATGGGCCTGTTCCTGACCGGCCTCGCCTCCCCCGTGCCGGTGTTCGTCCTGGCGGCGTTGATCGGGCTGGTGCGGCCGTCCGACATCACGCTCCGCAACCTGCTGGTCGGCGAGACCATGCCGGCCGAATATCTCATGCGGGCGATGGGCGTGTCGCGCACCACCGCCGATTCGGCGCGCATCGTCGGCGCGCTTTCCGGCGCGACCCTCGTGGCCGTGATGGGCTCGGGTCTGGCCTATGTCGCCGTGTGCCTCGTCTACACAATCAGCCTCGCGCTGACGTTCGGCGTCGGGATCCGGCGCTTAAGAGTGCTGGGCGATGCCGGGACGCCCGGTTCGCCGCTGCAGTCGCTCAAGGAAGGCTTCGCCTACATCTGGGCGAGCCCGGACATGCGGGCAACCATGCTGCTCGCCTTCCTCGTGAACCTCGCGGCCTATCCCCTGGTCGGCTCGCTGCTGGCCTATGTCGCCAAGAACATCTACGGCCTCGATCAGACCGGCCTCGGCTGGCTGCTGGCGAGCTTCGCGGGCGGCGCTCTGCTGGGCTCGATCCTGGTGTCGATGAACGGCGCCCGGATCCAGCCGGCAAGGACGATGATCGCCGCCGCACTGGTCTGGTTCGCGCTCAACCTGGCCTTCTCGTGGATCGAGTCGCCCGTTTGGGGCGAGGCGTTGCTGTTTCTGGCGGGCTTCACGCAAAGCTTCTGCATGGTGCCCATGGCGGTGCTCCTGCTGCGCGGCGCCGAGCCTGCGTTGCGCGGTCGCGTCATGGGCGTGCGCATGCTGGCCGTCTACGGCCTGCCCATCGGTCTGCTGGTGTCGGGGCCATTGGTGGAGCATGCCGGCTTCGCGGTCACGGGCTCGCTGTACAGCCTGCTGGGGATCGGCTGCACGCTGCTGATCGCGGTGCGCTGGCGGACGGAACTCTGGCATCGGGCAGCACCCGGCAACGTGAAGTGACGGAACCCCCACGGGTTCGCGGCGTTAGCTTTGTATGGAAGCCAAAGTTGCGAAGACCGTGGCCTTGAAGACCGTGGCCTTTGCGGCGGCTCTCGTCCTGTCGAACCCAGTCCTGCTCTCCGCTCAAACGACACCGCCGCGTGCCTCGGCGACGGAGGACGAGCAGCGCAGCATCTACACCTTCCAGGTCGAGAACGACGTTTTCAACCGGCTCGCCCGTTCCGACCGCGACTATACCAGCGGCCTTCGCGCGGGCTGGCTGTCGCCGGCGCTGACCGGGTTGCCGGACGGCATCGTCGCGGCCACCACTATTCCGACCTTCTTCGGTGAGGCGCCGGCCACATCGGTCATTCGCCGCCTCGCCATATCGATCGGCCAGAACATCTACACACCGCAGGACACGTGGATTTCCGAGCCGATCTACAACGACCGGCCCTACGCCGCGTGGCTCTATGGCAGCTTCGCCCTGCAGTACACCTACAAACGCTTCGACGAGAAAACCGGCAAGGAAGAGCCCATGCGGCTCGACACGCTGCAGTTCGATGCCGGCGTGATAGGTCCGGCGGCCGGCGGCTCGTTCGTGCAGAACAACTGGCACACGTTGATCGGCGTGGCGCCCACCTACGGCTGGGCGAACCAGCTGCACAACGAGCCGACCCTGGGGCTCGCCTTCGAGCGGCGCTGGCGCACTGGCCGGTCCGTCCTGATCGAGGATCCGAAACTCGAGGTAGACTTCATCCCGCGCCTGGGCGTCGCCCTCGGCAATGTCGCCACCTACGCCAGCGTCGGCGGCACCGGGCGCATCGGCAAGAACCTGCGTGACGATTTCGGCCCGACGCGTGCCCGTCCGGCGCTGCCCGGATCGGAGGCGTTCATCGGCGACGGCAGTTTCGGCTGGTATTTGTTTGCCGGCGTCGATGCCCAGGCGGTCGCGCGCAATATCTTCCTCGACGGCAACACCGACGGCCAGAGCCTGAGTGTCGGCCATCTGCCCTTCGTCGGCGAAGCCCAGGTGGGCTTCGCCATCCTCTACGGTGGCGTGCGCTTCACCTACACGCAGGTCCTGCGCACGCCCGAGTTCAGCCAGCAGAACCGCTTCACGCAGTTCGGCTCGGTCAACGTCACTTTTCGCTATTGATTAGGTGGCGAGATTCGCTTCAGCGAACGACCAGTTCACGAGCTTGTCGAGCCATGCCGCGAGGTGGTCGGGGCGGCGGTTCTGGTAGTCGAGGTAGTAGGCGTGTTCCCACACGTCGGCGACCAGCAGCGGCGTGCCGCCGTGCGCGAGCGGCGTGTCGGCGTTCGACGTCGTCTCGATCTTGAGTGCGCCGTCCTTGGCCTTGACCAGCCAGGCCCAGCCGCTGCCGAACTGGCCGACCGCGGCCGTGCTGAACGCCTTCTTGAAGGCGTCGAGGCCGCCGAAGCTCTTGTCCAGCGCGTCCTTGATCTTGCCCGTGGGCGCGCCGCCCTTCGGCGTCATGCTGTGCCAGTAGAACTCGTGGTTCCAGGCCTGGGCGGCGTTGTTGAAGATCTTCTTGGCCGCCGCGTCCTTGTCGGTGGCGGCGCGCACGACGATCTCGTCCAGCGTCAGGCTCTCGTAGGGCGTGCCGGCGATCAACTCGTTCAGCACCTTGACGTAGGTCGCGTGGTGCTTGCCGTGGTGGAAGGAAATGGTGTTGGCCGAAATCACCGGCGCCAAGGCATCGTCGGCGTACGGCAGTTTGGGGAGAGAGAAGGGTGCTTTGGCTTTGTCCAACGGCATGATCGGTACTCCTGATGTTGACGCTCACCGACACTATGCAACGCGCGCGCCACGCTTTTGTTGCGTCTCATTCTCGCAGGCAGAGGCAGGCGCGCACAAATTTCTGAGCGAACGGTTCTCAGTCGCGCATTCCGCAGTTGCGTCAGATATTTCTGCGAGTATCTCTAAGACACATCCCACTATCGAGGAGGTTCGGCCATGAAGGGCAACCCGCAGATCATCGCCGAGTTGAACAAGCTCCTGAAGAACGAGCTGACGGCCATCAACCAGTACTTCCTGCACGCCCGGATGATGAATCACTGGGGCTTCGAGCGGCTGGGCAAGAAGATCTACGAGGAATCGATCGGCGAGATGAAACACGCCGACAAGCTGATCAAGCGCATCCTGATTCTGGACGGGCTGCCCAATCTCCAGGATCTCGGCAAGATCGCGATCGGCGAGACGGTTCCCGAATGCCTCGCCGCCGACCTCAAGCTGGAGAGCGGAGCACGTACCGCGCTGGTTGCGGCGGTCGTCCATTGCGAGACGGCGAAGGATTTCGTCAGCCGCGAAATCGTCGTCGACATCCTCGAGGATGCCGAGGAGCACATCGATTTCCTCGAAACGGAGATTGGTCTGCTGGAGAAGGTCGGCGTGCAGAACTACCTGCAGAGCCAGATCGGCGAGGGCGAAGCCTCGAGCTAATCAGCCGCCATCAACGAGGGCTGGCAGGCCTCTTCACGGACGGCCTCATCACGGACGGTTTGCGCGATGCGCTCGCGCATGTCGCAGGCGCAGGTGCCGCATTGGGGGCTCTTGCCGCAGGCGCGGAAGACGTCGGCCGGCTTGCGCGCGCCTGCCCGGACGGCGGCGTCGACTTCGCGTTCCCGAATGGCCCGACAGATGCAGAGATACATGGACGTTTGGCCCGCTTCCGTGCAGATGCGACTTACTCGCAGGCGCAAAGATAAGGGCCACGCCCCGCCAGGTCAAGCGGCCTAAAAGCCCTTCAAACGGTATTTTTCCAGGGCCGCCCGCAATTCCGGGCCGATCGGATGGGGTGTCATGCCTTTCAGCCGGACCACCGTCATCTCGGCCGCGACGATGCAGGCCCCGTCCTTGAAGGCCGCCGATCCGACCGTGACGGAGCTGGTGCCGACCTTGATCACACCGGTGCCCAGCTCGACCTGGCCCGGCCAATGGGACTCGGCCAGGAAGCTCACGTTCATGCCGGCCGAGATGCCGCGCACGCCGTCCTCGCCGCGGGCCATCATGCCCATATCGCGGATGAAGGTGAGGCGGGCGGTCTCGAGATAGGCGCAGAGCGCCACGTTGTTGACGTGGCCGGCCGCATCCTGGTCGGAGAAGCGCACCGTGTCGGTGCACCAGTGCGGATAGATCGAACGGTCCTGCAGGCGTTTGTCGCGCGACATGGAAAATTAATCACTCAGCCGTTGGTCGGCAGGAACATAGCCCAAGCGGCGCGGGCATTCCTCTCCTTGGAATCCCTGCAGGGACCGCGACAGACAGCGTCCGATGCAGTACTACTGCAATTGCACAGCCGGCCTCACGAAGATCGACCACCCCACCAGAGCCTGCCAACTCTCGAATGAAGACTTTCCTTCTCGTTTTGACCCTGGCCGTATTCGTCGCGATCACCGTCGCGGCATATCGAGTCTGGCTGGTAGGTACCAACGGAGAACGAGGGCCGGCCGCTGTCGCGACGGCATTGACGATGGTGGTGATTGCCGCGGTGCTCTTCGCCGGAATCAAAGCTCAAGAGTCACCGCCTCCGCCGCCGCCGCCGCAAATGGAAGAGTGATCAGCCTTCAGGAGCGCGGCGGCAGGGTCATGTCGGCATCCTTGAGCAGGCGCTCGAGCGTGGGGATGGACGCCTTGGCGTCACCCTCACGGCACTTGGCCACAGCCTCCCCACCTATGACATCCGGCGTGACCCCATCCATGCTGCTCGTGCTCGGATCGGCGCCGACGTAGCGTTGGTAGAGCTGGCTGAGCTTGGCGCAGTAGGCAAGGTCCTGGGGCGAACTGGTCGTCTGTTTCGGCGACGAGCCGGTTGTCTGGGGCGGGGTGCAAGCGAGCAGAGACAGGCCGAGCGCGGCCGCCAGCAGAAGTCCAGTTGGGCGCATGTCTTCCTCGTGGTTCTGCGTTGACCATAGCGGGCTCGCCAATCTCGGGGAAATCACATCCTCGGGGAAATCACATCCGTGAGGTGATCGCGGATTGAATGGTCGGATTGACGGGCCGGCCCTCCCTCTGCGAAGACCGATGCCATGCAATCCGATGCCCCGCGCTACTGGGAAGATTACGAAACCGGCAAGAAGTACCCGCTGGGGTCGACCAGCTTCACCGAGCAGGAGATCGTCGATTTCGCACGCCAATTCGACCCGCAAAGCTTCCACATCGACGCCGAGGCGGCCCGTGCCTCGATGTTCGGCGGCCTGATCGCCTCGGGCTGGCACATTGCCGCCAAGCTGATGCGGCTGTTCGTCGACAACTACATCGACAAGCGCACGGCGCTGGGCTCGCCCGGCCTCGACGAACTGCGCTGGCTGAAGCCGGTACGTCCGGGCGACACGCTCACCGCCTGGGTCGAGTGCGCCGAGAAGGTGCCGTCGAAGAGCAAGCCCGGCCTTGGCGTGATCCATGAGCATTGGAGCGCCACCAACCAGAAGGGCGAACTGGTGATGACGGCCAAGGGGATCAACATGGTGCGTAGGAGGCCGGCATGAAGCGGGCGGTGAAGGGGCTCGACCACGTCGTCGTCATGGTCGACGGCATCGAGCTGGCCGAGGCTGCCTACAGGAAGCTCGGCTTCCAGGTCCAGCCGCGCGGCTTCCACAAGAAGCTGGGGACGGCCAACCATCTGATGATCTTCGACACCGACTATTTCGAGATCCTGGGCATCGTCGAGGACACGGAATTCAATGCCGAGCGTCGCGAATGGCTGAAGGACGGCGGCGGTCTCGCCAACGTGGCGCTGGCCACCGACGGCGCCGACCTCGCCTACGAAGCGTTCAAGCAGGCCGGCCTGCAGCCCGACGCGCCGCTCTTCTTCGATCGCGCGGTCGAGGTCGCGGGCAAGATGGAGCATGCCAAGTTCCGCACCATCCGCATTCCCAAGACGCACATGCCGGTGGTCGGCTTCTTCGTCTGCGAGCATCAGACGCCCGAATTCGTCTATCGCGGCGAGTGGGCAAAGCACCCCAATGGCGCGCGCGGCATCCTGGGTGTCACCGTGATCGCCGACCAGCCGGCGAAATGGATCGCCGAACTCGAGAAATATTTCGGCGCGGGCTCGGTGCGGCGCGACGGCGAGGGGCTGGTGGTGAACACCGGCACGCAGCCGATCCGCTACCTCACCCGCAAGGATTACGCGGCGCGCTATCCCGGCGTGACACCGGTGCGGCCGGGCGATCATCCGGCGCTGCTACAGGTGCGTGTCGACAGCCTCGCCGCCTGCGAGGCCCTCCTGAAGAAGAATGGCGTTGCCGTGCTGAAGCCCGACGCCGGCCGGCTGATCGTGCCGCCGCAAGAGGCCGCCCACCTGACCCTTGAATTCGCGGAGCGTTGATCTTCATGGCGTTCGACCTTGCCGATCGCGGCATCTACGGTTTCTCGACCTCCGAAAATCTCCGGTTCGCCGACGTCGATGCCAATGGCCACGTCAACAATGGCGCGTTCATCGAGCTCCTGGAGAATGCCCGCGTGTCCTATCTGCGCGGCATCGTGCGGTCCGGGCTGCCGCGCTTTCGCCTGGTCATCGGTCGCATCGAAGCCGACTTCAAGCGTCAGATGTTCTACCCCGGCACCGCCACGGCCTGCGCACGGCTGATCGAGGCGCACGAGCGTAAGTGCGTCATCGGCCAGGGCCTGTTCGACAGCGACAGCAACTGTACCGCCGTCCAGCGCGTCATCATGGTGTCGCTCAACGAGGAAACCCATCGCAGCACGCGGTTCGAGCCGGCGGTGCGCGACATGCTCGATCGTCTCGCCGCCTCCCACGATGGATTGCCGACATGACCGATACGCTCGTCCCCCCACTCATCCCTGACGGCTTCCAGCCGCTCGACGTCAGCGACGATTTCGTCGGCTTGATCGGACCGCTCTGGTTCAAGGCCGAGGGCGACAAGCTCCGTGTCGGCCTGCCGCTGGAGAAGCGCCACGGCAACCCGATGGGCTGGGCGCATGGCGGTCTGCTGGTCACCGTGGCCGACATGGTGATGGGGGCGGGCTCCGGATACGCCACCGGGATCCGCTGGCCCCATCCCACTGTTTCGCTCGGCACCGAGTTCGTGCGCGGCGCCAGGCTCGGCCAGTGGCTGGAGGGCACGGCGCGCATCGCCCGACGCACCCTCAATTTCTGCTTTGCCAGCTGCGATCTCGTCTGCGGTGGCGAGATCGTCATGGTGGCGTCGGGGGTCTTCAAGGTGCCGGATGTCGAGAAGATCCCCGAGGCGCTGCGCGCCCGGGTGATGGGCAAGTGGGGCCAGTGAACGGGCCAGTGAGCGGCCGCTATTTCTTCTTCCGCCGGTAGATCCGGTAGCGGTCGAAATCCATGAGGTGCTCATAGCCTTCGAAAGTGTCTGCGAACGTGCGGTTCTGCAGGAAGTATTCGAGGTAATCGAATTCCTTGCCCTGGCAGCGTGGGATACCCGCGACACGGTCGACGATCAGCAGGTCGGGCTGCTCGCGGGCGAAGTCGTCGCTCACGGCATCGAACACGTATTTCTCGGACTCATCCATCGTGTCGGGCGGATTATAGAGCGCCGGGAAGTCGTCGCAGGTCGCGTAGACGCCCTGTAGCACCCACAGGCTCAGGAATCGCATGCTCATGCGGCCGTCGATATAGTTGATCATCGGCCACAGCGGGTAGATGCCGGGTGACAGCGCCAGGATCGAGCGATGCGGCGCGTTCTGCTCGATGATGTGCTGCAGCCGCCCGCCGATCGAATCCTCGAACTGCCGCTGCTTGTAGAAGGGCGGCGTGTAGAGGGCGGCCTGGAAATACAGCAGCACCATCAAGGTGGCCGAGATCACCGACACCGGCAGGCGATGGCTGCTGCGGCTGATCGGCAGGTAGCGGTCGACGGTCTGGGAGACGGTCAGGGCTGCCAGCATGATCGCGGCTGAGAGCGCCGGCAGCACATGATAGGGCCAGCCCTTGGCCTGGGCGATGGCCGAGATCGCGGCTCCGACGCCGAACGCCACGAGCACCCGGGCGGAAATCGTCTTGGTGAAGACGATGGCGATGATGCCGAAGATCAACAGCGCGATCAGGGTCGGGGCGAGGACGTTGCTGCCCAGCACGTCGCGCCAGCCTGATTCGCCGATCGGGGCATAGGCTTCGACGGCCAGCGGCATGACGACAAAGCCGAAGTCGGCGAAGATCGTGTACATCGCCACCAGATGCGCCACCGCCATCAGCCCGATCGACCACGGGATCGGATCGAGCAGCGTCACGCGCCAGCCGCGGCGGACCATCAGGTAGAGTTCGACGGCGGCCGGAATGGCGAGATAGTGCGGCTTCATCGCCAGCGCCACGCCGGCCACGAGGCCGATGGCGATGGCGGCGATCCGTCCCAGCACCACGCCCTCGGCGCGCGCCATCGAGGCGATCAGGTAGGGCGCGCAGGCCACGAACATGATGTGTTCGCGCTGCCCGAAGTGTTCGTTGGGCAGCACCGAGAACAGAAACAGCAGGACCGGCGGCAGCAGCGCCTCGGTCAGCGCATGGTCGGCCGACGGAACGAGCCGGACCAGCCGCCGGCAGGCCACGAAGGAGGCGAAGATGCCGGCCACGACCCAGGCCGTGAACCAGAACGTCACGCTGCCCGGCAGCAGCTTGGCGGTCAGCACCGGCAGGGCGTGGACGACGAAGGTGAGCGGCAGGTTTTCGTCGATTATCTCGACATAGAGCTTTTCGCCGCCGATCCAGCGTGTTGAGACGTCGAGGATCGCTGCCACGTCATGGTTGATCGGCGGAAAGAAGTAGCCGGCGAGCCAGAGGACCGGCAGCGCGAACAAAGGCACCAGCAGCAGCCGCTCGATGCGCGGCGAAATCGTCGGAGGTTTGAGCTGGGCTGTTGGCAAGGCGGGGCGACGATATCATAAGCACGCGGGAAGACGAGGCTTGGCGTACAGGGTTGGCGGATGGGCTTGGCCTAGGAGACCCGGTGTGGAACCGGCCGGCAGTTGTCGGTACACGACAGATGCGTGCACAATGCCCGCCGCGACCTGCCCCCCCCGGATTCAGCCAACGGAACACGCCTTTGCCTTCCCTGATGCTGCTCCCTCTGATGCTGCTCCTTTTGGCGCGCGATGAGTGATATCGCCACGCCCGCCCTGTCCGTCGTCGTTCCGGTCTATCTCGGCGCCGCCACGATCGGCGAACTGGTCGCGGCCTTGCGGGCGCTGGAGATCGACGGTGGCCTGGAGATCGTCCTGGTGGTCGACGGCAGCCCGGACAACAGCCTCGACGTCTGCAAGGAACTGGTGGCCTTGCCGGGCGCACCGATCACGCTCCTTAGTCTCAGTCGCAATTTCGGCGAGCACAACGCGGTGATGGCGGGACTTGCCCGTGCCCGTGGCGCCTTCGCCATCACCATGGACGACGATCTGCAGAACCCGCCGGCCGAGGTCTGCCGTCTGTTCGAGCATGCGCGCGACGGCGGCTACGACGCCGTCTACACCTATTATGCCGAGAAGAAGCATGCGCCCTGGCGCAACTTGGGCAGCCGCTTCACCAACTGGTGCGCCGACCGGCTGCTCGACAAGCCGCCCGGCCTCTATCTCTCGAGCTTCCGCTGCCTCTCGGCCTTCGTGCGCGAGCGCATCGTGTCGAGTTACGAGGGACCCTTTCCCTATGTCGACGGCCTGGTGTTCCAGGTCACGCAGAACGTCGGCCGCCTGCAGGTCCACCACCTGCCGCGCAACGAGGGCCAGTCCAACTACACGGTGCGCCGGCTGATCCGGCTGTGGCTGGCGATGTTCCTCAATTTTTCGGTGATGCCGCTCAGGCTCGCCACCCTGTTCGGGCTGGGGTTCGGCGCCCTGGGCGCGATTGCCGCGATCGTCACCATCGTCGAGGCGATCATCTCCGACCAGCCGCCGCAAGGCTGGGCCTCGCTGATGGTCGCGGTGCTGGTCCTGGCCGGCGTGCAGCTCGTGCTGCTCGGGGTGATCGGCGAGTATCTCGGCCGCATGTTCCTGTCGGTCAACCGCAAGCCGCAGTATCTCGTGCGCGAGATCTTTCGCCGCGCCGGCGACGGGCTGGACGTCGAGTGGCCCAGGGTCGACACACGCGCGGCGGGGCAGCCCCACCGCGAGCCTTCCGGATTGGAGTCCTGAACGATGACCCCCTATTACGTGGCGCTTGGGATCGGCATCCTGGCCGGCATCGGCGGGCAGATACTGCTCAAGGCCGGCGCCGATGCGCCTACTTTCATCGGCCAGCTCATGCGGCCTTCGACAATATGCGGCCTGGCGCTCTACGGGTCGGCGGCCTTTCTCTACATCGTGGCGCTGCGCAAGATCCCGGTGTCGGTGGCTTTTCCCAGCGTGTCGGTGTCCTACGCCCTGGTGGCGATCCTCGGGCATTTCGTGTTCGGCGAACCGTTCGGCCTGAAGCAGATCGGCGGCCTCGCGCTGATCATGGGTGGCGTCGTTCTCATCAACCAGACGTGAGGATCACCGCGTGAATTACGAGCAGATCAAGTACGAGACCACGGACGGCATCCTCACGATCACGTTGAACCGGCCCGGCAAACTCAATGCCTTCACCGGCAAGATGCTGTCGGAGTTGCTCGATGCGATGGATCGCGCCGACCGCGACGACGACGTGCGGGCGGTGGTCTTCACCGGTGCCGGTCGTGGCTTCTGCGCGGGGGCCGACCTGTCGGGCGGCGCCAACACCTTCAATGCCGAGAATCGCGGGCCCATCGATCCCGGTCTCGATGGCCATCGCGACGGCGGCGGGCTCTTCACGCTCCGCGCCTATGAATCGCTGAAACCCACGATCGCGGCCTGCAACGGGCCGGCGGTCGGCGTCGGCATCACCATGCAGCTCGCGATGGACATCCGCCTCGCGTCGGAGGCGGCGCGCTACGGCTTCGTCTTCACCCGCCGCGCCATCGTCATGGAGGCCTGCTCGAGCTGGTTCCTGCCGCGCCTCGTGGGGCCGCAGCAGGCGCTGGAATGGGTGATGACCGGCCGCGTCTTCTCGGCGGAAGAGGCATTGGCCGGCCGGCTCGTGCGCTCGGTCCACAAGCCCGAGGCCTTGCTGCCGGCGGCCTATGCGCTGGCGCGCGAGATCGCCGACAACACCGCGCCCGTCTCGGTGGCGCTCAACCGCCACATGATCTGGAAGATGCTGGGGGCCGACCATCCGATGGAGGCGCACAAGGTCGATTCCAAGGGCATCTACGCCCGCGGCAAGTCGGCCGATGTGAAGGAGGGCGTCGTGGCCTTCCTCGAAAAGCGCCCGGCGAAGTTCCCCATGAAGGTGAGCGACGGCATGCCGTCATATTTTCCGTGGTGGCAGGAGCGCCGGTTCGACAAGTAGTAGCTCTGCACAGTGATTCTGACTGTTTGAGATTCCACTGTCGTAGCCCTCATGCTCATAGGGACCGCGAGCGTCCCGCTCGCTCATAAGC
>JAQSDW010000150.1:0-12487 GCA_029946105.1 Reyranella sp. | reverse complement strand
GAGCGAGCGGGACGCTCGCGGTCCAAAAGACCATGAAAAGAAGCTTCTGCGACGATGCACAGGGAGTAGGCGGAGCAGGTCAGCATAGGCTTATCGAGAGGCCTATTGACTTATCCTATCCTTCTGGTAATCCTGTCGCCGACCGCAAGGTACGACGGAAGGACCCACCGTGACCGTATCGCAAACCCTCGATACCGGGCGGCAACTGCGGCGCCGCAAGCCGGCGCTGTCCGGCGCAGAGCTGTTCGTCCTGGCGGAATGGCGACGTAAAAAACATCATCCGGTGTCCCACGGCCCGGCCTCGACGGCAGCGGATTTGGAGGGTGCGAACAAGGACTTGATCGATATGAGGTGAAGTGTCTGGCGACGTGAACCCCTGTCCCACGGTCACGCGCTGCCGAACCTGGCAGCGTCGACGCGGCGGTTGCTCGTATCGGAGCCTTGCGGCAAGCTCATATCAACTGAAAGAAACTGGAGGAAACGATGACCAGGCTGCAAATGCGGCGACGGACGATATTGGCGGCGGCACCGATGCTGGTGGCCGCGCCCCATATAGCGCGGGCCCAGGGTAAACCCGAGAAGAGCAAGGTCGTGCTGGCGGTCGGTGGCAAGTCGGCTCTTTACTATCTGTCGCTCACGGTCGCGGAGACCAAGGGCTTCTTCAAGGACGCAGGCCTCGACGTCGAGATCAACGATTTCCAGGGCGGCGCCAAGTCGCTGCAGGCCCTGATGGGCGGCAGCGCCGACGTCGTCGCCGGCGCCTACGAGCACACCATTCGCATGCAGCAGCGCGGCCAGCCGATCGTGGGCTTCGCCCTGATCGGGCGCGGCATGCAGCTCGCCATCGGCCTGCGCAAGGACGTCGCTGCCAAGGTCAAGGGACCGGCCGACATCAAGGGCATGAAGTTCGGCGTCACCGCGCCCGGCTCGCAGACCAACATGCTGGTCAACTACTGGGCGGCCAAGGGCGGACTCAAGGCCTCCGACATCGTGGCGATCGGCGTCGGTGCCGGCGCCTCGGTAGTGGCCGCCATCGAGAAGGGCGAGGTCGACGGCATTTCGCAAGCCGACCCGGCACTGACGATCCTGGAGGAGAAGGGCATGATCAAGATCATGCTCGACACGCGGACCATGAAGGGCAACGAAGAACTGTTCGGCGGCGCCTTTCCGGCCGCCTGCCTCTACGCCCAGCCCGATCTCCTGAAGAAGACTCCCAACACGGCGCAGGCGCTGGCCACCGCGATCGTGCGGGCCGACGAATGGTTGCAGACCGCGCCGCCGTCGGAAGTCGCCAAGGCGGTGCCCGAGGGCTATCTGCTCGGCGACCGGGCGCTCTACGAGAAGGCGTTCGCCAACGTGCGCGGCACGATTTCACCGGATGGCCTGATGCCGCCGGGCGCGATGGAGAACAGCCTGAAATTCCTGGTCGAAGGCGATCCCAAGGTCGCCGCCGATGCGGGCAAGATCAAGTTGGCGGACACCTGGACCAACGAGTTCGCCCAGCGCGCCGGCAAGCGGAGCTGACGCGGCGTGTCGCAGGAGGGCGTGCCGGCGCTGGCGCTGGCCGACATCACTTGCCGCTTCGCCGCCCGCGATGGGCGGGGCGGCGCCTACACGGCGGTCGCAAATGCCACCCTCGAAGTGGCCAAGGGCGAGTTCGTCTCCGTCGTCGGCCCGACCGGCTGCGGGAAATCGACCCTGCTCAATGTCGCGGCCGGCCTGCTCGAGCCATCGTCCGGAACAGTCTCGGTGTTCGGTGAGCCGCTGATTGCCGCCGATGGCGTCAACCGGCGCGCCGGCTACATGTTCCAGGCCGATGCGCTGATGCCGTGGCGCAGCGGCATCGACAATGTGATCGCCGGTCTGGAATTCCGCGGCGTGCCGCGCGCCGAGGCCGTGGCGCAGGGCGAGGCGTGGCTGCGCCGCGTCGGCCTGGCGGGTTTCGGCGATCGTTATCCGCATCAGATGTCGGGCGGCATGCGCAAGCGCCTGGCGCTGGCGCAAACCCTGATCGTCAGTCCCGACATCCTGCTGATGGACGAGCCGTTCTCGGCCCTCGACGTGCAGACCCGCCAGCTCATGGAGAACGAGCTGTTGGCGCTGTGGGCGGAGGACCGCAAGTCGGTGCTGTTCATCACTCACGACCTAGACGAAGCCATCGCGTTGTCGGACCGCGTCGTCGTGCTGTCGGCGGGGCCCGGGACGCGGCCGATCGGCGATTTCAAGGTCGACCTGCCCCGGCCGCGCGACGTCTCGGAGATCCGCATGACGCCTGCCTTCGCCACGCTCCATCGCGAGATCTGGGGCGCCATGAAGGAAGAAGTCCTGAAGGCCTACGAAGCGCAGAAGGTCGCCTGAGATGAAGCTGCGCACCCTGCAGTTCGGCGTCCTCGCCCTGCTGATCGCCGCCTGGTACCTGCTGACGGCACCGGGCATCATTCCGGCGTTTTATTTCGACCAGGACAACCGCGCCGCCTTCTTCTTCGGCGAACCGCAGAAGGTATTCTGGGTCGTCGTCGAGTGGTTCGTATCGGGCGACATCTTCATCCATCTCGCCGTCACGCTGCTGGAAACCGCGCTCGGCTTCTCGATCGGCGCGTTGAGCGGCCTCGCGATCGGCCTGTGGCTGGCGCTGTCGCCCACCGCCTCGGCGGTGATGGATCCCTACATCAAGGGCTTCAATTCGATGCCGCGCGTCGTGCTGGCGCCGATCTTCGCGGTGTGGTTCGGGCTCGGCATCTGGTCGAAGGTGGCGCTGGGCGTCACGCTGGTGTTCTTCGTGGTGTTCTTCAACGTCTACCAGGGCGTGCGCGAGGTGAGCCCCAACCTGATCGCCAGCGCCCGCATGCTGGGCGCGTCGCGTCGCCAGTTGCTGCGCTCGATCTATCTGCCCGCCGCCATGAGCTGGGTGTTCGCCAGCCTGCACAACGCCGTCGGCCTCGCCTTCGTGGGCGCCGTGGTCGGCGAATACCTGGGCTCGGCGCGCGGCGTCGGCTATCTCATCCTGCAGGCCGAGGGCACTTTCGACATCAACACCGTGTTCGCCGGCATCCTCGTCCTGACGGCCTTCGCGCTGGCGCTCGACACCGCCGTCGGCGCTTTCGAGCGTCGCCTGATGACCTGGCAGCCGCGGGCCGGCGAGACCGAGAAGATCTAGCGCGCCCCGCTGCTTCCTGGTGAACTACTTGCCGGTGAACTTCGCGGCGCGCTTCTCGAGGTAGTGCGCGACGCCCTCCTTGAAGTCGGAGGTCTGGAACGAGAGATCCATCTCGTGGTTGGCCTGCACCGTGGCTTCGGCCAGGGTCTGGAACGCGGCCTCCCAGAGTTGGCGCTTCATCACCGCGACAGAGCGCGGCGAGACGGTGTCGGCCATCAGCCGGGCATAGGCCCGCGTCTCGGCCATGAGCTTGTCGTCGGCGATGACCCGGCTCACCAGACCCAGGGCCAGCGCTTCCGGAGCGCGGAACTTGCGCGCCGAGCACAGCAGGTCCATGGCCGCTGGCATCCCGATCAGGCGAGGCAGCAGCCAGCTCACGCCGTGTTCGGCGATCAGGCCACGCTGGGCGAAGGCGGTTGTGAACATCGCCGATTCCGATGCGAAACGCAGATCCGCATAGAGAGGGATGACGAGGCCGAGGCCGGCGCACGGGCCGTTGATGGCGGCGATGATGAATTTCGGAATCGACGGAAAATAAGAGTAGTTCATCTTGAACTCGGCCAGCGTGCTGCCGCCGGGAAGGCCTTCCTGGGCCTTGCTCGACCGGTCGGTGGCAGCCCCGGCGCCAATCGCCTGCAGGCCGCCCATGTCGGCGCCGGCGCAGAAACCGCGGCCCGCGCCGGTCAGGATGATGGCCCGGACCTCGGGGTCGGCGCCGGCGGTGTGCATGGCGTCCTTGAGGTCGAGGTGCATCTGCCGGGTCCAGGCATTCAGCCGGTCCGGGCGGTTCAGGGTGATGGTGCAGATGCGTTCGGCGACATCGTAGAGAACGGTTTCATAGTCCATCGCCGGGTCTCCTCCTGTGCATTTTTGTTGCTCGCATGATGGGCAAAACTCGGCAACGATACAAATGACACGATACGTAGCAAATGGCTTCTTTCCTTCGACCTTGACCAATGGCGGGCGATCTCGTGGTATTCTGCAGCGAACAAGAAAAAAGCACCATCGAGGTAGGAAATGGCCAAGAGAGAATTCGCGCATCCCAACGAGATGCACAAATACGTCGGGCAGGAGATCGGGGTCAGCGACTGGGTGGACGTGTCTCAGGATCGCATCAACCAGTTCGCCGAGGCGACCGGCGACCATCAATGGATCCATGTCGACGTCGAGCGCGCCAAGAAGGACATGCCGGGCGGCAAGACCATCGCGCACGGCTTTTTGACGCTCTCCCTGATCCCGATGCTCAATCACCAGATTTCGCACATCAACAACGTGCGCAACGGCATCAACTACGGCTGCAACAAGGTGCGCTTCACCAGCCCGGTACCGGCGGGTTCGCGCGTGCGGGCGCGGGCCAAGCTTATTGCCGCCGATCCGATGGACAAGGGCGGCGTGCGCCTCACCAACCAGGTGACGATCGAGATCGAGGGCCAGGAACGTCCGGCCTGCATCGCCGAGACCATGTCGATCGTCTACGGCACCTGAGCTTGGGTGCTGCGGCCGCCGGGTGTAGAGGGACGCAGACGTGCTGACCCGCGAGGACCTGAGCTCCGAACGCATCGACCAGCTCGCCGCCGAGGCGCGCAAGGCGGGCTATGCTTTCTTCCTGACCGGGGAACAGCGCTCGGCCAGCTTCGAAAAGGCGCTGCAGCGCTACAAGCCAGGCGAGGAGGCGTGGATCTTCGCCTACGGCTCGCTGATGTGGAATCCGGCCCTCGAATTTGCCGAGTCATCGCCCAGCAGGGTCGAGGGCTGGCGGCGCTCCTTCTGCTTCTGGACGCCGTATGGCCGCGGTTCGCCCGAGCTGCCCGGCCTGATGCTGGGCCTCGAGGGTGGCGGCAGCTGCGAAGGCATCGCCTATCGCCTGGCGCCGCACCAGGTCCGCAGCGAGCTGGAAATCCTGTGGAACCGCGAAATGCTGTCGGGCGTCTACCAGGCAACGTGGGTGCCGACCCTGCTGCGCGACGGGCGCACGGTCACGGCGGTCACCTTCGTGGTCGAACCCGCCCATTGCCAGTATTGCGGCGACCTGTCGATGGAACGCGCCGCCCATCACATCGCCTTCGCCGAGGGCCGCCGCGGCGCCTGCCGCGACTATCTCACCAACACGGCCGAGCATGCGCGCTTGCTCGGTATCCACGATCCCTACATCGAGGAATTGATGGAGCGGGTCGCGACGCTGCGCGGTGAAAAGCTGATGGTATCGGTGCCAGCCGATGCCGAAGTCGCGGGCCAAGCCTAGTTCCGGAAATCGCCTCGTCCCGAACGAGTGCGTCATTTCATATGCTGTGACATAGTCGCGGCGTGTCCGCTCTCGTCGCCCGTTGGCTCGCGCTGCCGCCCAATTTGCGCGGCATCCTCTGGGTCGCCCTGTCGGGGATCCTGTTCGCACTGCTGAACGTCTTCACGCTCATTCCGGCCCAGCACCTCAACCCTTTCGTCATGGCGTTCCTGCGCTATTTCTTCGGCGCGCTGATCCTGCTGCCGGTGGTGTTCCGGCTCGGGCTCTACCGGTCGCTCCATACCAACCGCGTCGGCCTGCACGTCTCGCGTGGCGCCATCCATACCGCCGGCATGATGCTGTGGTTCGTGGCGCTGCCGCTCACGACGCTGGCCGAGATCACGGCTCTGGGCTTCACCGGGCCGATCTTCGTGACGATTGGCGCCGCGCTGTTCCTCGCCGAGGACGTGCGTCTGCGGCGCTGGATCGCTGTTTTCGTCGGCTTCGCCGGCGCCATGATCATCATCCGGCCGGGCTTCGGCGAGCTCCACCTCGGCGTCATCTGCATCCTGGTCTCGACGCCGATCTTCTCGGCCTCGAACCTGATCTCCAAGGCGCTGGCCCGCACCGATTCGGCCAACACCATCGTGATCTGGCAGAACATCGTGATCGTGATCTGCGCCGCGCCCGTCGCCATCTGGTTCTGGCAGACGCCAAACTGGGTCGACCTGCTGTGGTTCGTGGCGGCGGGCCTCGCCGGGACGCTGGGCCATCTATGCCAGCAGCGCGGCTATCAGCTCGCCGATATCACGCTGCTGCAGCCCATCGGCTTCCTGTCGCTGATCTACAATACGCTGCTGGGCTATTTCCTGTTCTTCCAGAAGCCCGACGTCTGGACCTTCGTCGGCGCCGCGGTGATCTTCTCCAGCGCGCTCTACATCTCGCATCGCGAGGCGGTGCGCCGCGCCAAGGTCAAGAGCACGCCGTCGCAGCCCGCGCCCTGAGGGCCTCGTGCGTCAGCCTCCGGTCACGCTCATGTGGCGCGGGACGGCGGGGCCGGTGTGGCGGCGGTCGATGATGAAGTCGTGTCCCTTGGGCTTGCGCGCGATCGCCGCGGTGATCGCCTGGTCGAGGATCTCGTCGCTTTCGGAGGCGCGCAGGGGGCCGCGCAGATCGGCGGCGTCTTCCTGGCCGAGGCACATGTAGAGCGTGCCGGTGCAGGTCAGACGGACGCGGTTGCAGCTTTCGCAGAAATTATGGGTGAGCGGCGTGATGAAGCCCAGCCGCCCGCCGGTCTCCTCGACCTTGAAGTAACGGGCCGGCCCGCCGGTGTGATAGTCGGTCTCGCTCAGCGTGAACTCCCTGGCGATCTCGGTCCGGGCGAGCGACAGCGGCAGGTACTGGTCGAGCCGGGCGTCGGCGCCGATCTCGCCCATCGGCATGACCTCGATCAGCACCAGGTCCATGCCGCGGCCGTGGCTGAAGCGGATCAGGTCGCTGAATTCCATGTCGTTCACGCCGCGCAAGGCCACGGCGTTGATCTTGATGTGCAGGCCGGCCTGCTGGGCGGCATCGAGGCCGCGCATCACCTGGTCGAGGTCGCCCCAGCGCGTGAGGTCGCGGAATTTGGTCGGGTCGAGCGTATCCATCGAGACGTTGACGCGGCGGACGCCGATCGCTGCCAGATCCTTGGCGTACTTGGCGAGCTGGCTGCCGTTGGTGGTGAGCGTCAGCTCCTCGAGCGCGCCGCTGTCGAGATGGCGGCCGAGGCCGCGGAACAGCGACATCACGTTCTTGCGCACCAGCGGCTCGCCGCCGGTCAGGCGCAGCTTCTTGACGCCGCGGCGCACGAAAGCGCTGCACAGCCGCTCGAGTTCCTCCAGCGACAGGACTTCGGCCTTCGGCAGGAAGGTCATGTCCTCGGCCATGCAGTAGACGCAGCGGAAGTCGCAGCGGTCCGTCACGGAGACGCGGAGGTAGGAAATGTGGCGGCCAAACGGGTCGATCATGTCGCCCTGATAATGGTGTCGCAGCCCCGTTACGGCAAGAGCCGCAGGAGATTGTCGACGGTATCGGCTTCGGCTGCCGGCTTGTCCCGCCGGATACGACTGATCCGCGGAAAGCGCAAAGCCACACCCGATTTGTGGCGACTCGACCGGGCAATGCCGTCGAAAGCCACCTCCAGCACCAGTTCCTGCGCCACTTCGCGCACCGGGCCGAAGCGGTTCGTGGTGTGGTCGCGCACCCATTTGTCGAGCCAGCGCAGTTCCTCGTCGGTGAAGCCGAAATAGGCCTTGCCGACCGGTGCCAGCTCGCGCGTGCCGTCGGCCGCCTCCGAGCTTGCCGGGCGCCAGCAGCCGAACGTGAAATCGGAGTAGAACGAGCTGCGCTTGCCGTGGCCGCGTTGGGCATACATCAGCACGCAGTCGGCCAGCATCGGGTCGCGCTTCCACTTGAACCACGGTCCCTTGGGCCGGCCGGCGAGGTAGCCGCTGTCGGCGCGCTTCAGCATCAGCCCCTCGATGCCGTCGCTCTTCATGGCCTCGCGCAGTTCGGCGAGGTGGGCCCAGTCGTGGAAGGAGACGAGCGGTGAGAGGTCGAAGCGGGCGCGCGGGGCGAGCGCCATCCAGGCTTCGAGGTGGGCGCGGCGCTGGTCGAAGGGCAGGCCGCGCAGGTCCTCGCCGTCGAGCTGGAGCACGTCGTAGAGGCGGACGTGGGCCGGGTGCTCTTTCAGCATCTTCGGCGTCACGCTCTTGCGGTTGAGCCGCTGCTGCAGGTCGTTGAACGGAGCCACGGCCTCCTCGCGCCGCACCAGCAGCTCGCCGTCGAAAACGCCGTCGAAATCGATGGCCTCGACGATGTCGGGAAAAGCGCCAGAGATATCCTCGCCGGCGCGGCTAAAAAGCCGCTTCACGCCACCCGAGGAAGCGACCTGGACGCGGATGCCGTCCCACTTCCATTCGGCGCGGAAATGCGCCGGGTCGAGCACGTCGAGCTCGGCGCGGTCGATGGGGTTGGCCAGCATCGGCGGCAGGAAGGCGCCGCCCGCATTGCTGCTGGGCCGGGGGGCGCCTTGCAACAGCCAGTCGAACAGCGGACGGTAGGGCGGCGTGAGGCCGTGCCAAATTTCTTCCACTGTCTCGACGGGTTGACCGCCTATATTGGCCGCAGCCTGCTTGGCGAGGCGGGCGGACACGCCGACCCGCAACGCGCCGGTCAGCAGCTTCAGCAGCGCCCAGCGCCCTGTCGAATCGAGCGCATCGAGCCAGCGTTTCAGGATTGCCGGAGTCTGGGTGCGGGTGGCGCGCTGCAGGGTCTCCACCACCTCGCCGAGCGACGGCGGCGGTCCTGCCGCCGGATCCGTCTCCCAGATCAGCGCCAGCGTTTCGGCGAGATCGCCGACATAGTCATAGGAGAGGGCGAAGAGTTCCTCGCCGATCTTCTCCTGGCCGAAGCCGCGCAGCAGGGCGGGCTTGGCGGCGGGAAAGTCGAGGCCGCCGGTCAGCGCCGCCAGCGCCCAGCCTCGATCCGGATCGGGTGCAGCGCGCAGATAAGTCTCGATCAGCCGGAGCTTGGCGATGCGCGCCGCTTCGAAGGACAACGAATCGAGAAGCTGGGCGAAGGCCTGCACGGCTCAGGCGCCTTCTTCCTCGCGGCCGGCGAGGTGCAGCGCCTCGGCATCGATGCCGATCGAGCGCGCGTAGTGGACCAGCGCTTCCTCGCGGCCGTGCGTCACCCAGACCTTGGGAGCGCCCACGTCCTTCAAGGTCTGCGTCAGCTCGGGCCAGTCGGCGTGGTCGGAGATCACCAGCGGCAGCTCGGCGCCGCGCTGGCGCGCCCGGGCACGTACGCCCATCCAGCCCGAGCAGAGTGCCGCGACGGGATCGGCGAAGCGGCGCGACCAGCGGTCGGCCATGGCCGAGGGCGGGCAGAGCACGATGGCGCCCCTGAAAGTTTCGAGGATCGCATCGGAGACCGGCGCCACGTCGCCGAGATCGATCCCATGGTCCTGGTAGAGCTTGCACAGGGCGAGCAGGGCGCCATGCAGCCAGATCCGCTTGTCGTAGCCCGCCGCCCGCAGGAGCTTGATCACGCGCTGGCACTTGCCGAGCGCATAGACGCCCACCAGATGCGTGCGTTCGGGGAAAGTATCGACGGAGCGCAGCAGCTTGCCGATCTCGCCGGCATCGGAAGGGTGATGGAAGACCGGCAACGCGAAAGTCGCCTCGGTGATGAAGACATCGCACGGCACCGGTTCGAACGGCGGGCAGGTGGGATCGGGGCGGCGCTTGAAGTCGCCGGACACCACGATGCGCTGTCCCTTGAATGCCAGCACTGCTTGCGCCGAGCCCAAGATATGGCCGGCCGGCGCCAGACGGACGTCGACCTCGCCCAGGCGGACGCTCTCGCCGTAAGCCAATGGCTGCTGCACGGTATTCGGCATGTCCTCGAAGCGGGTCCGCATGATGGCGAGCGTTTCCGGCGTGGCCAGCGACGCGCGATGGCCCGGCCGGGCATGATCTCCATGTCCATGGGTGATGACGGCACGAGGAACGGCCACCGCGGGGTCGACGTAGAAGTCGCCGGGTTCGCAGTACAGGCCGCGCGGCGTGGGGTAGAGCCAGCTACGGGGATTTAAGGTGTCAGTTGCCATTGAAGATGGGGTGCATCCTACCCAACGTATATGGGCCTTCCCGACCACCTTAACTAGTTGTTGTCGCTGATGCCCATAAATGCTCGGAAGTACTTGCGTATATAGGTTTCCCGCACGCATCTTGATCTCTCGTATCTGCTGATTTTCGCGTGTATTTTCTAGTTCGTGACTAACTCGTGACGAACTTTCGAGAGACGGGCAAGGTTCTGCCGGAGGTCGAAATGGAGCCCCCCTTCGCACCTAATTCACGTGTAGCCGGTGCCAAGGAGCACTGCATACGGGCTCGGCTGTTTCTGCGGCTCGCCAATCAGCAACAAGGCGAGAGCGACGCCTATCGGCTACGAATCGCGGCTATTTCAGCCTGTCGTGCCATTGTCGAGATCATGTTGGAGGCGGCCGAGACGCAGGAGGTGGCTGGTCACAAGTCTGGCAACCCCAAGGCGGATCGTGACAGCTACGAGATCACGTTGGCGGGTCTGCCGCACTACAAGCTCATTGAACACATACGTATTCATGATTTCCATCGGTTTGGGCTGATCCCCACGGACAAGGCATTTCAAGCCGTGTTCGTCGGCGGGCCGATCAAGATGACTGCGCAACGTGGCGGAGTGTCTATTGTTCTCGGCGAGCGAGGGTTGGAAGTAACAACCTCAGGGAACAGCAGAGTTCACATGCAGCGCATTCTCATAGAAGACGACGGCAAATTTCTTGACGAGCAGCTTGGTCGACACTATCCGCCCGAAGCTATTGTCGACGAATTTCTCAAAGAAGTTTGCTCTAAGATCGAAGAATTTGAGGGAGCCACCGAAAGCTGACCGCTGGCGACCGTGAGCCGCGGGCCATCATAGCGGGGCGACGCGGCCCGATGCTCGACGTGTCAATCCGCGCGCGAGCATATAGACGAGCGGACTACCCACAAATGATACGGCCGGCAGCAAGTCGCGGCTGTAACTACGAGCATTTAAGTCGAGGGAGCAAATGCCGACACTGAAAGAGCTGGTACCTGAAGCCGACACATTGCTGGGTCTGGACCCTGAAGAACTCGGCCTAATATTACTGCGCGTCCTTGCCGACCCTCAAAATCAGCAGAACGGGATGACCCATCCGGGCACCCTGGAGACACGACTATTTCCGCAATCGGGAGGAGGTCCCTATCCCCAGCAAAAGACAGAGGAGTGTCTGGAAGCGGTACGAGAAGCATTCGCTTGGCTTGAGGGCCAGGCGCTCTTAATCGCAGCTGACCCGATGAATACACAGGGTGGTTGGAGAAAGCTGGGGAGATGCGCACGGCGACTGCTTTCCGACGAAGCGGTGGCCGATTATCGGGCTGCCTCTCGGTTGCCGCGTCAAATACTTCACGGCGATATTAAGGAGAACGTCTATTTCAATTTCCAACGCGGTGACTATCAGACCGCAGTCTACTGCGCGTTTCGCGAGGTTGAAATCCTTGTCGCGCGTGTCAGTGGTATTAAAGGCAAAAACGGCGTCAGGCTCATGCGCGAGGCTTTCAAGCCCGCCGACCCGCACAAGACAGGCGATACGGCCGGTCCGCTTACCGATGTCGATGCGGAGTACCCTGAGCAGGAGGCCCGCGCCCATCTGTTCGCCGGAGCTTTCGGTGAGTGTCGCAATCCGCACAGCCACAAGGAGATTGGCCTGAAGGCGGAAGATGCGGTTCATATGCTTATGCTTGCCAGTTACCTGCACCGCATGCTCGATGACGCTATAGCAAAGAGTTTGCGCTAGCCGTCGAGCTTGCCTTGATCGATCTCGGCCAGCGGCGGCGGCAGTCTCCGCGTGCAATCGAGGAACTCGATTGCGCCCAGCCCTTGACCGCGGTCACCATCGAAAAGCCGGAGCCGTAAGTCACGCCGGGCTTTTTCGTCACCAAATGTGACCAATCCCGGTATTGTGTTCTCGTTCCGTTACTCTGTGTGGATCGTTAAACCATTGGAAAGTAACGAATTAGAACGGGCTCTAAAGCCAACTCGTACAGGTCTTCCCGATCTGTTTACACGCTGGTTCGAGAGCCGTGGCTGGACGCCCCGGCCGCACCAGCTCGCGCTGGTCGATCTTGCCGAGCAAGGCAAGAGTGCCCTTCTGATCGCACCTACCGGCGGCGGCAAGACCCTGGCGGGGTTTCTGCCGTCTTTGATCGAGCTTACGGAGCGCCGCCGGAAGGGCGAAGACCTGGCGCATGCCAAGGGTAAGGGCGAGCTGCACACGCTCTACATTTCACCGCTGAAGGCGCTGGCCACCGACATAAGACGCAACCTCGAACTGCCGATCGCCGAAATGAAGCTGCCGGTACGGGCCGAGAGCCGCACCGGCGACACGCCGCAGAGCCGGAGGCTGCGCCAGCGCGAACGGCCGCCCGATTTTTTGATGACCACGCCCGAGTCGCTGGCGTTGCTGTTGAGCTACCTCGACGCGGCGAAATTCTTCGCCAACCTGA
>JAQSDW010000149.1 GCA_029946105.1 Reyranella sp. | reverse complement strand
GGCCCGAGGGCGCCACCATCGACGACATCGTGAAGGCGCTCGACTGGCAGGCGCACACGGTCCGTGGCGCCATCGCCGGCGCCCTGAAGAAGAAGCTTGGCCTCAAGATTGAATCGGAGAAGGCCGATCCGGTCGGATAGCGTCTGTATGACGAGGGGAAGAGCCAAATCGATGGATCAAGGCTTGCTTTGGAGGCGGTGCACGGCGGAAGCGGCGGAGGAAACTGCTGGCTCCTGACGATTTACCCAGAACCCGGCAGAATGCTAAAATATCACCGTTCCAAAGGCTCATCCGGGGAATGTCGGTTAAACTCACCGGCAGAGGGGCATGAAAGTGGCAGCGAGCGGTGAAACGTCGACGCCCGAGAGGCTCGTCGCGGCGCTAAAGGCGTCGCGCGCGGGTACCTGGCGTTGGGAAATTCCGACCGACTGCGTGGAATGGGACGAGGCGCTGAGCCAGGTCTATGGCCTGCCGCATGCCGAGTCGCCGCGCACCTCGGGGGCCTTCCTGCAGCTCATCCATCCCGACGACCGCGAGCGCTGCGGAAAACTGCTGGGCGCGCTGCTCGAGAGCGGCAGCGAGATCGAATACGAGTTCCGCGCCGTGATCGGCGATCGCCTCATCTGGATTTACGACCGCAGCACCCTGGTGCGCGATGCCGAGGGCCGACCAGTCTACATGACCGGCGCCTGCCTTGACGTCACTGAGCGCAAGCGGATCGAGGATGAGCGCAACGCGGCGCTGGCGAAGCACCAGTTGCTGCTGCGCGAACTCAATCACCGGGTGAAGAACCACCTGACGATGATCACGGCGATGCTGTCGCTGAAAGCCGCGCGCCAGCCCGAGCCGGCCGTCCGCCACGAATTCGAAAAGGCGATCCAGCGCATTCATACGCTGGCCGAACTGCACAACCGCCTCTATCGCGACGAGGGATTCGAGGCCATCGACATGGCGGCCTATCTCGCCGACGTCTGCGGCGGCCTGCGCGGCTCTGTCCTCTCCGATCCGCGGGTCGTACTCGACTGCGTCTCGGCCCCGCTACGGCTTTCCGTCGACCAGGCCGTGCCGATCGGCCTGATCGTGAGCGAACTCGCCACCAACGCGATCAAATACGCATTTACCGATGGCCGCGCCGGCAAGGTCACGGTCCGGCTCGACATCGATGGCGCCGACGCTCATGCCATGCTCAGCGTTATCGACGATGGCGTGGGCCTCGAGGCGACCGGCAAGGGTGAAGGCGGCATCGGTGTCGGCATGGTCAGGGGGCTCGCTGAGCAGATCGGCGGCACGCTCGATGTCGCCAGCGATAGCGGCACTTCCTACAGGCTGAAGTTCAAGCCGGACCAGAGGCTCTAGAAGACCACGCGGCCAAACTTCTCGATCTGCTTGAGCGCGCGGCTTACGTGTTCCTGGGGAGCTAACGCTGGCCGCCTCGATGACATTGCCAGCTATTGTCTCGGCGACATCATCACGAGCTTCCGTCGCCCGCTCCGCCCCGCACTCGTCTGCGTCGAAGTCGACGACGGGTTGTCGGCAGCATCCGAACAGTCGTTGGATGAAGCGATCGAGCGGCAGGCAAAGCATCGACCGCGGTCGTCGGCAATGTAATTGAACGCCAAGTGAAAGCCCGAAGTCGCCGCAGCGCGTCTTCTGATAACCGCATAACACCGCACATCCCCGCACGGCCCCGCTCGCCGTGGCCAACATGCTCCAGAGGCCGAATTCACGGTTAGATTGATCACACCCGCAACCTGCAGCGCGATGGATCGTGAACCCTCTCTATCCCAACCACATGACCTCTGCCGACCGTCTCGCCGAGATCGGCCAGATCCTGGCCCTCGGCCTCATGCGTCTCCACGCCCGGAAGTCCAGTCCACTATCTGCCGACCGGGGAGACAGTTTGGTCGACTTACTGCCCAACCGAAGCGGTCATGCCACCACCCTCACCAATGGAAAGTCATGACGATGGCGAGAAGCGCAACGACGAAAATGGCGGCGTTGGATGAGCCGAGGCCTGGCGACGACAGAAGCCACGACGCCTCCGTTCTCGCCCGCGTGGCCGCCCTCAGAACCAAAAGCGTCGCCGACCTGAAGACCGAGTGGCGCGCCCTGTTCGGCAGCGACGCCCCCAACAACAGCCGGCCCTTCCTGGAGCTGCGCCTTGCCCACCGTATCCAGGAACTGTCCTACGGCGGCCCCGGCCGGCCGACCCTTCGCCTGCTCGACGCCCTGGCCGACGAGCTGCACGGCAAGCCGGGCCGCACGGTCCTGATGCGCCAATCGCGCACGCCGGTCGCCGGCACGCGGCTGGTCCGGGAATGGAACGGCGTCGAGCACACCGTCACCGTGCAGCGTGACGGCTTCGAGTTCGAGGGCCGGCTTTATAAGTCGCTGTCTGCCATCGCCCGCGGCATCACCGGTACCCAGTGGAACGGCTGGCGCTTCTTCGGCATCCGCGAGATCGCCCGGGGCGAGCGATGAAGGGCGCCTCCGTCGTTCCCCTGCCCCGCCGCCGGCGCTGCGCCGTCTATACCCGCAAGTCGAGCGAGGAAGGGCTCGACATGGAGTTCAACAGCCTCGACGCGCAGCGCGAGGCTTGTGGCGCCTACACCGCCAGCCAGAAGGCCGAGGGCTGGGCGCTTCTTCGTGATAGCTACGACGACGGCGGCTTCTCGGGCGGCACGCTGGAGCGACCGGCGCTGAAACGCCTGCTGGCCGACATCGAGGCTGGGCTGATCGACGTCGTGGTCGTTTACAAGATCGATCGCCTCAGCCGTTCGCTCATGGACTTCGCCCGGCTGGTCGAGGTGTTCGACCGCAACGACGTCACCTTCGTCA
>JAQSDW010000148.1:9098-27657 GCA_029946105.1 Reyranella sp. | reverse complement strand
CTAGGGGCCGGAGGTTCGAATCCTCTCGCTCCGACCAATCGGGAAAGAACGGCGCGCAGCGATGTGCGCCGTTTTTCTTTAAGCCGATCGCCGGTCAGCTGATCACCAGTCAGTTGATCAGTGGAAAATGGCAGGCCACTTCGCGGCCCGGCGCCACCTCGCGCAGCGGCGGCACCTCGGCGGCGCAGCGCGCCTCGGCATGCGGGCAGCGGGTGCGGAAGCGGCAGCCCGACGGCGGACTGAGCGGCGACGGCGGATCGCCGGGCTTGAGCTTGGTGTCGCCCAGCGGGACATCGGGATCGGGGACGGGGATCGCCGCCATCAGCGCGGCGGTATAGGGGTGCGCTGGCGTGGCGAACAGCGACGCCGAGTCGGCCACCTCGCACAGCCGGCCGAGATACATCACCGCCACGCGGTCGGACACCGACTTCACCACCGCGAGGTCGTGGGCGATGAAGAGCAGCGTCAATCCGAAGCGCGCCTTCATGTCCTCGAGCAGGTTGAGGATCTGGGCCCGGATCGAGACGTCGAGCGCCGAAACAGGCTCGTCGCAGACGATCAGCTTGGGCTCGAGCACCAGCGCGCGTGCGATCGCGATGCGCTGGCACTGGCCGCCGGAGAATTCGTGCGGCCGGCGGGTCCATACGACGTCGGGGTCGAGTCCGACCGCTTCCATGACGGCGCGCACGCGGCGGGTCCGCTCAGTCGGATCGCGTACGCCCGAGACGACCAGCGGCTCGGCCACGATCTCGGCCACCCGGCGACGCGGATTGAGCGAGGCGATCGGGTCCTGGAATATCATCTGCAGGCGTGGCCGCACGGCGCGCAGCGCCTCGCCGCGCATCTGCGTCAGCTCGTTGCCGTCGAACAGCACGCTGCCGCGCTGCGGCGGCGGCAGTTGCAGCAGCGCGCGCGCCAGTGAGGACTTGCCCGAGCCCGATTCGCCCACCAGCCCCAGCGTCTCGCCCTGACGGACCGCGAGCGTGACGTCGCTCACCGCATGGACATGGCGGCCATCGCCCACCGGATACTCGACGTTGAGATCGGTCATGCGCAGGAGATCGCTCATGCGCTGGCCCCTCCCCCGCCGCCCAGCGGATGGAAGCAGGCAAAGCCCCGCCCGCCTTCGCGGACCAGCGCCGGCTCCTCGGCCTCGCAGCGCCCGCTGCGGTAGGTGCAGCGCGGCGCAAAGGCGCAGCCCGTGCCACGTCGCGCCAGATCGGGCGGCCGGCCGGGAATAGCGGAAAGCCTTGTGTGGGTGGCATCACTCAAGCGCGGCAGCGAGCGCAACAGCGCCTCGGTATAGGGCATCCGCGGTCCGCGGAAGATCTCGCGTGTCGTCGCCATTTCCACGGCGCGGCCGGAATACATCACCATGATGTCGTCGGCACGGCCGGCGGCGACGCCGAGATCGTGGGTGATCAGGATCATCGCCATGTCGCGCTCGCGCTGCTCGCGCTGCAGCAGGTCAAGGATCTGGCGCTGCACGGTGACGTCGAGCGCGGTGGTCGGCTCGTCGGCGATCAGCAGCTTGGGCTCGCAGGCGATGGCGATGGCGATGGCCACGCGCTGGCGCATGCCGCCCGACAATTCGTGGGGATACTGGTGGGCCCGCCGTTCCGGCTCGGGAATGCCGACCTCGACCAGCAGCTCGACCGCCCGCCGTGCCGCGGCGGTGGCGTCGAGCCCACGGTTGAGCCGGAGACCCTCGCCGATCTGCCGGCCGATCTTCATCACCGGGTTGAGCGAGGTCATCGGGTCCTGGAAGACGATGCCGATATCGCGGCCGAGCAGTCGGCGAAAATCCTTGGCCGACAGGCCGCGCAAATCCTGGCCGTCGAGCTTTACTTCGCCGCCGACGATGGCGCCGGAACCGGAACCGACCAGCCCGATCAGCGAGCGCACCAGCACCGACTTGCCCGAGCCCGATTCGCCCACGATGCCGAGCGTCCGGCCCGCCTGCAGGTCGAACGACACGCCATCGACGGCGCGCAGCATGCCGCGCACCGTGGAAAAGCCCACGCGCGCGTCGCGCACCGACAAAAGTGGTGTGGCGCTCACAGCCCCGCTCACAGCGACGACCTGCGCGGATCGACCATGTTGCGCACCACATCGCCCAGGAAGTTGAGCGAGAGCACGGTGAGGAACATCACCGCCGCCGGGATCAGGGCGGTGTGTGGCGCCACGTCGAGTGCCTCGCGGCCGTCGGCGATCATGCCGCCCCAGCTCGGCTGCGGCGCCGGGATGCCGAGGCCGAGGAACGACAGCGCGCCTTCGGCGACGATGATCACGCTGACGGCCACCAGCCAGAAAGCGAACATCGGCGGCAACAAGTTGGGCAGGATCTCGCGCGTCAGGATGCGCCAATTGCTGGCGCCGATGGTGCGGGCGGCCAGCACGAAGTCGCGGTTGGCCCAGGCCAGCGTGTTGGCACGCGACACCCGCGCCGCGGCGGGAATCGACAGGATGCCGAGCGCCAGGGTGACGTTGAACAGGCTCTGGCCCAGGTAGGCAACGAAGGTGAGCGCCAGCACCAGCGTTGGGAACGCCAGCAGGATATCGATGAAGCCCACCGCCAGCAGGTCGACCTTGCCGCGGAAATAGCCGGCGCTCATGCCGATCGCGCCACCGATCAGGAAGCCGAAGAACGGCGCGCAGATGCCGACGATTAGCGAGGTCCGGCCGCCATAGATGATGCGCGATAGCATATCGCGCCCGAGATTGTCGGTGCCCAGCAGGAATTCGGCCGAGGGCGGCTTGCGCCGCAGGATCAGCTCCTGGGCCGCGGGATCGGGCAGCCCAATCCAGTCCGCGGTGATCGCGAGGAAGACCACCAGCGCCACCCAGGCAAGCGGCAGTGCCAGCGTCCAGCTGATGGGTCGCCCGCGCCGCGCGACGGTTGCCGGCTCAGCTGCGGAAGCGGACATGACGAACCCTCGGGTCGAGCACGGCATAAAGCATGTCGACCAGGAAATTGACGACCACGAAGCCCACGGCGATGAACGACACCGTGCCCTGCACCAGGATCAGGTCGCGGTTGAAGATGCCACCGAGCAGCAGCCGGCCGACGCCGGGCAGCGCAAAGATCTGCTCGACGATCACCGCACCTCCGATCAGGCCGCCGATGTTGAGACCGATCACGGTGATCAGCGTGAACGACGAGGGCCGCAGCGCATGCTGCAGCAGGACCCGCCACGGCGGCAGGCCCTTGGCGCGGGCCAGCAGGATGAAATCCTCCTTGAGCGTGGTCAGCAGATCGGAGCGCAGCACCCGCATCAGGACCGTCCACTCGATCAGGCCGAGCGACAGCGCAGGCAGGATCATCGACTGGAGATTGTCCCACAGGCCCTCCGACAGCGGCGAAAAGCCGGTCGCCGGCAGCAGGTCGAGCGTGATGGAGAACAGGTAGATCAGCAGGATGCCGAGCATGAAGTTGGGCGTCGCGAGAAAGCCGAACGCCGCCGACGCCGACAGCCGGTCGAATAGCCCGCCCGGCCGACGCACCGAGAGCAATGCCGCGGGCACCGCGATGCCGATGGCGATGATCTGGGCCATGATCATGAGCTGCAGCGATACCGGCAGGCGATCGGCGATCGCCTGCAGCACCGGCTCGCCGCTGCGGTGGGACCGGCCGAGATCGCCCGAGAGGGCCGAGCCCAGCCAGTCGAAGTAGCGCACCAGCATAGGCCGATCGAGACCGAGATCGGCGCGGAGGCCGGCAAGATCCTCCGGCGTGGCGAGGCCGCCCAGAATGGCGGTCGCCACGTCGCCGGGCAGGATGTTGACGATCAGGAAGGTGAGCAGCGTGACGCAGAACAACACGACTGCCAGCCGCAACGCTTGCCGCGCCAGCCAATGCATGGAGCCGCCCTAGGTCACGCTACCCGATGCGAAGCGCTATTTCGTCAGCCACGCCGCTTCGACCTGCACCGCACCGCCACGGAGCGCCGGAATGCCGCGCACGTTGACCCGGGTGATGGCGAAGTCGATGTTGCTGCCGGTCCAAAGCCAGACCACGTCATCGTTCAGGATCTTGAGCAGGTCGCAGTAGGCCGCCTTGCGCTTGGTCTCGTCGAGACTGGTGCGGCCGATCAGAAGAAGCCGGTCGACTTCGGCATTGTTGTAGCCGGAGAAGTTGATCGGGCTCTTGGAGTGGAAGTTGGCGAACATCTGCGGGTCGACGTCGGCCAGGTCGATGATGCGCCAGCCCGAGACCAGGAAGTCGCGGCTCAGCGTCTCCTTGACGAGCTGGGTCTGGTCGACCGGCTTGATCTCGACGTCGATGCCGATCTTCTTCATGTCGGCCTGGAAGACCTGCGCACCCTCGCGGCCGCGCGGCGTGGCCGTCACGGTGTGCACCAGCTTGACCGGTTTGCCGTAATCGGCCAGCAGCTTCTTCGCCTTCTCCGGATCATAGCCCAGGGCGCCGTTGGCCTTGCACTCAATGCCGGACGTCGGACCGTAGGGATCGTCATAAACCGGACGCAGGCCCTGGCTCAGGATTTCGGCGTTGGCCTTGCGGTTGAGGCCCATCGAGATCGCCTGGCGCACGCGCTTGTCGTTGAGTGGCTCCTTGACAGTGTTGAGCGGTATGACCAGCGCGCCGCTGCCGATCCAGGTCAGCACGACTAGGTTCTTGTCCTTCTTGGCCTTGACGATGTTCTCGGCGCGATCCTCCCAGATCACCTGCACGTCACCCTTCACCAGGCTGGCGTAGCGGGCGTCCGAATCGGGCAGCGGGCGCACGATCACGCGGTCGAGGTAGGGCTTGTCCTTGTCCCAGTAGTTGGGATTGCGCTCGGCGAGCAGCCGGTCGGCGGCGCGCCATTCCTTGAACACGAACGGGCCGGTCCCGATCGGATTGCGGTTGTAGTCGGCACCCTTCTCCAGTGCCTGCTTCACCGGGATGATCAGCGTCGTGACGGTCGGCTGCGCCAGCGTCTTAGGCAGCGCCGCATTGGGGCCGCGCATCCTGAACACCGCGGTCAGCTCGTCGGGCGCCTCGACCTTCTCGATAGCGAGGTAGGCACGGCCGGCGAAGCGGTTGGCCGGATCGAGCAGGCGGTTGAAATGGTCGGCCACCGCCTGTGCGGTGAACGGCGTGCCGTCGTGCCACTTGACGCCGGGCCGGATCTTGGCGGCCCAGACGCTGCCGTCCTCGTTGGGCGTCATCGACAAAGCGAGCGCCGGCAGGAGGTTGCCCTTGTCGTCGAGCCGCATCAGCGTCTCGTAGAACAGCGAGGCCGCCGTCACCGTCGAATTGGAATAGACACCGGCCTTGACCGGGTCGAACCCTTCGAAGTCGCTTTCGACCCCGATGGTCAGGGTCCCACCGCGCACCGGCGCAGGAGCCTGGGCCATTGCCGGCGCGGCGGCAAAGCCTGCGGCCATTGCCACCATCAACCCGAACCTGCGGGAAATCATACCCATTTCTTCCTCCCTAACTCGCGCCGTTGGCCGGCATCGCGTACTGGGCGGGAGAATAGCGTGGCGATCAGCCAGCGCCTAGGAGGGATTGAACAGGCGCAAGCGGTCGGGTTGCCGGCGAAAGGCGCGCGCTACATGCAATAGGCTTGGGCGGCGACCACGGCGTTGAGCCCCTGCATCTGATTCTGGTTGAGGGTGCTGGGATCGAGCAGGTTGCCGCTGACACTCACCGAGGCGTTCGACTTGCGCAGTCCATCGATGGCATTGGCGCGCTGCTCGGCCGGAATACGGGCCGACATGCAGCTGCACATCTTCTCCGAGGTGGTGACCATGCATTCCTTCATGAAACCGTCGCTCTGCGCAGCGGCCGGCAGGCTCAAGCCCAGCCCAGCGACGACAAGAACCAGCATCCGCATCGGCTACTCCCTCAATGCCGCCTTCCAACGGCGGCGACGCGAGAATACCGCGTCGCCCCGCGATTGCCTATTCCGCCTGAATGCCGGCCTTCTCGACGATCGGCCGCCACAGCTCGATCTGCGACGCGAGCTTGCGGCGGTGCGCCTCGGGCGTCGCCTGGTCGAGCGGCAGCAGGTAGGTCTCGATCTTGTCGAGTTGCACCGGCGCGATCTCGTCTCGCAGCTCTTTACCAGCGGCGCGGCAGGCGTAGACTTCGCACCATGAAAATCGACCGGCCCCATCCCAAGATTGGCGCCATCGCGAATGACGTCGATGTCCGCACCCTGTCGGATGCCGACTGGAAATCACTCTATGACGCCTGGCTCGACAGCGTCGTCCTGGTCGTTCGCGGCCAGACGCTCACCATCGACGACTTCCTCGCCTATTCGCGCCGCTTCGGTCGCCTGAAGCCGCATCGCGTCAAGAAAACGCGCCACGCCGACTATCCGGAGCTCACGGTGATGGGGCTGGGAACGCGTAAGCCCGACGGCAAGGTCGACAAGACCATCTATGATCGCGGCGGCGGCTGGCACACCGACTCGCCGTGGGACACCGAGATCTGCAAGGGCACGCAGCTCTACGCCCTCGCCATCCCCTCGATCGGCGGCGACACGCTGTTCGCCAGCATGTACGAGGCCTATGACGCGCTGCCCGACACCTTGAAGAAACGCATCGAGGGCCTGAAGGCCGAGCATGCCTATGGCGGTCGCGGCCGCCGCGGCAACGAATTGCTCGATCCGGAGGATCGCCAGCGGCCGCCGGCGGTGCATCCGGTCGTGCGCACGCACGAGGAGACGGGCCGCAAGTCGCTCTACGCCAACCCCTATCACATCCTGCGCTTCCAGGGCCTCGCCGAGACCGAGAGCGAGGCGCTGATCGACGAACTCGCCGGCCATATGACTTCGACGCCGGCGCAGTATCGCCACAAGTGGCAGGTCGGCGATATCGTGCTGTGGGACAACCGCTGCGCGCTGCATTCGGCGACCGGCAGCTATCCGATCGACGAGAAACGCATCCACTGGCGCACGACGATCATGCAGGACCCGGCAGAAGCGCAGCGCGCGGCCTAACCCAGCAGCCAGTTCCTGAGCAGGCCGAACATCCCCGTGGCGAACAGGATGGCGAGCGCCACGTTGCGATAGAGACGCTCGCTGGCGAGGCCGTGGAACAGGCGACCGCCCGCCCAGGCGCCCAACACCATCACCGGGAACAGCACGACGGCGCGGCCCAGCGCCTCCCAGCCGGCGACGCCGGTTGCCAGCACGATCACGATCAGCAGGAATTGCGTCAGGAAGTAGTAAGTGACGATGTTGGCCCGATTGACCTCGGGCCGGTCGTTGCCCGACAGCAGGTAAAGCAACACCGGCGGTCCGCCGACGCTGGTCGTGGCCATCATCGCGCCCGACACGGCGCCGACTGTCATCGTGGCCACGGTCGAGCGCCGGCCGGTGTACTTCCAGCCGCTCCACATCAGCACGACGAAGGCCACGATGACGGCCGAAACAGCCGTCACGATGGTGTTCTTGTCGACGCTCGCCAGCAGCCAGACGCCGAGCGGCATCGCGGCACAGGCGGCGATGCTCATGGGCGTCAATATCTTCCAGTCGGCGTGGCGGCGGACCTGCGGGAAGAGTTGCAGCGAGACCACAAGCTCGATGGCAACCACGGTCACCACCATGTCGGCCGAGCCGAACAGGATGGCGAAGATCGGCGCCATCAGCATGGCCGAGCCGAAGCCCGCGAAGCCGCGCATCAGGCCCGCGACCAGGGTGACGCCGATCGCGGTCCACAGGCCGACGCCCGCGAACAGGGCGGATATGTAGGCGATCACCTGATCGGTCACTTGATCGATTACCGGGTCGATTGCCGGGCGAGTTTGGCGCGCACGAAATCGATGCGATCCTGGCCCCAGAACAGCTCGCCATCGACGACGAAGGTCGGCACCGCGAACACACCCTGTGTCTCACCCTCCTGCTGGTGCGCGGCCAGTTCCTTCGGCCCGTCGCCCGCCACGAAGGCGTTGAAGCCCGCCGGGTCGACGCCGCTTTCCTTCAGGAGCGCATCGATCGCGCCCGGGTCCTCGTAGTCGAGCTCGCGCCTGAAGAAGCGCGGATAGGCGAGATCGATCAGCACACGGCCCTTGCCGCTCCTCTCGGAAAACAGCCAGGCGAGATGCGCGAGCTTCTGGTCGAAGATCTTCTTTGGGCCGAGAAGCGTGATGCCGCGCGGCGCGGCGAAGCGACGGGCATCGGCATAGAGATACTTGACCTTGCGCAGACCGTTGGCGAGCGCCGCCGGGTCGTTGAGATTGACGATGCCGGCGAGGTTTAGCGAGAACGGCCGGAGCCGCAGCGCCACATCAAGCTCCTTTTCCAGCGCATAGGCCGGATCCTTGGCGAGGAAGGAATATGGACTCCTGAGATCGAGCCAGAGGTCGACGGTCCTGGGCATGAGCCTACGCCCGCGCCTTCTCGCCGGTCTTGTCGCGCAGCCGGCGCATGCCGCGCAGCCAGCGGTCGCGATCGAGCTTGCGCGCCATGTAATCCTTCACCTCGGGATGCGTCAGGATCAGGAACCGCTCCTCGTCCATCGCGTCGATCACCCTCTGCGCCACCGCATCGGTGTTGAGAACGCCGTCGACCGACGCCGCGGTGGCGCCGGCCATGCGCAGCATGTTGGTGTCGACCGCCTGCGGGCAGAGCACCGAGACCGCGATGCCGCGGTCGCCGTACTGGATGGAGAGATGCTCGGCCAGCGCCACGCCGGCATGCTTGGTGACGCCATAAGGCGCCGATCCCATCGAGGCCAGAAGCCCCGCCGCACTGGCCGTATTCAGCAGATAGCCCGACTTGCGCGCCAGCATGCCGGGCACCAGTACGCGGGCGGCATAGACATGCGCCATCACATGGATCGCCCAGCTGTCGGCCCAGTCCTTGTCGGTGGCGTCCTCGTGGCCGCCGCGGCCGATGCCGGCGTTGGAGAAGAAGACGTCTACAGGGCCGTACTTCTTTTCGGCCTCGGCGATCAGCCGCTTGACCTCGGACTCCTTGCCGATGTCGCCGGCGACCGCAAGGCCGCCGATATCCTTGGCCACCTTCTCGAGGCGGCCGGCGTCCATGTCGGCCACGACCACGCCCCTGGCGCCTTCACGGGCGTAGCGCCGCGCAATCGCCTCGCCGATGCCGCCCGCCGCGCCGGTGATGACGCAGACCTTGTCTTTGACTTTCATGGATTTCCTCTCGCCTTTTGCCCAAGCCTACGCGAGAAAAGGAGCATGAGCGATACTGTTGCATTGCGCGCCGCAGCGGCCGCCGACGCCGCCACCATCGCGGCCACGATCGCCGCCGCCTTCATGCAATACCGTGGCAGGCTGGTGCCCGAATCGAGCGCCTTCCGCGAGACGCCGGAGGCGATCGCCGCCCAGCTCGGCGCGGGTTCGGGCGCGATCGTGGCCGAGCGGAACGGGACCATGATCGGCTGCGTGGTGACCGAAGTCCTCGAAGGCGATCTCTACTTTGGCCGCCTCGCCATTCTTCCCGAGGCGCGCGGCCTCGGCCTCGCCAAGCAATTGATGGCTGCCGTCGAGGAAGAGGCCCGCCGCCGCGGCCTGCCCGGCGTCCGCCTGGGCGTGCGCATCGCGCTCGCCGACAACCAGCGCCTGTTCCAGTCGCTCGGCTATCGCGAGATCTCGCGCGAGGCCCATCCCGGCTTCGACCACCCGACCTCGATCAACATGCGCAAGGCGCTGTAGGGTTAGATCGGGGGAGCGCGCCACTGAACGCCCGATCGCGGACGACAACCGGACTTCAAATTATCTGACTCTAGCCGATCTTCATGCCCGGCGGCGGCACGGCCTGCTCCGGATCGACGGCGCGCACGACGTAGGCGTCGGCTTCCGGCGCGTACGTCGACCAGAGGCGGGAAAGCTCCGCGATGGGCTGCGCATGATCGTCGACGCGAAGGTCGACGTAGGCGAACGACTCTCTGTGCGCAACCAGCAGCGCCGCGGAGACGACGGGCTGGCGCTCGCCGCCCGCTGCTTCGCCCGCCTCCAGCGCATCGAGGAGCCGGCGGGCGAGCGGCAGGCCGGGCGATTTCTCGAAGGCGGCCACCATGGCATCGGGCAGCGCCGCCGAGCGAACGATGTTGGCAATGGCCGCACAATCCCTGCCCTGGGCCTCGCCTTTTTCGCCGCGGACGTTGGCGCCGGAATAGACAGCGGTGCGACCGGCGGCATCGATCAGCGCGAGCTGGCGCCAATGCCTGTGCGGCGTGGCGGCCACGAGAGCCTGCATCGCCTCGCCCGCCGCAAGCCCCTTGGCCAGCAGATCGAGCGCGAGCGGGCCGAGCCGCGGGTCGGTGCGATGCTGGGTCAAGGCCGCGCCGATGCCCGCGCGCGTATGCTGGCACCGTGCGCCGACGGAGATCGCCGACGTGGTGACGACAGCGCCCAACATGCCGGTCCGGGCACAGCGTCCGACGAGCGAGAAGGTCATCGTGATCCCTCGAGGCTCGGCAGGTTGAGACCGTTCTCGCGGGCGCAGGCGATCGCATCCTCGTAGCCGGCATCGGCGTGGCGCATGACGCCGGTGGCGGGATCGTTCCACAGCACGCGCTCGATACGCTTGGCCGCTTCGGGCGTGCCGTCGCAGACGATCACCATGCCGGCATGCTGCGAGAAGCCCATGCCGACACCGCCGCCGTGATGCAGCGATACCCAAGTGGCGCCCGAGGCGCAGTTGAGCAGCGCATTCAGCATCGGCCAGTCGGAGACGGCGTCAGAGCCGTCGCGCATCGCCTCGGTCTCGCGGTTGGGGCTGGCGACCGAACCCGAATCGAGATGATCGCGACCGATCACGACAGGCGCCTTCAGCTCGCCGCTCGCCACCATCTCGTTGAAGGCCAGGCCGAGGCGATGGCGGTCGCCCAACCCGACCCAGCAGATGCGCGCCGGCAGTCCCTGGAATTTTATGCGCTCCCGCGCCATGTCGAGCCACCGATGCAGGTGCGGGCTGTCGGGCATCAGCTCCTTCACCTTGGCGTCGGTCTTGTAGATGTCCTCCGGATCGCCGGACAGGGCGGCCCAGCGGAAAGGCCCGATGCCGCGGCAGAACAGCGGCCTGATGTAGGCCGGCACGAATCCCGGATAGCTGAAGGCGTCGGCCACGCCCTCCTCCAGCGCCATCTGGCGGATGTTGTTGCCGTAGTCGACGGTGGCCACGCCCATCTTGTGGAATTCGAGCATGGCGCGCACGTGGCCCGCCATCGACTGCTTGGCGGCCTTGGTGACGGCGGCGGGATCGCTGATGCGCTTGTCTTCCCATTGCGCCAGCGTCCAGCCCTTGGGCAGGTAGCCGTTGACCGGATCGTGCGCCGATGTCTGATCTGTGACGCAGTCCGGCCGCACGCCACGGCGCAACAGCTCGGGCAACACATCGGCGGCATTGCCGAGCAGCGCCACCGAGATCGGCTTGTTCTCTTTCGTCGCCTTGCCGATGATTGCGAGTGCGTCATCCAGATCCTTGGCCTGGACGTCGACATAGCCGGTGCGCAGACGGAACTCGATGCTGCTGGGACGGCATTCGATGGCCAGGCACGAAGCGCCGGCCATGGTCGCGGCCATCGGCTGCGCGCCGCCCATGCCGCCCAGGCCCGCGGTCAGGATCCAGCGCCCCGCGAGACTGCCACCGAAATGCTGGCGGCCCATCTCGACGAAGGTCTCGTAGGTGCCCTGCACGATGCCCTGGCTGCCGATGTAGATCCACGAACCGGCCGTCATCTGGCCGAACATCATCAGGCCCTTGCGGTCGAGCTCGTTGAAATGCTCCCAGGTCGCCCAGTGCGGCACCAGGTTGGAATTGGCGATCAACACGCGCGGTGCATCGGCATTGGTGCGGAATACGCCGACCGGCTTGCCCGACTGGACCAGCAGCGTCTCGTCGGCTTCGAGCTTGCGCAACGCCGCCACGATGCCGTCGAAGCTCTGCCAGTCGCGCGCCGCGCGCCCGATGCCGCCATAGACCACCAGCTCGCCGGGCTTCTCGGCCACGTCAGGGTCGAGGTTGTTCATCAGCATGCGCAGCGGCGCTTCGGTGAGCCAGCTTTTGGCCGTCAGCTCCGTGCCGCGCGCTGCGCGGATCACTCGGGCATTGTCGATACGGGTCATGCTCTCTCCTCGAGCGCGGGCAGGAAGCCCGGTCCGACGGTTTCGACGATCGTGCCACCAGCGACCAGGGCCGTGGCCTTCTCGATGTCGGGATGGAAGTGGCGGTCGTCCTCGAGATGCGGCACCTGGCTGCGCAACAGATTGCGCACGGCCTCCAGCGGCGTGCTCGAGGCGAGCGGTCGGTGGAAGTCGCAGCCCTGGGCGGCAGCCAGCAGTTCGATACCGACCACGGCGCCGGCGTTGGCGGTCATGTCGAGCAGCCGCCGTGCGCCATGGGCGGCCATGGACACGTGGTCTTCCTGGTTGGCCGAGGTCGGGATGGAATCGACGCTGGCGGGATGGGCACGCTGCTTGTTCTCGGAAACAAGCGCCGCCGCCGTCACTTGCGGAATCATGAAGCCCGAGTTGAGTCCCGGCCGCGGCGTCAGGAAGGCCGGCAGGCCCGACAGCGCCGGATCGACCAGCATGGCGATGCGGCGTTCGGCCAGAGAGCCGATCTCGCAGATCGCGAGCGCGATGATGTCGGCCGCGAAGGCCACAGGCTCGGCGTGGAAGTTGCCGCCCGACAGGGCTTCGACCGAGTCGGAGAAGATCAGGGGATTGTCGGTGACGCCATTGGCTTCGGTCTCCAGCGTCGCGGTGGCCTGTCTCAGGATATCCAGCGCAGCACCCATGACCTGGGGCTGGCAGCGCAGGCAGTAAGGATCCTGGATCCGCTCATCGCCGACGAGATGCGAGGCGCGGATCGCCGACCCCGCCATCAACCGGCGGAGCGATTCCGCCGCCGCGATCTGTCCCTTGTGGCGCCGCAGGCGATGGATGCGCGGATCGAACGGCGCGTCGGAGCCGCGCGCGGCGTCGGTCGAGAGCGCGCCCGTCACGAGGGCCGCGCCAAAAATGTTCTCGGTCTCGAACAGACCGGCCAGCGCATAGGCGGTGGAGAATTGCGTGCCGTTCAGCAGCGCCAGCCCCTCCTTGGGACCGAGCCGCAACGGGGCAAGCCCTGCCTCGGCCAAGGCCTGCTGCGCCGGCACGGTCTTGCCGTCCACGAAGAACGATCCGACACCGATCATCGCGGCGCTCATATGGGCGAGCGGCGCCAGGTCGCCCGACGCGCCGACCGAGCCCTGGCAGGGCACCACAGGCGTCAGCCCCTGGGCGAGAAGCGCTTCGAGCAGGCGGACGGTGGCGCGGCGCACGCCCGACGCGCCTTGGGCCAGGCTCGCGAGCTTCAACGCCATCATGAGACGCGCAACGGTGACCGGCATCGGCGCACCGATACCGGCCGCGTGCGAGAGCACGATGTTGCGCTGCAGGGTTTCGAGGTCGGCGGTCTCGATGCGGACGCTGGCGAGCTTGCCGAAGCCCGTGTTGATTCCGTAGACGGGCTGGCCCTTGGCGAGGATGGCCGACACAGTCTTTGCCGATCTCGAGATGGCGTCGAACGAAACAGGGTCGAGCGAGACCGGAGCACCCCGATAGATCTCGCGCCATGCAAAAAGCGGAACGGCGCCGGGGCTCAACATAACCGTCTTCATCCTCACCTCCAGACGCGGCTCCACGTCAGGTACGGTAACCCAGTCCGGGCCTCGATGTCCGGGCCTCGATCAACGCCCTTGCGCCGGGCCCTGCTGCGCGCCAAATATCCCGCCATGACGACACGCACACCGCTCACCGGCCCCTCCGTGTGGCTCGGCAACGACATCAAGGAGTCCCGTCGCTGGATCCGCGACCTGCCGGCCGAGGCGCTCGACGAACTCGACGCCGCGATCAAGTCGGTGCGTGGCATGCCGTGGCAGGAGATCACGCGCGAGGATTTCGCGCTGCCGACCATCAGCGACCTGCTCGACGACGTTGCCGACGAGCTCGAGAACGGCAGCGGCATCATGAAGCTGCGCGGCCTGCCGGTCGATCGCTACAGCGAAGACGAACTGCGCCAGATGTACTTCGGCCTCGGCACGCATATCGGCACGCCGGTGTTCCAGAACCGCAGCGGCGAGCTGATGCGCGCCATCCGCGACGAGGGCGCCCATGTCGGCCGGACCTACGGCGAGACCAAGGATGAGAAGGGCTCGACGTTCCTCTCCTCCTACGCCCGCACGCTGACCAACGGTGGGCTCCGTTTCCACACCGACCGCACCGACGTGGTGGGCCTGCTCTGCGTGCGCCAGGCGCGCGCCGGCGGCGTCAGCAAGCTTGCCAGCACGCCCGCCATCCACAACGCCATCCTGGCCAAGCGGCCCAACCTGCTCGAACTCCTGTTCCAGGACTACTGGCGCAGCCGCTTCGGCGAGGAAGGCACGAAGAAGGACGGCGAGGCAACGACCCGCGACACCGCCTATCCGCTGCCGATCTTCGGCCTGCGCGACGGCAAGCTCACCTCGCACTATTCGCTCACCTTCATCGAGGCCGCCCAGATGGCACCCGACGTGCCCAAGCTCACCGATGCCCAGCGCGAGGCGATCGAGGTGCTGATGCAGACCGCCGAGGAACTCTGCTTCGAGATGACCTTGCAGCCCGGCGACCTGCAGCTCATCAACAGCCACGTCACCTACCACGGCCGCACGCCGTTCGAGGACGATGCCGCGAGCGGACACGACCGGCTACTGCTGCGTCTCTGGCTCACCATGCGCAACAACCGCCCCCTGCCTGCGGGTCACGAGATCCTGTGGCAGGAGATCGAGGCCGGCCGCCCGCGCGGCGGCATCCGCCAGGTCGCGATCTGAGGGTCGCGATCTAACGCCGGTTGCGCAGGCGACCCACGATGCCGCTCGGGAAGAAATAGACGCAGAGGATGAAGGCCACGCCCAGCCACAACAGCCAGCGGTCGGGATGGAAGAAGTTGGCGAGCAGCGGCACGCCCGCCAGTGCCTTGTGGGCGATGGCCAGCAGGTCCTGCAGGTAGTTCTGGGCGAAGACCAGGAGCACCGCGCCGAGCACCGCGCCGTACATCGTGCCCATGCCGCCGATCACCACCATCAGCAGGATGTCGACCATGATGTCGAAGCTCAGCGTCGTGTCGGGGTTGGTCTGGCTCGACCACAGCGCCAGCAGCACGCCCGCCAGCGCGGCCGCCGCCGCGGCGATGCAGCTCGCGATGGTGCGGTAGACCACGGTGCGGTAGCCGATCGCCTCGGCGCGGAACGGATTCTCGCGGATCGCCATCAGCACCGAGCCGAACGGCGAGTTGACGATCCGCAGAAGCGCCAGCACCAGCACCACCGACGCCAGATAGACCAGGTAGTAGTCGAGCAGCCGGCCGTTCAGCCGAACGCCGAACAGCGTGTCGCCGAAGGAAAACGGCGCGCGCAGCTCGGCCGGCAGGCGGTAGTTGAGCCCGTCCTCGCCACCCGTCAGGTCGGAAAGCTGCGAGGCCAGAATGGCGAAGGCGCTGGCCACGGCCAGCGTGATCATGGCGAAGAAGATCGTGCGCACGCGCAGGCTGAAGAGACCGATCACGGCCGCCAGCACGATCGCCACCGCAAGCCCGGCCACGACGCCCACCGCCACCGCAGCCCAGCTCGCGCCCATCCGGGTGAGCGCGATCGCCACGCCGTAGGCGCCGATGCCGAAGAACATGGTGTGGGCGAAGGAGACGATGCCGGTGTAGCCCAGCAGCAGGTCGAAGGACGCGGCCAGCACGATGAAGACGCAGATCTTGGCCGCGACATTCAGCGACTTGGCGCCGGGAAACAGGAACGGCGCCACCGCCAGCCCGACCAGGATCGCCACCAGGACGACGGCGAGCCAGCGGCTGCGCGGCAGGTCGTCGGATAGGATTGCGCGCAGCGCCTGTTTGACCATGAGGGCGGCTACCTCTTGGCCACGGGATAGAGACCCTGCGGCCGCCACAGAAGAATGAGCGCCATCAGCAGGATGTTGGACCCGAGTGCTACTTTAGGTGCAAGGAAGCCGATGTAGTTGGCGGTGAGGCCGACCAGCAAGGCGCCGATGAAGCAGCCGCCGACCGAGCCCAGCCCGCCGATGATGATGACGATGAACACCAACACCGCCACCTGCGCGCCGATCGCGGCCGTCACCGTCTCCTGGTAGAGGCCCCACATCGCGCCGCCCAGGCCCGCCAATGCCGAGCCGACGGCAAAGACGCCGACGAATAGCCGGCGGATGCGGTAGCCCAGCGCCTCGACCATCTCGCCGTTCTCGACGCCGGCCCGGATCAGCAGCCCGATGCGCGTGCGGTTGAGCGTGAGCGCGAGGCCCGCGAACACCACGAGCCCCACGACCACTGCCAGCACGCGGTATTTCTCGATGGCGATGTCGCCCAGCAGGAAAGCGCCACGCAGCGCCGTCGGCCGGCTGAGCGTGATCTGCTCGGGGCCCCAGATGACCTTGAGGAGCTGCTCGGCCACGATCAGACCGCCGGTCGTCACCAGGATCTGCTTCAGGTGCTGGCCGTAGACCGGGCGCACGAGCACGCGTTCGAAGGCGAGGCCCAGCAGCCCGCTCACCACGACCGCGGCCAGCACCGCCGGGCCGATGGCGGCGAGGTTGAGCCACAGCGAGTCGGCCGTCATCCATGGCGCCAGCGCCAGCATGACGCTGGCGGCCACGAAGGCGCCGACGGCGATGAAGGCGCCATGGCCGAAGTTGAGCACGTCCATCAGGCCGAAGGTGAGCGTGAGGCCCGAGGCCATGATGAAGATCATCAGGCCCATGGCGAGGCCCGCGACGGTGAGCGTCACCCAGCTCGCGGCCGAGCCGACCAGCGGCAGGGCCGCGAGGCCGAGCACCGGGATGAGCAGCAATGGCAACCAGTCGCGTTTCATCGGAGCGCGCCACTCCAGTGGCGCATCGGGTTCATGAGATGAGCGCCACTGGAGTGACGCGCTCCAATGAGACTCATTGATGCTCCCCCATGCCCATGCCGAGCAGGTGCTGCTGCAGCGCTGAATCGGCGGCAAAGGCCGCCATGCCGCCCTGGTGCGCCACCTTGCCGTCGTCCATCACCGCGACGGCGTCGCCCAGCTGGCGCGCGAAGGCGAAATTCTGCTCGACCACCAGAAGCGTCGACTCGCCGTCCTTCAGCTCGCGGAAGGCGTCGATCATGTTGGCGATGATGGCGGGCGCCAGCCCCTTGGTCGGCTCGTCGATCAACAGCAGCCGGCGCGGCTCGACGATGGCGCGCGCCACCGCCAGCATCTGCTTCTGCCCGCCCGACAGGAAACCCGCCGGCAGGGTCCAAAAACGCTTCAGCGCCTCGAAGCGCCCGAAAATCCATTCCAGGCGCTTGGGATCCGGCGGACCCGCGCGCGCCGCCAGCACCAGGTTCTCCTGCACCGTGAGGTCGGCGAAGATCGCCATGCTCTCGGGCACATAGGCGATGCCGAGTCGCGCGATGTCGGGCGTCTCCATCTTCGTGATATCGCGGCCGTCGAAGCGGATCTCGCCCGCCGCGGCGCGCCACAGGCCCATGATGGTGCGCAAGGTCGTCGTCTTGCCGGCGCCGTTGCGCCCCAGCAGCATGGTGAGGCCGCCCTCGGCCACGTCGAACTCGACGCCGTGCAGGATGTGATAGCGGCCGATGCGCGTCTCCACGCCGCGCAGGGACAGGAGCGCGGTCATAGCTCTCCTCCCCATTCAAATGGGGAGGTGTCCGCGCAGCGGACGGAGGGGTCATAAGCCCTACCATCGGCGTCGCGGATCTTGACCCCTCCGTCGGCGTATGACGCCGACACCTCCCCATTTGAATGGGGAGGAAAGCTTGAAGCGCCCTCACGCATCGACCGCGCCTCCGAGATAGGCCTCGCGCACGATGTCGGAGTTGATGACCTCGGCCGGCTTGCCGTCGGCCACGAGCTTGCCCTGGTGCAGCACGACGATGCGGTCGGAGAGCGAGCGCACCACGTCCATCTTGTGCTCGACCAGCAGGATGGTCTTGTCGCCGCGCTTCTTGATGGCGGCGATGATGTCGAGCACGGTCGGCACCTCGTCGATGCTCATGCCGGCGGTCGGCTCGTCGAACATGAAGACCTCGGGCTCGAGCGCCAGCAGGATCGCGACCTCGAGCTTGCGCTGGTCGCCATGCGGCAGGGTCGCCGCGACAGCGTCGGCACGGTCGGCCAGCGACACGGCGACGAGATGCTCGCGGGCGCGGTCGATCAGCTCGCGGTGCGAGAGCGCGCGGCTGAAGAGATCGAGGCCCTTGCCGCTCTTCACCTGCACCGCCAGCCGCACGTTCTCGAGCGCGCTGAGATTGGGAAAAAGATTGGTGAGCTGGAAGGCACGGCCGAGGCCGAGATGCGCCCGCCGGGACGCGCCGAGGCCCGTGATGTCCCGGCCATCGAGCGTCACCGTGCCCGAAGTCGCCGGGAGCTGGCCGGAGATCAGATTGAAATAGGTCGTCTTGCCCGCACCGTTCGGCCCGACGATCGAGGTGAGCGTGCCCTTCTCGAAGGCACAGCTCACCCCATCGACGGCGGCATGTCCGCCGAAGCGGATGGTGAGGTCTTTGGTGGCGAGCATCGGTCGTTCATGGGAGCGGGGGGGGGG
>JAQSDW010000148.1:0-9088 GCA_029946105.1 Reyranella sp. | reverse complement strand
CATGATCATGAGCGCCACTGGAGTGGCGCGCTCCCCTGACTCCCTAACGCTTGTTCTTGATCGGCAGCGTCATCTCGCTGGCCGGGATCACGCGCACCAGCTCGAGCAGGTCGACGTTGTCGGCCGGATTCTTCTTCATCCGCCAGTGATACATCTCCTGCAGCGCCTGATGGTCCTCCTTGCGGAAGGTCACGGTGCCCTTGGGCGTCTCGAAGCTCATGCCTTCCATGGCCGCGATCAGCTTCTCGCTGTCGGTCGACTTGGCTTTCTTCACCGCCTCGACGACGGCGATGCCGGCGCTCATACCGCCCGCCACGAAGAAGTCCGGCGGCGCGCCGTTGTTCTTCTTCTTGTATTCGGCGACCAGCCAGTCGTTCACCGGGTTCTTGGGGAAACCCCAGTAGTAATAGATGGCGCCTTCGAGGCCGGGGAACTGCTTCCAGCCGGCCATCACCGGCAGGATGTTGCCGCCGGGCGCGATCTCGATGTTGTAGCGCTCGGGCTTGAGGTCCATCAGCTTGGGCAGCGGATGGGCGCCGGCCCACACCACGATCACGACCTTGCGGCCGGATTTGTCTTTCAAGGCGTCGAAGATGCGCTGCGCCGACGCGGTGAAATCGGTCGTGGCCTGCGGCGCGTACTCTTCGTGGACGATCTTGGCCTTGGAGCCGACGGCGGCCAGTGCTGCCTTGACGGCGGCGACGCCGTCCTTGCCGAAGGCATAGTCCTGGGCGAGTGTGGCGATGCTGATGTTCTCGTCCTTCAGCGTCGCCGCCGACGCCAGCGCGTCCTGCGTGGAATTGCGCGCGGTGCGGAAGATGTAGCGGTTCCACTTCTCGCCGGTGATCTGGTCGGCCACGGCAGGCTCGACGATCAGGAGTTTCTTGTATTCCTCGGCGACCGGCAGCATGGCGAGCGCGCCGGCCGATCCGGTGGTGCCGACGGCGATGTCGACCTTGTCGTCGCCATAGGCCTGCTCGAGCGCTGCCTTGGCGAGGTCGGGCTTGAACTGGTCGTCCTTCAGGATGACCTGGATCTTGCGTCCATCGACTTCCATCGTGCCCTTGGTCGCGTATTCCAGGCCCAGCATGAAGCCGGCCTCGGTCTGGCGCGCATAGGCCTCGAGCGGACCGGTCTTGCTGTAGATCAGCGCGATTTTCAGCGGCGGCTGCTGCGCCAGGGCTGGTCCGGCCAACAGAAGTCCGGCCACGGCCGCGAATGAACGACGAATCATGAAGGAACCTCCTCTTACTTACTTAAGGCTCTTCTAGTCGATGATCGCGGCCTGCACCATGGTGCGGAATTGGTTACGCAGCGCGATCCGGTCGGGGTCGCTCACCTGCACCATATAGAGGGCGATCAGCTGCTCCTTGGGATCGATCCAGAACAGCGTGCCGGCATTGCCCGCCCAGCCATATTCGCCGACCGACCCCGGCAGCGCCGAGTCGCCTTCACGGGTACGGACCTCGAAGCCCAGGCCGAAACCCAGGCCCAGCGGCCGGCCTGGACGGCCGAGCGTGTGGTCGGCAGTCATGAATTCCAGCGTCTTCTTGCCGATGATGCGCTTGCCCTGCAGCGCCCCGCCGTTGGCCAGCGCCGCGGTGAAGCGCAGGTAGTCCTCTACCGTGCTGGTGAGGCCGCCACCGCCCGATTCGTACTTGGCGCCATCATCGACCCTGAAGCGCGGCGTCATCGGCTGGCCGCCCGGTCGCGGCCCGGGCTGCGCCGCGCGCGCAAGCTTGTCGGCCGGCACCTGGAAGCCGGTGTTGGCCATGCCGAGCGGCTGCAGCACGCGTGTGGCGAGCGCCTCGCCCAGCTTCTTGCCGTCGATGACCTCGATCAGACGCCCCACCACGTCGGTCGACACGCCGTACTCCCAGCGCGCTCCCGGCGAGAAGCGCAGCGGCAGCACCGACAGCCTGGCCACGAACTCCTCGTTGCTGAGGCCACGGTTACCGATCCCGGCGTCGATATAGGCGCGGTTGACGAGCGACGCGCCTCGGGTACCGTAGATCAGCCCCGAGGTGTGGCGCAGCAGGTCCTGCACCGTCATCGGCCGTTCAGGATCGGAGAGCAGGAGCGAGTGTGCGCCGTCGGTGCCGACCTTTTCCGTGGCGACTTTCATCTTGCCGATATCGGGCAGGAACTTCGCCACCGGGTCGCTCACCTGCAGCTTGCCCTCCTCGACCATCTGCATGAGCGCGATGCTCACGATCGGCTTGGTCATGGAGTAGATGCGGAAGATCGAGTCGGCTTTCATCGGATCGGGCGCCGCCGGGTCGCGCTTGCCCTGCACCGAGAGCCACGCGACCTTTCCGCGCCGTGCCACCAGCATGACCGCACCGGGCACCAGCCCGTCGTCGATGTGCTGCTTGGTGACAGCTTCCAGTCGCTTGAGCTGTGTCGACGAGAGGCCGACTTCTTCCGGCGTCGCCGCCATCGGCAGCGCCAACGGTGTCTCGGCGCGTGCGCCCGTCGCAACCGCTGCTATCGCAAGGGCAAGGATGATCTTTTTCATCGAGCTTCCTCCCGGGAAGATTTGCTCGACTATAGCCTATGAGCGCCCTTCCAGAAGCGGCCGCTCCCGCTGGAAAAGGTCGATGACGGCGTCCATGACGGCGCGCACGCGCGGCAGCGCGCGCAGATCGCGATGGACCAGCAGCCACTGGTCGGCGAAGACATCGGAAATGATGCTGCCGATCCGGCGGAGCATCGGGTCGGGGTCGCCGAGATGGCAGGGCAGCACGGCGAGGCCGGCGCCGGTCCGCGTCGCCTCGTGCAGCACCAGCCAGTTGTTGCCGCGGATCTCCGGCCGACGTCCGCCGCGATACTCCAGCAACCAGCTCTGCCCCGGCATTCTGATGTGATCGTCGTCGAAGCCGACCCACGGCAGCGCGGCCAGTGCCGCCGGGGTGGATCCCTTCACGGGGAAATCGCGCGCGGCATAGATCGCAAAAGCAACGCACCCCAGCTTGCGCGCCACGATGCCGCCCATTTCCGGTACCTGTTCGCGGATCAGAAGATCGGCCTCGCGCCGCGACAGGTTGGCCAGCGTATGGCTAGAGATCACCTCGAATTCGATCTGCGGCAGCTTGCTTCTAAGCTCGGCGGAATAGCGGGCGATCAGCGCCGCGGTCGCCTCCTCCGCCGACAGGCGCACGGTACCTCTTACCGTGTCGCTGAGCCCGGCACTGCGGCGATGGATCGAATGCGCCGCCTTCTCCATCGCCTCGGTGTCGGCAAGCAAGCCCTCGCCCGCCTGTGTCGGCACGAAGCGGTCGGGCAGGCGCTCGAACAGGCGCGCGCCGATCTGCTTCTCCAGCGCCTGCACGCGGCGCGCGACCGTGGGATGGCTGACGCCCAGCGCTTTCGCCGCCGTCGTCAGCGTGCCCTCTCGGGCGAGAGTGAGAAAGACACGGAGATCGTCCCAGTTCGCATTCATATTCATGTTCAAGATTGTACATCTCTTTTTCGAAATTGTGGACTGACGAACGCCAACGTTCATCCTAGCGTGGCAGTCGGAAAAGCTCGAAACTGGGTCCATCATGCATATCGAACCGCGTCTCCTGGTGTTCACGAAAGGTGTGCGCTGGCGCATCGCCGGCGCTGTCGCCATCGGCCTGCTGGCAACCGGCCTCGGCATTGCCCGCCTCGGCCTGCTCGGCTGGTTGATCGGCCTGGTGTTCGCCGGCCGCGATGTCGCGAGCCTGGAGGCGCCGATCCTGGCGATCGCCTTCGTCATGGTGCTGCGCGGCTGGGCCGAGCACTGGCGCGCCGTGGTGGCGCACGAGACCGCCGCCCGCGTCCAGAAGGTACTGCGTCGTACCCTCTACGACCGCATCGCAGCCCTCGGGCCGGGCACGGTCGGCCGCCAGCGCTCGGGCGCGCTCACGCTGTCCATGATCGATGGCGTCGAACAGCTCGAAACCTATTTCGGCCAGTTCCTGCCGCAGTTCCTGATCGCAATGCTGTCGCCGCTGCTGATCTTCGCCGTCGTCGCCTTCATCGACCTGCCGGTGGCCTCGGTCATGCTGGCCTTCGCGCTGATCGCCCTTTTCGCGCCGGCACTGTGGCACAAATTCGACGTCAAGAATTCGAAGCGCCGGCAGAAGGCCTATGCCTCCTTCGCATCAGAGTTCCTGGATTCGATCCAGGGCCTCGCCACGCTCAAAGCTTTCGGCCAGGGCAAGACGCGCGCCGACAAGCTCGAGGTCGAGGCGCATGATCTGTTCCGCCGCACCATGTGGGTGCTCGGCACCAACGCCCTGGCGCGCGGCATCACCGACACCGCCATCGCCTGCGGCGCCGCGACAGCGCTGATCTACGGCGCCACGCGCGTCGAGGCCGGCAGCATGTCGCTCCAGGCGCTGCTCATCATCCTGATGCTGGGCATCGAGATCTTCCGGCCGATGCGCGAACTGCGCACCGTGCTGCACCAGGGCATGGTGGGAATGTCCGCCGCCCAGGGCATCTATGAGATCCTCGACGACAAGCCCGGCGTTGCCGATGCGCCGCCCGCCCCGCTCGACAAGGCGCTGGCGCCCTCGATCGCCTTCGAGAACGTGCGCTTCGCCTATCCCGGCACACGCCGTACCGTGCACGATGGCCTGTCCTTCCGCGCCGAAGCCGGCGAGCGGTTGGGGCTGGTCGGACCTTCGGGCGGTGGCAAGTCGTCGATCGTGCGACTCCTGCTGCGCTTCTACGATCCCGATGCGGGCCGCATCACTTTAGGCGGCCACGACCTGCGCGCGCTCTCCTTCGCGCAGGTCCGTTCACTGATCTCGGTCGTCAACCAGGACACTTTCCTGTTCCATGGCACGGTCGAGGAGAATATCCGCCTCGGCAAGCCCGGCGCCTCGCAGCGGGAACTCGAGGATTCGGCGCGCGCCGCCAACATCCACGAGTTCATCCGCTCCCTGCCGCAGGGCTATGCGACGGTGATCGGCGAGAAAGGCATCAAGCTGTCCGGCGGCCAGCGCCAGCGCCTCGCCATCGCCCGCGCACTTCTGCGCGACACGCCAATCCTGGTTCTTGATGAAGCTCTGTCGGCCGTCGACGCCGAGAACGAGGCGGTGATCCAGGAGGCGCTCGACCGCCTGATGCAGGGCCGCACGACATTGATCCTCGCCCATCGCCTGTCGAGCGTGATCGATTGCGATCGCATCCTGGTGCTGGACGGCGGGCACGTCGCCGAGCAGGGCCGGCACGAGGTGCTGATGCGCCAGGGCGGCGTCTATGCCGGGTTGATGGCCGAGCAGGTTCATGATTCTTCCGGACCGCGAGCCTCCGGCTCGCTCATGAGCGCGCAGGATGCGCGCGGTCCAGGAGAGTCTCACGCCCCCGCCAAGACAGTCACCGAAGGCATCATCAAGGCCGAGGGGCTCACCTGGTATCAGGTCGTGGCGACGCTGATGAAGGTGATCCTGCCGTGGAAGGGCAAGCTCACCCTCACCTTCACCCTGGGCGTGCTGCGCGTTCTCTCCTTCATCGGCGTCGGCGTGCTGTCGGCGCTGATCGTTCTCGCCCTCAAGAACCATCAGCCGATCACCAGCCTCGCCATCGCGCTCGCGGTCATCGCCCCCGTATCGGGCGTTCTCCATTGGCTCGAATCGTGGATGGCGCACGACATGGCCTTCCGCCTGCTGGCCGAGATGCGCATCGACGCCTTCCGTAAGCTGGAAGCGCTGGCGCCCGCCTATCTCGTGCGCCGCCGCACCGGCGATCTGATGGCGCTCGCCACCCACGACATCGAGCTGGTCGAATATTTCTTCGCCCACACGGTGGCACCCGCCTTCGTGGCGCTGCTCGTGCCGGCGGTCGTGCTGGCGGCACTTGCCTCGGCCAGCGGCTGGCTGGCGCTGGCCTTGCTGCCGTTCCTGCTCGCGGTCGGCCTCAGCCCGTTCATGATGCGCAAGCGCGTCGATCGGCTGGGCAGCCAGGCGCGCGAAGCAGCGGGCGAACTGGGCGCCTTCGCCGTCGATTCGGTGCAGGGGCTGGGCGAGATCGTGGCCTTCCAGCAGGAGACCTCGCGCGGCGGCAAGCTCGACGCGCTGTCGCAGCGCCACATCGATCTGCGCCTGCCGTTCTTCCGCGAACTCACGATGCAGCACGCGATCCTCGAAATGCTGACCGGTCTCGGCGGCCTTGCGGTCGTGGTCGCCGGCGCGGCGCTGGCGTCGCGCGGCGCCCTCGATCCCGGGTTGCTGCCGCTCATGACCATCCTGGCGATGGCCGCCTTCCTGCCGGTGTCGGAAATCGCCCAGATCGGCCGCCAGCTTGCGGACACCTTGGGCGCCACGCGAAGAGTCTATGCGCTGGCCAACGAGCCGATCCCGGTGCGTGACGGACCTGGCGTCGCGGCGCGCAAGGGTGCCGCCGCACTGGCGCTCGAAGGCGTGAACTTCACTTATCCCGGCCAGTCGCGGCGCGCGCTGTCGGCCGTGAGCTTCGCCATCCCCGCCGGCAAGACGGTGGCGCTGGTCGGCACCTCGGGCGCCGGCAAGACCACGACGGCGCAACTGTTGATGCGTTTCTGGGACGCCGACCAGGGCCGCATCACGCTGAACGGCACGGATCTGCGCGACTACAAGCTCGACGAGTTGCGCCGCCTGATCGCGCTCGTGGCCCAGGACACCTACCTGTTCAACGACACGCTGCGCGCCAACATCCTGATCGCCCGGCCCGAGGCCACGGAAGCCGAACTGCTCGAGGCGGTCCGCCACGCCTCGCTCGCCGAGCTGGTCGCGGCCCTGCCCGAAGGCCTCGACTCAGCCGTCGGCGAGCGCGGCACCAGCCTGTCGGGCGGCCAGCGCCAGCGCGTCGCCATCGCGCGCGCCTTCCTGAAGGACGCGCCGATCCTGATCCTCGACGAGGCGACCTCGCATCTCGACGCGGTCAACGAGCAGGCCGTTCGCCGCGCGCTCGACCTGCTGCAATCGGACCGCACGACGATCGTCATCGCCCACCGCCTGTCGACGGTGCGCGACGCCGACCTGATCGTGGTGCTGGACGAGGGCCGCGTCGCCGAGACCGGCACGCATGCCTCTCTCCTGGCGAAAGGCGGCCTCTACGCCCGTCTGGTGTCGCGCCAGCTTGCCGCGGTCTATGCACCGGCCGCACAATGAGGACATGAAGCGTCCGCGCCAGCTCCACCTCAATCTCTTCATCCAGAGCCGCGGCCATCACGAGGCGTCGTGGCGGCATCCGGCGTCCTCGCCGCGGGCGCTGAGCGACATCGCCTACTATCGCGATGTGACCGAGCGCGCCGAAGCAGGCTTGTTCGATTCCATCTTCCTCGCCGATCAGCTGGCGCTGGCCGACACGGCGGCGCAGGCCGGCACCACCTGGCTGGAGCCGATCACGGCGCTGGGCGCGCTGGCGGCCTCGACCAGCCGGATCGGCCTGATCGCCACGGCGTCGACGACCTACAGCGAGCCGTTCAATCTCGCGCGCCAGTTCGCCTCGCTCGATCACATCAGCAGCGGGCGCATCGGCTGGAACATCGTGACCTCGTGGCTGGCGGCGGCAGCCCGCAATTACGGCAGCGCCGGCCAGGTGAGCCACGCCGACCGCTACGCCCGCGGCGAGGAGTTCGTGGCCGTCGTGAAGGCGCTGTGGGACAGCTGGGCCGACGATGCCGTGCTCGACGATCGCGCCGGCGGCCACTACGCGCGCGCCGAGGGCATCCGGCCGATCGACCATGTCGGCCCGCACTATGCCGTGGCCGGTCCGCTCAACATGCCGCGCGGGCCGCAGGGCCGGCCGGTGTTCGTGCAGGCGGGCTCGTCCGAGACAGGCCGCCGCTTCGCCGCGCGCCACGCCGAGGCGGTGTTCACCGCCCAGATGGAAAAGGCGACGGCGCAGGAATTCTATGCCGACCTGAAGAGACTCGTGGTAGCCGAGGGCCGCGCGCCCGACCAGGCGCTGATCCTGCCCGGCCTCAGCCCGGTCATCGCCGGCACCGAGACCGAGGCCAAGCGCATGGCGCGCGAGCTCAGCGACCTCACCGACCCCGAAGTCGGCCGACGGCGCCTCAGTGGCCGCTTCGGCGGCCACGATTTCTCGCACCTGGCCCTCGACAAGCCGCTGGCGCCCGAGGATTTCCCCGACCCCGGCACAGTCGAGGCGGCGCGCAGCCGCACCGAGGTGATCGTGGGCCTGGTGCGGCGCGAGAAGTTCACGCTGCGGCAACTCCTCGCCTATCTCGCCGGCGCGCGCGGCCATTACACCACCGCGGGCACGCCGGAACAGATCGCCCTGCTGATTGAGGACTGGTTCAACACAGGCGCCGCCGACGGCTTCAACGTCATGCCGCCGCTGCTGCCGGTGATGCTCGACGTCTTCGTGGCCGAGGTGATCCCGCTGCTGCAGAAGCGCGGGCTGTTCCGCACGGCCTACGAGGGCAGTACGCTGCGCGAGCATTTCGGACTCGCCCGTCCCGGAAGCCGCTTCTAACGTACGGCGCAAGAGGGGACCCCCAATGTTCAGTCATGTCACCATCGGCAGCAACGACCTCGCCAAGGCAAAGCCCTTCTACGACGCGCTTCTGAACCCGCTCGACCTCGTCCGCCAAATGGATTTCCCCAATGCCGTCGGCTACGGCGCCACCGGCGGACGGCCGCAGCTCTGGGTGCTGAGCCCGCTCGACAAGGCGCCGGCGACGGTCGGCAACGGCGTCACCATCGGCCTCGAGGCCGCCAACCGCGCCGCCGTCGACGCCGCGCACAAGGCGGGGCTCGCCGCCGGCGGCAAGGACGAGGGCGCCCCGGGGATCCGCGCCCACTACCATCCCAACTACTACGGCGCCTACCTGCGCGATCCCGACGGCAACAAGGTCTGCATCGTCTGCCACCGCCCGGCCTAGGGCCGGGACGGCGGCACCTTTCGCCAACTGCCGCGTTGTCCTGTACGTATCATCGCGATGGCCAGTCCTCTCACCCGCCGTTCCCTGATCGCCACGGGCGCCGCGCTCGCGGTCCCGGCGGGCGCCTGCGCGCAGGCGACGCTGCCCTACGGGACGATCCGGATCTTCATCGGCTATCCGTCGAGCGGCGGCTCCGACTCGCTGGTGCACGTCATCTCGGGCGCC
>JAQSDW010000147.1 GCA_029946105.1 Reyranella sp. | reverse complement strand
TCGTCGTAGGCGCGCCACATCAGGCCCTGCATGATGCCGCTCACCCACATCGCGGTGATGTAGAGAACGATGCCGATGGTGGCGATCCAGTAGTGCCAGCCAATCAGCCGCGTCGACCACATCGCAGGACGGTTCCACATCTTCGGCACGAGGTAGTACATCGTGCCGAACACGATGAAGGCGACCCAGCCGAGCGCCCCGGAGTGAACGTGGCCGATCGTCCAGTCGGTGTAATGGCTGAGCGAGTTGACCGCCTTGATCGACATGACCGGACCTTCGAAGGTCGCCATGCCATAGAAACCGACGGCGGTGACGGAGAAGCGCAGGCCGGGATCGGTGCGCAGCTTGTCCCACGCGCCGGACAGCGTCATCAGACCGTTGATCATGCCGCCCCAGCTCGGCATCCACAGCATGACCGAGAACACCATGCCGAGCGTCTGCGCCCAGTCGGGTAGCGACGTGTAATGCAGGTGATGCGGTCCGGCCCAGATGTACATGAACACAAGGGACCAGAAGTGCACGATCGACAGCCGGTAGGAGTAGACCGGCCGGTTCGCGGCCTTCGGGATGTAGTAGTACATCATCCCCAGGAACGCAGCGGTCAGGAAGAAGCCGACCGCGTTGTGCCCGTACCACCACTGGATCATCGCGTCCTGCACACCCGACCAGGCGCCGTAACTCTTGGTGCCGGTGATCGAGACGGGCATCGCCAGGTTGTTGACGATGTGCAGCATGGCGATGGTGATGATGAAGGCGAGATAGAACCAGTTGGCGACGTAGATGTGCGGTTCTTCACGCTTCAGGACGGTGCCTAGATAGGCGATGAGGTAGGCGACCCACACGATCGTCAGCCAGAGGTCGGCGTACCATTCCGGTTCGGCGTATTCCTTGCTCTGCGTGATGCCGAGCAGGTAGCCCGTCGCCGCGACCACGATGAAGAGCTGGTAGCCCAGCAGCACGAACCAGCCGAGTGGAGCGCCACCAAACAGGCGGGCCCGGCACGTACGCTGCACGACGTGAAACGCCGTGCCGATCAGCGCCGTGCCACCGAAGGCGAAGATTGCCGCCGAGGTGTGGAGCGGGCGCAGACGGCCGAACGTCAGATGCTCGCTGTCAAAACTCAATTGCGGCCACACGAGCTGGGCTGCGATCACCACGCCGACCAGGAAAGCGGCGACGCCCCAGAACATCGTCAGGATCAATGCCGCACGGATGACATCCTCGACATATTGTTGCGCCGGCTTTGGACCGGCTGATAGGGCGGCACTGCTGAACATTCGATCTCCCCGCACTCTTGGCGGGGCGACCTTAGGCAAGGCAGAGCCATCCCTCTTTGACCTGCATCAACGCCCAGGCGGTCTTTCCGGCGTCAAATCGGACACGGGATGGGGAGAAACGCGATGAGCGAGGCCTTTGCAGTATTCCCGGCGCCGCGGCCGCAGATCAGGCGGGTTCCTTTGGACCGGCCATGGACGTGGCTGGCCGCCGGCTGGCGCGACATCGTTGCCGCACCTGGTATCAGCCTTGCCTACGGCCTGATGCCGGTCGTGACGGGGTGGCTGGCTGTTCTTCTGACGCTATGGCTCGACATGCCTTATCTCGTGCTGCCGCTGAGCGCTGGTTTCTTCTTCGTCGGGCCTTTCGTCGCCGTCGGCCTCTACGAGATCAGCCGCCGCTTGGAAGCAGGTCATGTTGTCGACGGTGAAACCACCCTGTTGGCGTGGCGGCGCAATCCCGAGCAGATCGCGCTGATGGGCGTGCTCCTGCTTCTCTTTCATCTTGCCTGGATGAGGGCAGCTCAGCTTCTGTTCGCCGTCTTTGAGTGGCGGACCGTGCCGTCGTGGGACCGCTTCGCGGACCTTGTCTGGACCTCCTCGAAGAGTCTGCCGTTCCTGGCGCTGGGTATGGCATTAGGCGCCGCGCTGGCGGCCATCGCCTTTGCAATCGGTGCGTTCTCGCTTCCCTATCTTCTCGATCGCCGGACCTCGAACATGTTCGAGGCGATCGCGACCTCCGTTGCGGCGGTCCGCCTCAACCTCCGTCCGATGCTGTTGTGGGCTTCGTTGATTGTATTTCTGATCGTGCTCGGCATGATGCCGGGGCTGCTCGGTCTGGTCGTCACCCTGCCCCTGGTCGCGCATGCTACCTGGCATGCCTACCGCGATATCATCCACTTCGAGAACTAGAGACGATAACTTGCCAATGTCAGCATGAGCAAGGCGTTGGCGATCAACAATGGTGCGGCGATCCAACGTCCTGCATCTCGCAGGCGCCGCCGGATGATGAGGCCGCCCCAACCGACAGCGACCAGAGCTGGCACGGTTCCTAATCCGAATGCGGCCATGACGAGCGCACCCTCCCGCACGGAGGCTGTTCCTCCGGCCGCCGCCAGAGCGCCGTAGAGCAGTCCGCAGGGAAGGAATCCCAGAACGATGCCCAGCGCGTAGCGTGCCAACGGATCATGCGATGAAGACAAAGGACCAGCCATGCGGGCCAGTCCTGCGGCGAGCGGAAAACGCCCGCCTGCTGCGAGACCGGCGGCCTGCAGCGCCATCAGGCAGGCGGCAACGACCAGCAACACACCGGACAACCAGGCGAACCCTGCGGTGGAGGCGAAGAGCGCCGTTGCCGCGCCGGCCATCGCACCCAAGGCCACGTACGTCGTGAGCCGCCCGAAATGATAGGGGACAAGGGCGGCCCCAGCGAGACGACGCCATTCACCGTAAGTCTCGACGGGGGCGCGCTCGGCATCGGACATGACCTGACCGAGCACGAACGGCCCGCACATGCCAACGCAATGGATGAGGCTGCCCGCCAGGCCGGCAAAAAACAGGGAGGCCACCAATCCACCGGACTGCCCGGAGAAGGTCGCGAGGCCTTGGCGGCAGGCTGAAATCAGATCCGCGACATAATCCATCGCCCATCATCCTACCAGCCGTAGGGGTGTCGCTTGACCTGCATCAATCGCCCGCGCGTGTCGGCATGGCATGTGTCAAGCGACGACGCTGGAGATGGCACATGGGTTACAAATCCATTCTAGTCTTGATCTTGTCGCGTGCTGCCGATCACGGCGCCGATCTCACCCTCGTGGGCATTTACGGCCATTCCCGCATGCGGGAGATGGTGTTGGGCGGGGCTAGCCGGTCATTGCTGGGTAGCATGACAGTCCCCGTCCTGATGGCGCACTAGGCTACTCGGAAAATCTGTTCTCATGGTCCAGCCGCGCCGTATTGAGGGGGTCAAGTGACTTCGTCGAGCAAGACAAATGCCGAGCTTCACGATCGGCCAGTGCCGCGTTACACGAGTTACCCGACCGCAGCCCAGTTCGACACAAGTGTGGGGCCGGCACAGCACGGCAAGTGGCTGCGCGATCTCGACAGTGCCTATGCGGCACTCTATCTGCATATTCCGTTTTGCCAGCAGCTTTGCTGGTATTGCGCCTGCCACACGATGGCCATGCAGCGCAAAGGAACGCTGGAAGCCTATGCCGACGGGCTCTGCCGTGAACTCGACCTGCTTGCTCTGACGGCGCCCGGCCTCGTTGTCGATGCCATCCAATGGGGAGGCGGAACGCCGACGCAGCTAGGCGCTGCCCGTCTTGCCGCTGTCGGTCGGCGGATTGAAGTGCTGTTCGACCGCCGTGCGAACCTGGAAATTTCCCTGGAAGTCGACCCGCGTTATTGCGACGCCGCGATCGCGGAGGCGATCGCGGTGTTGGGAACGACCCGCGTCAGTCTGGGTGTTCAGGATTTCGACATTGACGTCCAGAAGGCCATCAACCGGCCCCAGACATTCGAGATGACAGTCGCCGCCATCGGGTGCCTCCGCACAGCGGGAATCAAGAATTTCAACATCGACCTCGTTTACGGGTTGCCACGGCAGACTCTCGAGACGCTGTCGCGCACGCTCGATCAGGCACTGGCGCTGGAACCGGGGCGCTTCGCAGTGTTCGGTTACGCCCATGTACCCTGGATGAAGCCGCACCAGAGGTTGATCGACGCCGATTCGCTGCCGGACGGCACCGTCCGTGCGGCGATGGCGGCAATGGTTCGGGAGCGGTTGGTCGGCGGCGGCTACGTGGCGGTGGGGCTCGACCATTATGCAAAGATGGGTGATGCGCTGGCTCGCGCTGCGACGAGCGGAAAGCTGCACCGCAACTTTCAGGGCTATGTGACCAACGAGTCGCCGTGGGTAGCGGGCGTCGGCGCTTCGGCGATCTCGTGCCTGCCAAAGGGCTATTCGCAGAACGCGACGGAGACCACGAAATACATGTCGGCGATTGAAAGCGGATCCTTCGCGACTGTCCGTGGTGTCGCCGTGAGCGTCGAGGACCGTTTGCGCCGAGAAATCATCGGCGATCTCATGTGCCGCTATGCCGCCGATATCGACGAATCCTGTCGTCGATATCGCATGGAAACCGAGGCGCTTCTCGGCACGGTCGACGGTCTGGCGTCGCTCGTCCGAGATGGCCTGGTCACGATGAACGAAGGGCTGCTTGTCGTGACCGAACGTGGACGACCGTTGATCCGCTACGTATGTGCCGCCTTCGATCGTCATTACACGGGCGGCGAAGGCAAGCACAGCCGCGGAATCTAGGACGGGAAAGAGCGATGCAAGAGGCCATTCGGATCATCAAGGACGAGCACCGGGTGTTGAACTCGGTGCTGTTTTCGTTGCGCGCCATCTCCCGCGAAGCATTGCGCACCGGCGCGAAGCCGGACTTTCTCTGGTTGCGGGCTCTGCTCAGCTACGTCGATCAGTTTCCAGAGCGATTGCATCACGCAAAGGAGGAACTCTACCTTTTTCGGGTGCTGGAGCGGCGTTCTTCGGCTTTGGGTGGAACTCTTGCCCGTCTGCGACGCGAACATGCCGCCAATGCGGGCCATTCAGTCCGGATGCGAAGTGCATTGACCCATTGGGAACGGGGTGATCCTCGAGCCGGTGCTCTCTTTGCCAATGTCGCCAGCGACTTTGCTCGTTTCAATTGGCGGCACATGCGACTCGAGGAACGGGAAGTCCTGCCGGCAGCGCAAGCGACCTTTACCGAGGCCGATTGGCGGGAAATCAACTTGGCGTTTGCCGCCAACAACGATCCGCTCACCAAGTCGAGAACCAGGTCGGAATGCGAAGCAGCACTGCGGCGCTTCGTGCCGGCACATATCTAAACCTAAGAGAGGAAATCGTTATGAGTGCGCACCAGCTTGTTTCAATCCACGTTGAGGCGGCGCTGAAGGAAGCGGCCACCCACGGCATCTCAAACGATGTTGTGGCGCGCTGCCTGCTATCGGAGGCGATCCGCCTTTTCAAGAACAAGCGGTCGAACGACGACATTGCCGCCGAACTGACGGCTGCCGCGGACAACCTCGACGACGATACCCCGCTCGTTTTTATGCGGCCCTGACAAGAAGTGGTATTCGAAAGGTGTGATCGAAGGTGTCATCGACTGCCTTTGTATTTTGGTTTCAGATGCCGAAGCGCACCTCAGGCGGCAGAATGTTCATATGGTTCTCCACTCGTTGCACGCCGGAGACGTTTTCTGCAGCGATCCGGTAGGCGTCTTTGATGGTTGTGCTGCCGACATAGCCCCAGAGGTGCGCGACACCGTTCTCGACGACGACGTTCGTCGGTTGGGACGACGAAGACCAACCATGCTTGGCGAACTCAGCCATCACGACGGAACGAAGCTTGTCGTCGCTTGCTGACTCCTCCGACGGCGAGGGCTCACGGGCCAGCAATCCTTGAAGGAGGTTTGCCCGACTGATGACTCCAACGAGTCTGCCCTTACTCAGGATGGGAACGCGCTTGACGCGGTGGCGTTGCATGAGAGCGGCGATATCTCCGAGCGACGTCCGCTCGTCGGCGGTGACGACATTCTTCGTCATGACGTCGGCGACGCGGTGGGAATGCGCGCGGATGTAGTCCCGCGCCATTGCGGCGTCGTCGGCCAATAGACGCTGCAACCAGGATTTGCCGGGCACGGTTCCGATTTCGGTACGATACATCAGGTCGGCCTCGCTGACGATTCCGAGCATTTTCCCATCGGCATCAACGACAGGCGCCGCGCTGATACCGGCATTCAGCAGCACTTGTGCCGCGTCATACACGGAGGCGTCTGCGGGCACAGTGTGAACGGGCCTTGTCATGACTTGTCGTGCGCGCATTTAACCCTCCTTGGACCTGGCCTCGCCCGCGATTGGTCGAGTACCCGATCATTCAATACGTCGCACCGGGAAGAGGCCTTGCGGCAGATCAAAGTGCCAAATCAAAGACTTCAGTCGCGTTGAGGCACATCAAGGGGGGGCTCACCGGCATGCGTACGGTGATGACTGCGCTCCCCCATGTCGCGAGGTCTCGCATGCCCCGAATGAAAGCCGCCATATTCGTCGAGCCTGGACGGATCGTTCTCGACTCCAAGCCGGTGCCCGAAGTGGGCCCACTCGACGCCTTGATGCGCATCACGACAACTACGATCTGCGGCACCGACGTCCACATTCTCAAAGGCGAGTATCCGGTCAGCAAGGGGCTGACAATCGGCCACGAGCCCGTCGGCATCATCGAGAAGCTCGGTTCCGCAGTGGCAGGTTACGAGGAAGGTCAGAGGGTGATTGCCGGCGCGATTACGCCCAGTGGCCACAGCTATGCCTGTCTTTGCGGACAGCATTCCCAGGACGGTGCCGGCACGCGACACGGGTTCAAGCCGATGGGAGGCTGGAAGTTCGGCAACACGATCGACGGCTGCCAGGCTGAGTTCGTGCTAGTGCCGGACGCCATGGCGAATCTCTCGCCGGTACCGTCACGGTTGAGCGACGAGCAGGTACTGATGTGCCCCGACATCATGTCGACGGGATTTGCCGGCGCTGAAAGCGGCGGGATCCGCATTGGCGACACCGTGGCAGTCTTCGCCTTGGGACCAATCGGTCTCTGCGCGGCGTTGGGCGCGCGCCTGATGGGTGCCACTACGGTCATCGGTGTCGACACGATCCCCGAACGCCTTGCGCTCGGTGACGCTCTGGGTCTCGATCACACGATCGACTACCGGAAGCATGATCCGGTGAAAGCCATCCTGGAGTTGACGAATGGACGTGGGGTCGATGCCTCCATAGAGGCGCTGGGTTCCCAAGCGACATTCGAAGCGGCCCTGCGAGTACTTCGGCCCGGCGGTACGCTATCCAGCCTGGGGGTCTATTCGACAGATCTCCGCATTCCACTCGATGCCTTCGCGGCCGGGCTCGGCGATATGCGCATCGTCACGACGCTTTGTCCTGGAGGGAAAGAGCGCATGCGACGCCTAATGGACGTAATTGCATCAGGCAGGATCGACCTCGGCCGCCTGGTCACGCATCGCTTCAAACTCGACGAAATCGAAAAAGCGTACGAACTCTTCTCCCATCAGCGCGACGGCGTCCTGAAGGTCGCAATTACGCCATGAACGACATCGCGGCCACAACGAGTGGATCCATTACATGACGAGCCTGCCGGAACTGATTGCGCCGGAGCCGACCGCCACGTCACGTGACATCGCGCCCGGCGTGTTGCCGCGCAACTTCATTTGGGGAGTTTCGACTTCAAGCTATCAGATCGAAGGCGCAACGCAGGTCGACGGTCGCGGGCCGAGCGTGTGGGACGGATACTGCCGCGTGCCCGGCCATATAGCCAACGGCGACACGGGCGATAGCGCCTGCGATCATTACCACCGCTACGCCGAGGATATCCGGCTGATGCGCGATCTCGGTGTCGGCGCCTATCGATTCTCGATCGCTTGGCCTCGGGTTCTACCTGCCGGCCGCGGCGCGGCGAACGAGGCGGGATTGGCGTTTTACGACCGGTTGATCGATGGACTGCTCGCCGCGGGCATCGAACCGTGGCTCTGCCTTTACCATTGGGACCTGCCGCAGGCGCTGGAAGACCAGGGTGGTTGGCTCAATCGCGACATCGCCGGCTGGTTCGCTGATTATGCCCAGCTGGTCGCGGAACGGTTCGGTGATCGCGTTCATCGATTGGCCACCTTCAACGAGCCATCGGTGTTCACGCTCTTCGGCTATGGATTCGCCTGGCATCCGCCGGGGACGACCGACCCGGCCGGGCTTCACAAGGCGATTCATCATGTGAACCTGGCGCACGGCGCTGGTGTCGACGCGCTGCGGGCGCATGCCCCATCGGCGTCGGTGGGCGCCATCCATAATATGCAGCCATCTCGTCCGGTCGCCCGCACGTCGGCCGATGAGGCTGCGGCGACGCTGCTGGATGAATATTGGAACAAGGCGTTTCCCGAAGCGCAGATCCTGGGCCACTATCCGCCCGCGTTGGAGCGCGCGATCGCGCCCTATGTCCAAGCCGGAGACATGGAGCGAATCTGTCGTAAGCCGGACTGGTTCGGTGTCAATCACTATTCGCCGGTCTATGCCAAGGCAGACGGAAGTGCGCCCTTGGGGTTTGCCTGGGGCGACGCACCGATTGGAGTGCCGAGATCGCCAATAGGCTGGCAGCTCGATCCGGGGGCTTTTCGCGACACTTTGATCGACATCGACCGGCGCTATCGTTTGCCGATCTATGTCCTGGAGAACGGTGCCGGCGCCGTCGAACAGCCCACGGCAGCGGGCGAGGTAATCGACCTTGAACGCGTCGACTATCTCGCGACTTATACGGACGCGATGCGTGAAGCAGTCGCCGCCGGCGCCGATGTCCGAGGCTATTTCGTATGGTCATTGCTCGACAATTTCGAGTGGGGAGCAGGGTACGCGAATCGTTTCGGCCTCGTCTTCGTCGACTATTCGACGCAACGGCGTATTCCGAAAACATCTGCCCGTTGGTACGCACAGCTGATCCAGGCTGAAAGGGCGCGGGCGGGATGACGAAGCGCATCCTCCTGGCCGATATCGGGGGGACCCATGCCCGATTTGCGGTGCTGTCTGACGACGCGCTCGGACCCGTCCGATCTCTCGACGTGGCGGCCCATCCGCAAATCGACGACGCCGTCCGGCATTTTCTTGCCGACGAGCCGAATGGCTCGTCGTTAGACGAGGCTATCCTTGCGGTCGCCGGACCCATCGAGGATGGTCGGTCAGCGCTGACCAATTCTTTGTGGGTCGCTGAGGTCGGGGCGCTGAGGCGTGAATTCGGCTTTGGCGCTGTTCGTCTGGTCAACGACCACGAGGCCGCCGCGTGGAGCCTGCCGCACTTGGCGCCGTCGGATACGCTTCTGATCGGCCCGGAGGCTGGCGTTCACGGCGCCTCGACGGCCCTGCTCGGCCCTGGCACCGGGCTGGGAATGGCCTGTTGCGTTCCGGGACCCGCCGGAGGGAGCGTTGTCGTGAGCGAGGGCGGTCATATGAGCCTGGCCGCCACGACCGATCGCGAGGCCGCCCTTATTAGACTCCTGCGAGCGCAATTCGGGCACGTTTCGGCCGAACGCGTCCTGTCGGGCCCCGGCTTGATCAACCTCTACCAAGCGATCGCTTCGATCGACCAGGCCAAAGTCCCGTCACGAACGCCCATCGAGGTGACGCGCGCGGCGCTCGACGAAACCTGCACCACTTGCCGGAAAGCACTCGAGACTTTTGCTTCTTTCCTGGGATCGGTTGCCGGCGATGTTGCGCTGCTGTTTGGCGCGCGGGGAGGCGTGTTCATCGGCGGCGGCGTCGTTCCCCATATTGCCCGCTGGCTGACCGCCACGAATTTCCGTGAACGTTTCGAAGCGAAGGGCAGGCTTCAACCTTATCTGGCGACAATTCCCGTGCGGATCGTCCTGCGGCGCGATACGGCCTTCCTTGGGTTGATGGCGCTTGCCCGAAACGCCGCGGCCAAACCGGACGGTAGCGGTCATGGCTGACGCGGCTTCATCGTCGCCCGCCGGTCGTGAGCCGCTTCGCCGATTCTGGCGCGCCGCTCGCGGCTTCTGGCGCGGTCGAGGGCCACGGTCGCCTGGGGCCTGATCGGCGTGTTGATCGTCTGCGTGGTGTTGCAGGTGCTTGTCCAGTACCGGCTCAACCTCTGGAACCGCGACTTTTTCAACGCCCTTGAATTTCGCGACGGTCGCGCGATATGGCGTCAAACCTATCTTCTGATGTTCCTTGCGGTACCGAGCATTGGACTCGCCGTATTTGCCGTCTGGCGCCGCATGACATTCCAACGGCGGTGGCGGGCATGGCTTAGCACAGCACTTATCGACGCGTGGCTGGGAGACGAACATTATCGCCGCCTCGATCTCTGGAACGGCGAACACCAGAATGCCGAGTACCGCATTGCAGAGGATGCCCGGCTGGCCACCGATGCACCGATCGATCTCGTCGTCGGCCTTCTCGGCTCAGTGCTATCGGCGGCCACGTTTGTCGTTGTGTTGTGGCACGTCGGGGGCGATCTGAATCTCGAGCTGGGCGGGGTGAGCTTCAGTATCCCGTCATACCTTGTTGTCGGTGCCGTTGCCTACGCGACGCTGACGACCGGGGCCATGATGCTCGTGGGTCGACACATGGTCGATGTCATCGAATGCAAGAACCAGGCGGAGTCCGAATTGAAGTACGCCTTCTCTCGTTTGCGCGGGAGCGCCGCGATGCAAGCAACCCAGTTGGACCTCGCGGCCACGACAGTGACGGTGTGGTCCGCCCTGAAGGAGGTCATCCACCAGTGGCGGCGGCTGTGTGGGCAGCACATGCGGACGACCATCGTGTCCCATGGCAACACGTTGCTGGCGCCTCTGGTCGGATTGATCCTCTGCGTGCCGCACTATGTCCAGGGCGCGATGTTGCTTGGCGAGGTCACCCAGGCCGCCGCGGCCTTCGTGGCGGTACAAGGTGCATTCAATTGGCTGGTGGACAATTATCCCCGCCTCGCCGAGTGGTTGTCATCCGCCAATCGGGTCGGCACATTGCTCGGGACCTTCGACAGGCTCGAAGCGGCAGAAGGCCCAGGATAGCACCGTTCTCACCGTGCTAACATCCGCCCCGAAACCGCCCATGGGGATCTGATGACGGTACCGACAAATATGCAGAAGGATCCTGCGGCTCTGGTCACCGCCCTGGAGGCCGCCGAAGCGCGGCTGCGGTCGATCATGCAGACCGTTCCCGATGCGATGATCATCATCGACGAGCGCGGCCGCATCGAATCGCTGAGCACAACCGCCGAGCGGCTATTCGGCTATTCCATGGACGAAGTCGCCGGCAAGAACATCAAACTGCTGATGCCGACGCCGCATAGGGAGCAGCACGACAACTATCTCAAGCGCTACCTGACGACCGGTGAACGCCGCATCATCGGCATAGGCCGGGTCGTGGTCGGGCAGCGCAAGGATGGCACGACCTTCCCCATGCATCTGACGATCGGCGAACTGCGGTCGGCCAATAAACACTACTTTACCGGCTTCATCCGCGACCTGACGGATCAGCAGGTGACGGAAAGCCGGCTGAAGGAGTTGCAGTCGGAAGTAACGCATATGTCGCGCTTTACCGCGCTTGGTGAAATGGCTTCGACCCTGGCACACGAGATCAATCAGCCCCTGACTGCGATTGCTAATTACCTGAAGGGCTGTCAGAGGTTGCTGGAACGGATCGATGGCGAGCCGGCGCTGGTCCTTCATGATGCTGTAAGCAAGGCCGCCGACCAGGCATTGCGTGCCGGGGACATCATCCGCCGGCTCCGAGAGTTCGTGGCGCGCGGCGAAGGTGAACGCCGCGTCGAAAGCCTGCCAAAGCTGATAGAGGATGCCAGCACCCTGGCCCTGATTGGCGTCAAGGAAAACGGCATTGCGGTTTCTTTTCGGCTGGATCCTGCCGCCGCTCTCGTCCTCGCCGACCGCATCCAAATTCAGCAGGTCCTGGTCAATTTGATACGCAACGCGATGGAGACCATGATCGAATCCGGCAGCCGACGCGAACTGGAGATAGGAACGGTCGCCAACGCCGACGAAACGGTTGAGGTGAGGGTCTCGGACACGGGGGCTGGGCTCGCCCCGGAGGTTGCAGCCCATCTCTTCCAACCGTTCGTCACCACCAAGCGCAAGGGCATGGGCCTTGGTCTGTCGATCTGCCGCACGATCGTGGAAGCGCATGGCGGCAGGATTTGGGTTGACTCGAGACCGTCGGGCGGGACGATCTTCCGATTCACGCTGCGTACTGCGCCAATCGATGAGGAGCCAGCTCGTGCCGGGTAGCCAGATCATCCATGTCATCGACGATGACGTCGATGTGCGTCAGTCCCTGGCGTTTCTGCTCAGTACGGCGGGCCTCGCGGTACGGGTGCACGAATCGGCTGTCGCCTTTCTCGCTGCCCTGCCCGAACTCCAGGACGGCTGTATCGTAACCGACGTCCGGATGCCGGATATGGACGGCCTCGAACTTCAACGCCGGCTTCGAGCAAACAAGATCGGTCTTCCGGTGATCGTGATGACGGGGCATGGCGATGTCGCCTTGGCGGTGGAGGCCATGAAAGCCGGGGCCGTCGACTTCATCGAGAAGCCGTTCGACGACGAAGTTCTCCTTGGCGCCATTCGATCGGCGCTGGCCCGCCACGCCGAAGGCGCCAAAAACGAAAAACGCCGTGCCGAGATCCGGGGACGCCTGGACCTCCTGTCCGAGCGGGAGCGGGAGGTGCTTGACGGGCTGGTCGCCGGCAAGCCGAACAAGATCATAGCCTACGATTTGGGAATCAGTGCGCGCACGGTGGAAGTGTATCGCGCCAATTTGATGACCAAGATGCAGGCAGACAGCCTCTCCGAGCTGGTTCGGATGGCGATTCTCGACGGCAGCGTGGCGTAGCAGGTCCAGCAAACAACAGCATCTTGCGCTGGATCAAGTCAGCCAGCGCGCCGACCTGATAGGCAGGAACGGTGAAACTCACAACCCCGATCCGTAATCCCGCAAGCATGGCAAGGACGGCCGGTACCGTCCTCATCGTCGACGATGATGCGGCGGTTCGTAGTTCTCTCAAGTTCGCCCTCGAAGTCGAGGGGTTGAGCGTCCGACTGTACGACGGGCCAACAGCGCTCCTGGCCGACCGGGACCTGCCGCTATGTGGCTGCCTGGTCGTGGATTACCGCATGCCGGGCTTGGACGGGCTGCAGCTGGTGGATACGCTGCGGGCGCGCAACGTGACCTTGCCGGTGATCCTGATCGCCGGCCGCGCCAACAAGCAGCTGCGCCGCGTCGCGGCAAAGTCGGGAATCAGTTACGTCCTCGAGAAGCCTTTGTCCGATGGCGCCCTCATGGAGAGCATTCGTTCGGCGTTGGCTTCTTACGGCTAACTGGCGCCGGGCGTTGCCTCCGACCATCATGGGCTACATCGTCCGAGAAAAGTCCCTGAAGCTCGTTCATAACGTCTATCGCCGATGGGTGGCCGAAAGCACCGTCCGCCGGCTACGGATTGGGGTTCGCGGAGTTGGCGTTTCCTCGTACCTAGCCTCCGGGCCGCACGTCGATAGGGTGTGGAGGTTGCCATGACCCTGGAGGAAGCCGAGCCGATTGACGGTTTTGCTGGAGTCAGCGTCTTCGAGTCCCTGTTGCGGGGCGGCATCTTCGCGAGCGTGATCGGCTGTATGTTCTATATCGAGTCAGAGCTGGTATTCTTGGGCCATCGCCTCTTCGCCGATGCCGCGAACCGTCTGGACAATGTCGCGCCGGGGCGGCTGACCTCGGCTCCTGCGAGTTGAACGCGTGTCCCGGGATTCTCCATCATTGTCCGCCGCTGGCCTGACAGAGGCGCAAGCGCTGCAGAGACTGCGTGCAGAAGGCTTCAACGATCTGCCGAGAACCGATCAGCGAACGCTCCTGCGTATTGTCGGCGACGTGTTGCGCGAACCGATGTTCTCGCTGCTGCTTGGCGCCGGCGCAATCTATCTCGTGCTTGGAGATCTCACTGAGGCTGTCGTGTTGCTTCTGTTCGCCACGATCTCGGTGTCGATTACCGTCGTGCAGGAAACGCGCAGTGAGCGGGTACTCGAGGCGTTGCGCGACATGACCAGCCCACGGGCCCTGGTCATTCGCGACGGCGTACGCAAACGAATTCCCGGTCGCGAGGTTGTCCGCGGCGATGCCGTCGTGCTCCTGGAGGGCGATCGCATCCCCGCCGATGCTGCTCTTGCTGTCGCCAACAATCTTCTAGTCGACGAATCGCTGCTGACCGGCGAGTCGGTTCCCGTGCGGAAATCCGCCGTCGATGGCGACGACAGCGCGCCGATGGCCCGGCCGGGCGGCGAAGATCAGCCATTTGTATTTTCCGGCACCCTCGTCGTCCGGGGAGACGGATTGGCGATCGTGCGCTCGACTGGCCCGCTGAGCGAGATCGGAAAGATCGGTCAGGCATTGGAAAAGATCGCTGCCGAGCCGCCGCGACTCCAGCAGCAGACCCGTCGGCTGGTTCGCTATTTCGCCGTGGTCGGCCTGTCCGGCAGCCTGATCGCTGTCCTCCTCTACGGTTTGCTGCGCGGCGACTGGCTCCAGGCAATCCTGGGCGGCATCGCACTCGGCATGTCGATGCTGCCGGAAGAGTTTCCGTTGGTGCTGACGGCCTTCATGGTCATGGGAGCATGGCGCCTGTCTCAGGCCCGCATACTGACCCGCCGGGCGACGGCCATTGAAATGCTGGGATCGGCGACCGTCCTGTGCACCGACAAGACGGGCACCCTGACCGAAAACCGTATGACAATTGCAAAGCTGCGGACTGCGGCGTCGTCTGGTGGTCAAACACGCCTGATTGAAACCGCACTGCTGGCCAGTGGCCGCGATTCGTTCGACCCCATGGAGCGGGCGATCAAAGCGCAGGCAGAGACGCAGCCCGGTGGCGTGGAAAGCGTTTACGCCGACATGGAGCTGATCCGGCAATACGGTCTGCGACCCGGACTCCTCGCCATGACCAATGTTTGGCGCCTGCGACACGAAGCGAAGATGGAGGTGTGCGCCAAGGGGGCGCCCGAGACCATCGGTGCCCTGTGCCGCCTAGATTCCGAACGGCTTGCCTGGTTGCACGGCGCGATGAGCGAGATGGCGCAGGACGGCGTTCGTGTTCTGGGCGTCGCCCATGCCATCCACCCGGGAGGCGACCTTCCTGAAACACAGAAAGGCTTCGACTACGAATTCGTCGGACTCCTCGGCTTTGTCGACCCGATCCGCGCCAACGTCCCGGCTGCGGTCGGCGAATGCCGTTCGGCCGGCGTCCGTGTCGTGATGATCACGGGTGACTATCCGGCAACTGCCGAAGCGATCGCAAGGCGCGCCGGTCTGGAAGCGTCGGGTTCGATGAGCGGCGAGGAACTGGCACGCCTCGATGAGGCCGCCCTCGCGGACCGCATCGACAGGGTCGACGTCTTTGCCCGTATCATGCCGGAACAGAAGCTGCGTCTCGTCGAGGCGCTGAAGGCAAAAGGCGAGATCGTCGCCATGACGGGCGACGGCGTCAACGATGCGCCGGCACTCAAGTCGGCGCACATCGGCATCGCCATGGGCGGTCGCGGCACCGACGTCGCACGCGAGGCATCATCGATCGTCCTGCTCGACGACGATTTCGGCTCGATCGTGCGCACCGTTCGGCTCGGACGCCGGATCTACGACAATTTGCGCAAGGCCATGGCCTACATCGTGGCGGTGCACGTTCCGATTGCCGGCCTGGCGCTTCTGCCGTTGCTGTTCGGGCTACCGCTGGTCCTGACCCCGATCCATATCGCCTTCCTCGAGATGGTGATCGACCCGGCGTGCTCGATAGTGTTCGAAGCCGAGCCCGACGAAGACGACCTGATGCGCCGGCCCCCGCGCAGTTCGACGAGCCAGATACTGCCCGGGCGGCTGATCGGTTGGAGCCTTGTCCAGGGCGTGCTGGCCTTCGCCGCTGTCGCCGCGACCTTCGCCGGCGGACTGGCACGGGAAATGCCGGAGAACGAATTGCGCGCGCTGGTATTCGTTTCGCTGGTGCTGATCAATACCAGCCTCATCGTCGTGAACCGTTCGTTCAGCAGCTCGATGCTTACGGCGCTTTGCCGCCCGAACCTGTCGCTATGGCTGCTGCTGTCGGCCGTTACGGCGATCCTTGCTATAGGCCTCACGTGGCAGCCGGCCATGGACCTTTTCCGCTTCGGCCCCCTTCACCTCGACGACCTCGGCTTGTCCCTGCTGGCGGGCGTGGCTGTTTTGACGATCCTTGAGCTGATCAAGCCGTACTGGCGCGCCACCTTCAGGTCCTAGTTTCCCCGCCTACGTAGAATCCCTTAGTTCTTTACCCGAATGGTGACGCCCCGGACCGCGGGTTACCCAGAGCCCGGACATTGGTTCCAACCGGGGAGAGCTCCATGCAGGCCCACACCGCGCTTAATGGTTCCAGACTGCCGGCCGCTGCCGCCGTCGTGATGAAGGGCGCCGCCGCGATGCCCCGCCGGAACGAGGTCACGACCGTCAAGCCGGTCGGCATCGCGCGGGTCCTCGGCAAGGGCGAGGAGGTATTCGCCGAAGGCGATGCCGCCGATTTTTTCTACAAGGTGCTGTCGGGCACGGTCCGAACCTACAAGCTCCTGAACGATGGCCGGCGTCAGATCGACGAATTTCATCTCGGCGGAGACATCTTCGGCCTGGAAACCGGCAACGAACATCGCTTCTCGGCCGACGCGGTCGACGCCGCCACGATCGTCGCATTCCGCCGCCGCCGCTTCGAGACGCTCGCCCATGACGATCCGGCGCTGGGCGACCAGGTCATGTCGTCGATGATGCGCAGCCTGGAGCGCGCTCATGACCACATGATGCTGCTCGGGCGTAAAACGGCGCAGGAGAAGGTCGCGACCTTCCTGCTCAACATGGCTCGGCGGGTCTCCCAGGAAGACAGTTTCGAATTGCCGATGCAGCGCACGGATATCGCCGACCATCTCGGCCTCACGATCGAAACGGTTTCGCGTACGATGACGCAGTTCGCCAGAGAGGGTCTGATCAAGCTGGCGGCAGCCCGTCGGTCGGTCATTCTGTGCGACAAGGCCGCCCTGCGGCGGCTGAACGCCTAGGGTGCGGCCATGATGCATCAGCATTTCCACGCGATCGTCTGGATCGACCATCACCAGGCCAAAGTCTTCCGCTTCGACGCAAAAGACGTCGATCGCGACGTGATCCGGCCCCACGATCCGACCGTGCACCTCCATCACAAGGCGAACACGATCGGCAGCGGGCATGCACCGGTGGATAGGGATTTCCTCAAGCGCGTTGCTGACTCTGTTGCCGGGGCGGGAGCACTCATGATCGTCGGACCGGCGAGCGCCAAGACCGAGCTTGCTGCCTACCTCGCGACATTTGCGCCGGATCTATCGTCGCGGGTCTCGATCGTGGAAGCCGTCGATCATCCCAGCGACGGCGAACTGGTTGCCTTGGCTCGTAAATTCTTCCGAGCCAGCGATCGAATTCATCCTCCGGTGTAGAACTGCCCGCCAACGCGGTCCGCAGGACAATCGGTATGGAGGCACGCATGCGAACGATGATGGCAATGATATTGATTCTGCTGTCGCTCCCGGTGTCGGCGCAGGATCTAGGTGGACGGGTGCTCGCCGAACGCTGGTGCATGGCCTGCCACGTCGTCGAACGCGAGCCGCGCGCCGCGACCGCCGACGGCGTGCCGACCTTCCCGGCCATCGCCGCCAAGCCGGGCACGACCGCGGCGTCTCTCAACGACTATCTTTCTACCGGGCACACACGCATGCCGGACTTCCAGCTCAGCCGCGGCGAGCGCAATGCTCTGGTTGCCTACATTCTGAGCTTGCGGTAGCGAACCGCCGCTTTGTCACGCGGATCGCCGAAGAACGGCACCGATGCCGCGCGCGCATTTTTGCTTTGCGATGTCAGGCGCCGAGCAAGCGGGCCGAATGCGGTCCGTTCGAACTCGCCAAATTTGGCGGGTTCGACTTGCGACGACTTCACCTGTCCATGATCCACTCGGCGCCTGACGCGAGCGCGACCTCGCGGACTTTGGCGAGCAGGTTCTTGCCCACGGGGATACCGCTTTGCCGGCGCTGCGCCGCGGTGCGGCGTTCGGGGTCGCCGGCAACGAGGACAGGCCGGGCAGGGTCGGCGGGCTTGGTGGCGCGCAGCGTCTCGCAGAAGGCGGCGACGTCGGCACGGAAATCGGCGGCATCGCGGAACAGGCCGGGGTCGAGCGCCAGGAGGAAGTGGCCGATGTCCATCGTGCCCGGCTTCTTGGTGTGCATCGGGTCGGTCACCATGGTGGCGCCGGAGAGGGCCGAGGAGAGGATGTTGACCATGGCGCCGAGGCCGTAGCCCTTGTGGCTGCTGCCCTCCGGCGTGCCGCCGAGCGGAGTCATGAAGCCACCCTTGCTGACCTCGCGCGGGTCGGTGCTGGGCGATCCGTCCTTGGTGACGAGCCATCCGGGCGGCGTCGGCAGATTCTCGTTGGCTTTGTTGCGGATCTTGCCGGCGGCCACTGTCGTCGTTGCCATGTCGAGCAGGAACGGCTGGTCGGGAAGGCCGGGCGCGGCGAAGGCAATGGGGTCGGTCCCGAGGCGAGCCTGGGCGCCGAAGGTGGGCGAGACCTGGATGCCGCTTGCCGAGGTGGTTACCATGCCGATCAGGCCGGCTTCGACCGCCATCAGCGCGTAGAAACCGCAGGCGCCGAAATGGGCCGAGTTGCGCACAGCGGCCACGCCGATCCCCACGGTCTTCGCCTTCTCGATCGCAAGTTCCATCGCGCGCCGCGCATTGGCATGGCCGAGGCCGCCGCCGCCATCGATGAGCGCGGACACCGGGGTTTGGCGTGCCACGACCGGCTGTGCGCGCATGTCGATCCGGCCGGCGCGCCTGCGTTCATCGTAACTCGGAACCATTGAAATGCCGTGCGTGTCGATGCCGTGCAGGTCGGCCCAGCTCATGATCTCGGCGGTGCTGACGGCGGTCGCTTCGGGCATGCCCCAGGCGCGCAGGATCAGTTCGAGCTGGCGTCGATGGGTCTCATAGGATGCGGGCATGGCTTTTCCATATTGCTTGGTGTGGTGAAAGGGCTTGATGTGACGAACGAGATCCGCGCTCTTCGGAGCGCGGGCAGAGTCAGGCGCCCGCGACCTTGCACCAGAGCGACCGCACCTCGCCGTCGGGGTCGTCGACGACGCGGCATTCGTCATCGAAGAGCATCGTCTTGCGCTGCCCGTCGGTATAGGCCGGCCACGCCGGGAGGGAGTCGCTGCCGGGATCGCCGTTGCGGGCAAAGGTGGCCCACGTTCCCGACACCCGGTCGGCAAGCGCCTGGGCGCGCGGCTTGCGATGGGCTTCGCCGATCACGTGCAGCGTATCGAAGACGAACGGGACGTCCATGGAGTGCGGCGACTTCAAGCGCCCGCCGAAGGCCGGTGTCTCCCAATCGAAGCTGTACATCCAGACGGGCGCTTTGCCGCGCGCGGCCTTGCGCTCCGCCAGCAATGTCGAGCGCACGCCGAAGTTCGACGCCGTCAGCGTCGTGATCAACCGGTCGGACGGGCCGGCGGCCGGATCGCGCCGCTTGTAGTACGCCAGCAGCTCGTCGGCCGCGCCGCCGGCGACTGCTGCAATGCGCTTGCGCAAATCATCTTCAGTGACGGTCCGGCTCCATACCGCCTCGTCGGGCGCGAGGAAGATTGCCGACTCGTCCTTGGTTCCGCCGATCATGATCGGCACGTCGTCCGACAGGGCGGGTGCGGCGGGATCGAATGGATGGACTGGAAGAACCTGGCCATCGATCACCGGCCCGAAATTGTAGCGATCGAGCAGCGGCTGGGCGGGACGCGGCAGCGTCTTCTGCGCCGGCTCGACGGCCTGCTGCAGTTGGGCCAGCGGCAGCGCCTGCAGCGCGTCGAGTTGGCCCCGACCCAACCCGAGTTGCTTCAACACTGCATCGGCGAGACGAGTCGTACGTTCGCGCTCGGCAAAGCGCACACTGGCGCCGCTTTGCACGATCGCCTTGTGGAAGAGACCCTTGGCGCTCGGCATCGCCAGCAGGGCGCTCACCTTTCCGCCGCCGCCGGACTGGCCGAAGATCGTGACGTTGCCCGGATCGCCGCCGAAGCGCTGGGCGTGTTCGCGTACCCACTCCAGTGCCGCCACGAGGTCGAGGATGCCCGCGTTGCCGGACTGGGCAAAACGCGCATCGCCGAGGCCTGACAGATCGAGATGGCCGAAGATATTGAGGCGGTGGTTGACCGCGATGACCACGACGTCGCTGCGCAGGGCAAGATTTGTGCTGTCGTAGCGCGGCGAGTTGGCGGAGCCGTAGGAGAACGCGCCGCCGTGCAGCCAGACCATGACCGGGCGCTTCGAATTGTCGATGCCAGGCGTCCAGACATGCAGGGTCAGGCAGTCCTCGCCGACCGGCAGCGTATCGACGGGGCCCCAGACCGTCGCCAGTTCGGGACGCTGCGTTGCCGCGGGTGCCTGGGGCGAACGGCCGGCATAGGCGATAGCCTCGTGAACACCGGTCCAGGGCCTGGGCTTGCGCGGTGGCATGAAGCGGTTGGCGCCGGCGGTCGACGCGCCGTAGGGAATGCCCTTGAAGACGTGAACGCTTCCCGACGTGACGCCGGCGACGCGACCCGACGCCGTCTCGACGACAGGCGAGCGCGTGGGGGTGGTCGAGCGCTCCGTCTGCATATCGATATCACCGGCCACGGCATTTCTCCCATATTCGCTTTGGCGGAAACCTGCGCGCGCCGTCGCCCTGCGTCAACGCTGAGCCATGGCGCTTTCTCTTGGGCGAAGGCCCGCCAGGCGATCGATCTCGCGCCAAAATCCCTTGATCGTGTCGTCGATGATTTCCTGGACCGATTTGATCTCGTGGATCAGCCCGGCGCTCTCGCCGGCAGCACCCGAAGTGTTTTCGACATCGCCTTGCACGTACAGCATGTCGAGCGTGGCGTTGCGCGGCAGCCGCTCCCGCTTTCCCTCGCTGACCTCGACCGAGTAGGGCGTCCGCAGGCCGCGGGAACGGGCGCGCGGCGGATTGTCGGTCATCATGGTGCCGGTGATCGGCACGGTGACGATGGCATTCTTGTAGTTGGAATGGACCGGGCTTTCGAACGACGCGACGAAGCGCGTTCCCATGGTGACGCCTTCCGCGCCGAGCGCGAACGCCGCTGCCATGCCGCGTCCGTCGACGATGCCACCGGCCGCGACGATCGGCACATCGACCTTCTCGCGGACGGCCTGCAGCAGGGCGAAAGTGTGGACCTCCTCGGGATTGCGGATGCCCGCGCTCTCCGCACCCTCGACGATCAGCCCATCGACACCGGCGTCCACCGCCTTGACCGCGCCGCGCAACGTCGCCGTCGCGTGGTAGACGATCACGCCGGCGTCCTTGAGGAGCCGGGTGTAGCGGGTCGGGTCGCCCGCCGACGTGGTGACGAAATGAACGCCCTGGCCCAGCAGCCAGTCGATGATGGCGCGCTCTTCCTTGGGATCCATCTGGAGGTAGCGGATCGGCAGGTTGACGCCGAAGGGCTGGTTGGTCGTGGCGCGGATCGTCGTGAATTCGCGGGTTGTAACCGAAAGGTCACGGATGGAGTTTTCGAGCAGGCCCATGCCGCCCGCCGCCGAGACGGCCGATACCAGCGGTGCGCGCGCGATCCAGGTCATCGGCGACTGGAAGATGGGATAGCGTGAGCGTGTATGCGCGGTGACGCGGTTGCCGTCGAACATGTTCCCCCGTGGCTTCGTCTTCCTGGAGACTTTCGTATCACAGGGACGGGGAGGGCCAGCAAATACATCGGCGAGGTTTCGCAAATGCGCCCGCGTCACATGGCTCTCGGCAAGGTCGTGCCCGCAGGCTATGCTCGCTCTGCCAGCGATCGCGTTCGGTTCGATGGCTGCCGCGGCCATTCGACAACCCCCTCTGGTTCGATGCACAAACGCTGGATTCAACTGCTCGCCGGCATCGTCTGCATGGTGATGATCTCCAGCCTCCAGCACGGCTGGACGTTGTTCGTTCATCCCATCAACCAGAAGCACGAGTGGGGCCGTGCCGCCATTCAGGTGGCTTTCACCATCTTCATTCTGACTGAGACCTGGCTGGTGCCCTTCGAGGGCTGGGTGGTCGATCGCCTGGGGCCAAAGCCGGTGGCGATCGCCGGTGGCCTGCTGGTCGCCATTTCGTGGAGCCTGAACTCCGTCGCCGACTCGCTGCCGCTACTCTACCTCGGCGCCGCGCTGGGCGGCATCGGCGCCGGCTGCGTCTACGGCACCTGCATGGGCAACGCGCTCAAGTGGTTTCCCGACAAGCGTGGCCTGGCGGCGGGGCTCACGGTCGCCGGCTACGGCATCGGCTCGGCCTTCACCATCATCCCCATGCATCACACCATCGAGACTGCGGGGTATGAGGCGGCGTTCCTGTGGTTCGGCCTCGGCCAGGGTGCGCTCGTGTGCGTGGCCGCGCTGGCGCTGACGAAGCCAACGCCCGGCCACCTGCCGCCGCCGTCCACCCATGTCGTGCAGTCGCAGCGCGACTACACACCGCGCGAGGTGCTGCGTTCGCCACTATTCTGGGTGCTGTTCGTGATGTCGCTGATGGTGACCGGCGCGGGGTTGACCTTCACTGCCCACCTCGCCGCCATCGCCCGCAACTTCCAGGTGGCTGACGTGCCGGTCAGCATGGTCGGCATAACCCTGCCGGCGCTCACCTTCGCTCTCACTCTCGATCGCATCGCCAACGGCGTGGCGCGGCCGCTCTGCGGCTGGCTGTCAGACTATATCGGCCGCGAGATCACCATGGTCATGGCCTTCACCCTGGGGGCTGTGAGCATCTTCGCCTTCAGCCGGTGGGGCAACGATCCGGTGATGTTCGTGCTGCTGGCCAGCCTCGTGTTCTTCGCCTGGGGCGAGGTGGCCAGCCTCTTTCCCGCGACCTGCACCGACTATTTCGGCTCGGGCTACGCCACCACCAATGCCGGCATGCTCCACACCGCCAAGGGAGTGGCGGCGATGCTCATACCCTTGTCGGACCCGCTGGTGAGGGCGACCGGTGACTGGCAGGCGGTGTTCGCCATCGCCGTCGGCCTCAACGTGATCGCGGCCGTGCTGGGAGTTGCCATTCTTCTCCCGCTACGTGCCGCGCGGCTGCGGGCCGGGTAGTCTGCCGCTCGCCGACGATCGAGCTTGATACCTTGGAGGAGGTTTCCCATGCCCACGTTGCCCACGTCCACCGCGACGGCATCGGATCCCGACATTGGAACAGCGTTGAACGGGCTCTTGTCCAAACAAAGGACCGCGCAATTGCGCGATGGCGCTCCCTCGGTCGAGCTTCGGAAGGACCGGCTCAACCGGTGCATCGCCCTTCTGGTCGACTATCGCGGTGAGATCGAAGCCGCCCTCAATACCGATTTTGGTGCCCGCTCCCGCCAGGTGACGGCCTTCACGGATGTTGCCGCTTCGATCGGTCCCCTCAAGTATGCGCGCGATCATGTCGCGAAATGGATGCGGACGGAGCGGCGCGCCACGAGCCCCCGCATCCTGTGGCTCTTCGGGGCCAGGGCCGAGATTCGCTGCCAGCCCAAGGGCGTCGTCGGGGTGATCAGCCCGTGGAACTTTCCGGTGAACCTGACCTTCGCCCCGCTGGCCGGTGTGATCGCTGCCGGCAACCGGGCGATGATCAAACCCTCCGAACTCACGCCGGCAACCTCAGAGCTGCTGAAGAAGATGTTTGCCAGTGCCTTCGACGAGGAAGAAATCGCCGTCGTCACCGGCGGACCGGAAGTCGGGCAGGCCTTCTCGAGTCTGGCTTTCGATCATCTGATCTTCACCGGTGCGACCTCGATCGGGCGTCATGTGATGCGAGCGGCGGCCGAGAACCTGGTGCCGGTCACGCTCGAGTTGGGTGGCAAGAGCCCGGTCGTCATCGGCCGTTCCGCCGACCTGGCCACCGCGGCCGCGCGGATCATGAACGGCAAGACCCTCAATGCGGGCCAGATCTGCCTGGCGCCTGATTATGTGCTGGCGCCGGCGGATCGGATGGGCGCCTTCGTCGAGGAAGCGAAGGCGTCGGTTGGGCGTATGTTCCCGACGATCCGCGAAAATCCCGACTACACCGCCATCGTGGCCGACCGGCACTATGCGCGGCTCATGGGATACGTCGATGACGCGCGCGCCAAGGGCGCGGAAATCATCGAAATCAATCCGGCCGGCGAAGACCTGCGCCAGCAGCCGCACCGCCGCATCCCGCCGACCCTGATCCTCAATCCGACCGACGACATGAAAGTCATGCAGGAGGAGGTCTTCGGGCCGCTTCTTCCGATCAAGGGCTATCAAAAGGTGGACGAGGCCATCCACTACATCAACGCGCACGACCGTCCGCTGGGGCTCTACTACTTCGGAACGGACAATGCGGAACGCGACCGGGTGCTGGACCTCACCACGTCAGGTGGCGTGACCGTCAATGACGTCGTGATGCATGTGGCGCAGGAAGAGTTGCCGTTCGGCGGCATCGGGCCCGCGGGTATGGGCGCCTATCATGGCTATGACGGCTTCCGCGAGTTCAGCCATCGAAAGTCGGTCTTTCATCAGATGAAGAAGGACATCGGCCCTCTGCGTATGCTGCGCCCGCCCTACGGCGCCGGTATCGCGAGGTTCCTGGCAACGCAGATCAAACGCTAGAGTCTTTCCGGCGAAGACGTGTTCACTGGGTTTCACTCATGCTCCTCTCCCCCGATAGGGGGAGAGGTTGGGTGAGGGGGTAACGCACGTTCTTCGACGCCCCCTCACCTAGCCTCTCCCCCTAGCGGGGGAGAGGAATATGAAAGCGCGCTTCCATCTCAATCGGAAAGACTCTAGGGGCGTCTCGTTTGGGCGACCTCCGGCCTTTCGCAGCATTCGCTGGCGAACCGATTCGAATTTGCGGTGCTGTCCGAATTGGAGGGTCAGTGTCCTAATTCAGAATTGCCCTTCTTCGCACCGCGCTCCGCTTGATGCTGATAGTTAGCAAAGAGTGCCGCTACAGCAGCGGCAGCATCCAGTATCGCCCACTTGGATTCGGCCTCTGACTCGGCCGCCCGCTTCATGACTCGGTCCCGGTCCGCGCAAAACCAAAGCGTCTGCGCGATGCGGCGCATTTCCTCAGCGGTTGCGCGCTTCTGTTCTGCTAGTTCGTAGAGGTCGCTTCTAGGCACGAAGCGAAGATAGCGCAGGGATGGTGAAAGTTCCACCGTGCGAGGCCGTGTCCAAAAGTAGGCCTTTCGGGTGCTGTCCGAATTAGGACAACTCTGAATTTGCAGGTTCAGCTGATTCCAGCTATATTTCTTGCTAGATTGGGTGTGTTGCTAGCCCGACCACTGAACGCCCGGCGGACCCTCCGCCGGGCGTTTTTCTTTGCCCCGACGGTGCTTCCTGGAGCGGGATGGCCCGGTTGTTTGCGACCGCAAGGCCGATTCGGCACCTTCCAGAGTGGACACTGATGAGGCCGGGCGGCCGGCTGCGGTGGCACAGGCGATCAGGGGGAGATTCTTCCGTAGATTCAAGAGCTTAAGGCCGTTTCGTGGCACAGCTCTCCGAACAACCCGTGGCACAACGAGGTGTGCCAGAAAATGGTCTGATCAGCGTTGCCTGAGGTTGGCGGTACGGCCCTCATCGATGCTGCGGCCGTCGGCAGAAATCGCCACGCCGTAGTCGCGTTCGGAACCGGCGGCACTCACGACGCCGTCGCGCACGTCACGCAGAACGCGCGCGGGTTCGCGAGTCCTTGGATCGCCATAACCGCCACCGCCGGGCGAGAGCGCGCGATAGGTTCCAGGTCCGTGGCGCTCGACGCCGTATTTTGGCGCCTGAATGTGCGTGCCGTCCGCCAGCGTCAGGGTCACCTCGCCGCCTGAACCGGCGCGGCCGCCCGCGGCGCCGAAGCTGGAGGGTGCCCCCACGCCTTCGCCACGGAAGGCGTAGTCGGCCGGCGTAAAAATCTCGACTTCGTAGTCGCAGCCGGCGCCGCCGCGGAATCGTCCGGGGCCGGCGGTGTCGCAGCGCAGCTCCTGGCGGCGAAAGCGCACCGGGTAGAGCTGCTCATAGGTTTCGAGGTTGGGGAGCGTGAGGCCGCCCAGGGTGATGAGGTGACCGATGAGATGGAAGCCGTCGCGGCCCTCCACGCCGCCCCCCGCGGGCGCGCCGGCCCATTGATACATCACGTAGCGTCCACCGTCGGACTTCACGCCGGCGGTGACCGCGTGCACCGCCTTCGACCAGCCGGCCGAGGCACGGTCCGGCAGCGCCTGTTCGAGCGCCTTCCATAGGGCGTGGATGATCTCGTGGGCCACGAAGACGGTGTTCATGGTCATCGGCGCCGGGGCTCGCGCATTCACCAGCGTCGCCTCCGGCAGCCGGATCTCGACGCTGCGGAAGGCACCCTCGTTCTTGGGCAGGTCGGGCTCGAAGAACGAAGCGAGCGACATGAACACGGCCGAGGTCGAGTTGGCGACCGAACTGTTCTTGAAGCCGCGGATCTGCGGAGAGGTGCCGGCAAAGTCGACGATCAGCTTCGAGTCCTTCACCGTCAGGGTGACGGCGATCCTGCCATCGATCGGCTCGAAACAGTCGTTGTCGACCGGCTCCTCGGCCCGCCACACGCCGGGCGCCAGTCGATCGATGCAGGTGCGAAAGCGACGGTCGGCATGGTCGAGCACGCCTTCGAAGAACTGGTCGGCCTGGTCGGCGCCGAGTTCCTCGACCAAGGCCGCGAGCCGCTCGGCGCCGATGCGGGTCGAGCCGATCATGGCGCGCAGGTCGCCATCCTGGGCCTCGGGCAGGCGAGTGTTGAGCATCAGCAGGCGCCACAAATCCTCGCGCATCTTGCCGCCCTTGGTGCCGCCTTCGATCAGCTTCAGCACCGGCAGGCGGATGCCCTCGTGGAAAATCTCGGTGGCTGCCGAATTGTAGGTGCCGGCGGCGCCACCGCCGATATCAGCCTGGTGGGCGCGGTTGCAGGCGAAGGCCACCAGCTTGGCCTTCACGAACACCGGTCGCGCGATCACCCAGTCCGGCAAGTGGTTGCCGCCGGCCGTATAGGGATCGTTCAGCAGAAACACATCCTCGGGCTCGATGGCGCCCTTGAAGTCGCGCAGGATGGCGCGCACGGCAAAGCCGCCGCCGCCGGTATGAATGGGAATGCCGTCGGCCTGGCTGATCAGCGTGCCGCGCGCATCGGCAATGAAGCAGGAGAAGTCGTGGCTTTGGCTGAAGATCGGCGAACGCGCCGTGCGCGTCATCACCCAGCCCATCTGGTGCGAGATATGGTCCAGCCGGTTCTGTACCAGCGCCAAAATCACGGGATCGAGCGAGACGGCGGCGGCGGTGCTCATGCTGCAACTCCGACATGGACCAGGAAATCGTCGCGTTCGTCGACTTCGAGCACGTCGCTCGGCCCCACGAATGCCGTCGTCGTGCGCTCCTCGATCAGCAGCGGGCCATCAAGCCTGCAGCCGGGGCGCAGATCGGCGCCATCGTAGATCGGGATATCGCGCCAGCCGTGCGCCGGGTCGATCCAGACCTTGCGGGTCTCTCTCGGCTCGGGAGGCGCTGCCTGCTGCGAACGGGCGGACGGCGGTGTCCAGTCGAGCCGGCCGCGACCCACGACACGGAGGGCCGTGATGTCGATGCGGCCACCGGGTTGGATGTGCCCGAACAGACGTTGATGCTCCGTTTCGAACGCCTTGCGGGCGGCGGCAACGTCGAAGCCGGTCGAGGCAATGGCCACCCGCACCGGCCATTGCTGGCCGTCGTAGCGCAGATCGACTTCGCGCTCGATAGCGGCGGCGGTGCCGTCGAAGCCGTCGCGCTTCAGTGCTTCACGGGCACGCGCCTCGATCTGCGCAAAGCCCGCCTCGAGCAGCGAGGTGTCGACCTTGTCGAGATCGGCCAGTAACACCTGCAGATAGTCCTGCCGGACGTCCGACTGCAGCATGCCGAGCGCGCAGAACGCTCCGGCGGCGCGGGGCAGCAGCGCGCGGCGGCAACCGAGTGCGCGGGCCACGGCGGTGCCGTGCATCGGCCCGGCGCCGCCGGCTGCGACCAGGGTGAAGGTTGCGGGATTGTGTCCGCGCTCGATGCTGAGCCGCTCCACGGCGTGCAGCAGGTTCTGCTCCAGGAGGCGGATCACGCCGGCCGCGGCGGCCTCGACCGACAGGCCGAGCGGCTTGGCCAGCTTGGTCTCGACAGCCTTGTGCGCCAGAGCGACGTCGAGGGTGACGGCACCGCCGGCCAGAGGGCCGGGGCGCAAGCGGCCGAGCACGAGTTGTGCAT
>JAQSDW010000146.1 GCA_029946105.1 Reyranella sp. | reverse complement strand
ATTGCACGTGGGTGCACAGCCGCACCTCCGCCGCCGACGCGCCGGAGCAGTCGATACAGCGCAGCCGATGCGCCTGCTGCGAGCTCAACCGTCGTCATTCGGCGCCTTCCACGTCGATGCGACTTCGTGATTCGCGAGTCGCCACCGCGTGATGCCGGTAAAACCACCGTCGGCGACCGGACCGTCAGAGAGGCCGCAACCTCGCAGTTGACGTGACAATACCGATCACCTGGCTCAGACCAGCCAGTCGGAGTATGGAAGGATCACGCTCGCCCCCTGGTGCAACGTGACCGGCGAGTCGCCGATCGCATTCCAAAGCTCGGCGGTGACGCTGCCACCGGTGAAATCGGCAAAATATCCGGAAGCATTGTTCAGCCCGCTTGCCTGCGAATAGCTCTCCCATCCGGGGGTGTTGTTGGTCGCGAAATACTGCCGGGTCTCCGTGCGGTCCATTACGCCGTTGCCATCGAAGTCGAAGCTGAGGCGCAACTGCGTTCCGCTGCCCACGCTCATTCCCGCGTCCAGCGGCAGAGCGAAAACGACGCTGCCGCCGCCATACTGCGCGTGCAGCCCTTCCGCTTTGAGCACCAAGGCATCGTGAGGCTGGTCGATGTAACGCCCGTTGCCGGCGCTGGCGATGACAGTATCTCCGGGTGTACTGAGCTGCAGCCCGGAGGAGTCCGCCGAGACGACGAAGTGCGTGCTGTCGGGCGGGCCGCTCGGTCCGGGTGCCGGCGTGGGCGTGGGCGTCGGGGTCGGGGTCGGCTCGGAACCGCCGCCGCCGAACCGGAAGGGCAGGTCGAGCGACGAGGCGGCGAGGTCAACCGCTACCGGATGTGCCCCGATGGCGGTCCACAGATCGACATTGACCGTTCCACCCTCCAGAGCCCGCATCGCCGTACCTGACACCGATTGCGGGCCGCCGTCGCTGCCGTAGGCCTGCCAGCCTGTCCCGTCGTCGGTGGCGAAATAGCGCCAGGTCTCCGTGCGATCAAAGGTGCCGTTGCCGTCGAAATCGTAGGAGACGGCCGCCTGGACCGCATCGCCGACCTGCGCGCCGGCGTCGACCAGGAGCCTGAAGCCGGTCGTGTCGGCGGCGAGGTAACCGGCCGTGACGTGCTCGAGCATGAAGCTCGTGGCGGCATGGGAAGTGCCGTCATGGTTCGCTCCGTTCGACGCGGCGAGCGTCGCGGGGCCGTGCTGCGGATCGAAGCGGACGATGCCGTTCACCAGCATCAAGCCGCTTCCGGCCACGGGTCCGGGATTGGGAACTGGCACAGGGTCGGGAGTTGGCACCGGACCTGGCACGGGATCTGGCACGGGCACTGTGCCGACGCCGGACGCTTGAAACGGCAGGCTGAGCGACGAAGCGGCAAGGTCGACCTGGACTGGATGGGTGCCCAACGCGGTCCACAGCGCCGCGGTGACGGTTCCGCCCACCAGATCCTGCAGTGCCGCGCCGGTCGCCGACATCTGCTCCCTGTCGCTGCCGTAGGTCTCCCAACCCATCACGTTGTCGGTGGCGAAATAGCGCCAGGTCTCCGTGCGGTCGACGCTGCCGTCGCCGGTGAAGTCGTAGGAGACAGCCATCTGCGCCGCATCGCCGACGCCCGCGCCCGCGTCGACTTTCAACGCGAAATGGGTGACCTGCCCGGCTTCCTGATGGGCCGTGACGCCGGTCAGGCTGAAGAGGCTCGCCGAATGGGGCGTGCCGTCGTGGTTGGTGCCCGCGGCCGATGCCAGCGTGATCGTGCCGAAGCCGGCATTGAAGTCGTTTCCACCACCCGTGAGCCGCAGGCCATCTCCGTGCGGTGTCGGCTGTGGATCGTGGCCCGGATCGGGAGCCGGATTGGGATTGGGATTTGGATTTGGAGTCGGGCCGGGGTTCGGAGCGGGGATTGGCCCGGGAGTCGGTCCCGGGTCCGGCCCGCCCACCGCATCGCCGCCGATGTGGAACGGGGTGATCTTGCCGTCGCGCAGCGCCGCCTCGGTATGCGGCGCGACCGTCAGCACGGTGCCGTCCGTGAAATGGACAACGAGATCCTGGTCGCCGGCATTGTAGGCGACGTAGGTGTTCACGCCGTTCTTGGCGAAGACGGCCTGGAACGGGGTATCGGCGCGCACTTCGCTATTCAGCGTGCCGAGCGCCGCCAGCGACGAGATCCAGTGCAACGTCTGGGCATAGGAGCCTGAGCCGCCCTCGTCCAGGCTGTAGTTGGGATCGGCCTGCAGGTCGGCGAGGGCACGGCCAGGATCGGCCAGCGCGAGATATTCCCACTGGATGTTCTTCCAGTAACGCGGCGAGCCGCCACTCTCGGCGGCCATTTCCGCATAGTTGGCGAGGATCTTGTCCTGGTGGGTCGCGAGGTAAAGCGATGTTGCGGCGCTGATCGGCATCTCGTTGATGCCGTGGATCATCTCGGGGTTGTCGCTGAACCAGGTGGTGTGGCTGGCGCCGTCGCCCCAGATCATGCCCGTGGCCTGATAGGGAAACCCGTCGGGGAACACCGCGTGGTCGACGTCGAACCAGTATTGCAGCACGGCCGCGCTCTCCACTGCGTGCAGCTCGATGCCGAGGTCGCGCACGCCGTCCCGGCCGGTTACCGCCCCCCAGAGCGCCACGGCGGCGTCGAAGTTGAGCGCCTCGGTCGAGGATTCGTTGTTGTTGCCTGCCTGGAACGCCCCGTGACCGGAGGCCCAGCTATGGCCTGCGTAGGGATCGAAGCTGCGCAGCCAGGGAAACTGGCCACTGCCGCGATTCGCATTGGCGACGTCGGCCACCAACAGGTCGACCATGCCGCCCCACTTGTCCTGCGAGACCCAGTCCCTGTCGAACATGCCGACCGTGGCGGCTGCCTGGACGAAGTAGCCGTAGTGGAAATT
>JAQSDW010000145.1:18626-29151 GCA_029946105.1 Reyranella sp. | reverse complement strand
CGGCCGTCAGCAGCATCCACGAGGTCCGGCCCCAACCGATCAGGCGCGGCAGCAGTGCCGCCTCGACCACCGAGGGGACACCGACCTTGACCTCGGGCATGCCGAAATGGGCGTCGTCGGCAGCGATCCGCAGGTCGCAGGCCGCCGCCACCTCCAGGCCGGCGCCCAGCGTATAGCCCTCGAGCCGACAGATCACCGGCACGGGACAGTCGCGGATCGACTGGCAGAGCTTGTGGACCAGGGTGATGAAGGCGCGGCCGTCCTCGGACCGGCGCATCGCCACCATGTGGTTGATATCGGCGCCGCCGATGAAGGCCCGGCCGCCCGCACCCGAGAGCACCACGACGCGCAGGTCGTCCTCGCCGGCCAGGGCGTGGAAGGCCTGGGTGAGATCGTGCAGCGCCGGCGGATTGAGCACATTGAGGCGTCGCGCGTTGTCGAAGACGACATGCGCCACCACGCCCCGCGGCCGCCGTTCGCGCCGGATCTCGACCTTGTGCGTGGATGCCGTCATGACGTTTCGCTCCGTGGCTCTTTTGTAGCGGGGGGATTTCGCCTATTAGAGCCGCCGAACAACCCTTCACAAGAGCGAAGCGGAAGGCCTGCCCCGTGCCCGACATCAATCTTTCGGCCTATTCGGTGTTCGTGCCGCCCGATCCGTTCGAGGACCACATGGGTCCGATCTACTACAAGCTAACCGGCGATGCGCGCGAGGCGGGCAGCGTCCATTGCGTGCTGCCGACCCATGAAGCGCACGGCAACTATGCCGGTGGCGTGCACGGCGGCGCCCTGCTCACCTTCGCCGACTATGCGCTCTGCCTCGTCGCCGGCCGCGCCGCCGATGGCGGCACCAACAGTTCCTTTGCCCTGACGGTGAGCCTCGCGGCCGAGTTCCTCGACGGCGCCCGGATCGGGCCGCCCCTGGAAGCGCGCGGCGAGCCGCTGCAGGTCACCGGCCGCCTCGCCTTCGCGCGCGGCAGCATCACGCAGGAAGGCCGGACGATCGCGCTCTGGTCGGGCGTCTGCCGCCATGTGGCGCGCGCCAAGGCCATGGTGCGCAAGGAAGAAAACACGCCTCGTCACGCCGAGACGATCGACCAGACGGTGCCACCCGGCTTCGACCTGTTCGCGACGGCGAGCGCCTATTCGCGCCACATCGGCCCGATTTACATCCGTCCCGAAGCCGATGGTGCGTCGGCCGTGCAGCCGACGTTGCCGCGCATGTGCAACTCCGGTGGCGCGCTGCACGGCGGCTACATGATGAGCTTCGCCGACTCCGCGATCACACGGGCGGCGGCGCTCGTCACCGAAATGGCACCGTCGACCGTCTCCTTCGCGGCCGAGTTCCTGTCGGCCGGCAGTCCGACGGCACCACTCACGACGCGCGTGGAAATCCCGCGGCGCGGCAAGTCGATCGCCTTCCTGCGCGGCCTGGTCGAGCAGAACGGCCGAAGCCTGCTCTCCTATTCGGCAACGATGATGCTGCGGCCTCGACGCTAGGCGTGGGCGGCGCCAACTCGTTCGGGACCAACCTGTTCGGCGACGCGGTGCACTTCCTGGCTGAACATGCCGTGCAGGCGCCGCACGCTCGGCAGATCATTGGCCTTGGCGGCGCGCTCGACCGCCTCGGCGATCCGCCGCAGCGCATCGGCACCGATCATGCCCGACGCGCCCTTCAGCCGGTGCGCAACGCGGGCGATGGCAACGAGATCGTCGGTGCCGGCGATCTCGCGCTCGGCTGCGTGCACCGTATCGAGGAATTCGCGTTCGACGTCGGCCAGGGTGCAGGAGTCCTCGCCGAACAACTCGACCAGCCTGTCGCGATCGTACGCATCGCTCATTGCGTCGGCTCCGCCGCACGCCGGTTCGGCGCGTCCTTCAGCCAGACGTCGAGGGTCGCCTGGAGCCGCTCGATGCCGATCGGCTTGGTGATGAAGCCATCCATGCCGGCCGCGCGGCTCTTCTGTTCCTGCTCCTCCAGCGCGCTGGCGGTGACGGCAAGGATCGGTGTGCGCGGCCGCCGCCCGTCAGCTTCACCAACACGGATCCGACGGGCAAGCTCGAAGCCATCCATGGTCGGCATCTGGAGATCGGCCAGCACGAGGTCGTAGGCCCCCCGGCGCCACAGATCGAGCGCCTCCTCGCCGCCGGCAGCCGTATCGATCGACGCGCCGGCAAGTTCGAGCTGGCGCGCCAGGATCTTTCGATTGACCGAATTGTCGTCGACGACCAGCACGCGTCCCTTCAATCGCTGGGAGACCGCAGGCGCATCGGAAGCGGCAGCCTTCGCCAGGACCCCGCGGCCGGCGATGCGGGCCACGGCCCGGATCAGCACGTCGCGACGCCAGGGTCGCGGCAGGCCGTCGATGGCGCCATCGGCGGTCACTGGACCATCATGCAGGGCAATCCGCCGAGCGTGCCCGTCCGCGTCGACGAGTTCGATCCCGACGAATGGGGCATGCGCTGCCGCAAGTTGGACCTCTGCGCCGGCATCCCGGAGATAGCGGGCGAAGGCCCGTGCCTCGGCAGGATCGGGCAAGGCGAGCACGAGGGACAGGTCTTTCAGCGCCGGTTCCGGCAGCGGCAATGCCGCGAGCCGGGCCGCAGACAGCGCCACGGTAACGATGAAGGTGGAACCCGCGCCGGTCTCGCTTTCGACCTCGACGCCGCCGTGCATGGCCTCGGCAAGGCGGCGTACGATCGACAGGCCGAGTCCGGTCCCGCCGAAACGCCGCGTGGTCGAGCTGTCGGCCTGCACGAAGGGCTGAAACAGCCGCTCGCGCTGTTCGGCAGTGATCCCGATGCCAGTGTCGGCGACCCGGATGACGAGCCGGACTTCGCCGGCCGCCTCTTCATGCCCACCGCGGCCGGGCAGACGTTCCAGCGTGAGCCGAATCGAGCCGGCCTCGGTGAACTTGATGGCATTGCCCAGAAGATTGAACAGGATCTGCCGCAGACGCAGGGGATCTCCGATCACACGATCGGGCACATCGGAAGCGACATAGGCCACGAGCTTCAGGCCCTTGGCGGCAGCCTGCGGCGCCAGCGTCTCGGCCGCACCTTCGATCAGTTCCACCGTCGACAGGTCGAGGGTCTCGAGATCGAGGCGACCGGCCTCGATCTTCGAGAAATCGAGGATGTCGTCGATGATGTGCAGCAGCGACGCCGCCGAGTTGTGCACGGTCGCCAGCGACTCGTGCTGTTCGACGGAGAGCGGCGTCCGTTCGAGCACGTCGATCATGCCGAGCACGCCGTTCATCGGCGTCCGGATCTCGTGGCTGACGGTGGCGAGGAAGGTCGACTTGGCCTGATTGGCGGTCTCGGCCTCGCGCTGGGCGGCCAGCGCCGCGTCACGCGACAAGCGTGCCTCGTCGTAGGCGACCTGCAGGCGCTGCGCGAGGTCTTCCTTCTGCACGGCGAGCGCGATGTTGTCGTACTGCCAGCGATGGACATCGCGAACATAGACCATCAAGTGGCCGACATAGGCGCCGCCGGCGATACCGACCAGCTGGAAGAATGGGTCGGCCGCCGTCAGCAGCACGAGCAGCAGCGGTGCGGTGGTGGCGACTGCGAAGGCGTAGAAGGTCGGCGGATGGGCCGAGCGGATCGGCACCGCCGTGGTGATGGTGGCGAGCAGCACCAGGCCGAGCAGCATCCGCTGCAACTCGTAATCCATGGAAGCGAGATTGAAGCCTGCCGCGCCCCAGCAGGCGCCGGCCAGGAAGGAGAGCCCGGCGAACCACCGGCCCCAGCTGACCACCTGGGCGTCGGCCGGACGCGCACGGGCGAAATTGCGCCGCAGGACGTCGAAGCCGAGGGTGACCGCGACGTAGGCCGCGAAGGGAACGGCGAGGTCGAGCAGGTCGGCCTGGCGCCAGTAGATCGCCGCGATCACCGGCCAGAGCACGAACGAAGAATAGCGCGACTGGGCCGAGCCCTCGAACAGACGCCGTATGAGTTCGGCGCGGACGAAAGCCTCCTGACGCGCCGCGCCCGGATCACTCGTCTCTCCAGCGGCGTGATCAGCCGCGGCGACGGACATGGTCCCTCATCTGCGCCGGCACGCGCCGCGCCTCGCCGATCGGGGAGAGGGCTGGCTGGGGAGAGGAAGGAAACAACATGTGGGCGGCCTGTGGTCGCGAGACCCAATTACTGTATCAAAAATGTTAAGATAGTTCTATAAATCATTGTAAATAAATGGTATTTTGTCTCCATTAAACGACGTCAATTTGGAACATTAATTATGCAGCAACCCTCTGTCCTGCTGGTCGAGGACGATGCGTTTCAGCGCAAAGCGGCCGAGACCTACCTCGTGAACCACGATCTCAATGTCATCGGCGTCGAGAACGGCGTGCAGATGCGACGCCAGATCTCCCGCGCAATGCCCGACCTGGTGCTGCTCGACGTGCAGCTCCCCGGCCAGGAGGATGGCTTCGCGCTGGCCCGCTGGCTGCGCGAGAGTAACGCCCGGGTCGGCATCATCATGCTGACCGCTGCCGGCGATGCCGTCGACAAGGTGCAAGGCCTCGAAAGCGGCGCCGACGACTATGTCGCCAAGCCCTACGAGCCGCGCGAACTGCTGGCCCGCTGCAAGAGCGTGCTGCGGCGCTCGGTGAACAAATCGATGCCGTCCCGCCTCGAACGGGTCCGCATGGGCGCATTCACCCTCGACCTCGCCCGGCGCCTGCTGCTCGATCAGGCGGGCAACGACGTGGCCCTCACCTCGGGCGAGTTCGATGTCCTGAAAATCTTCGCCGAGAACCCGAACCGGCCGCTCAGCCGCGACTGGCTGCTGGAAACCACCAGCCATCGCAGCCGCGACCCGTTCGACCGGGCCATCGATCTCCGCATCACCCGGCTGCGGCGCAAGATCGAGCCTACCCCGGAGAAACCCACCGTCATTCGCACCGTGCGCGGCATCGGCTATATGTTCGTGCCGCCCGCCGAATGAATAAGGTAAAAGGGCGACCCCGGCACCGGTCGGTCGGTGGGGGCCCGTAGTTCAGTGGTTAGAACGAGCCGCTCATAACGGTTATGTCGCAGGTTCGAATCCTGCCGGGCCTACCAACCGAGCACTTCGATCCCGCCAAAGGAAAAGGGCCGCGCCAATGGCGCGGCCCTTCCCTTTTGTTCGGGTCGTGGACTTACTTCGCGATGTCCACCTCCTTGGTCTGCCTGGGGAAGATCGTGCCGATGATCAGCATCATGATGGCCACGCCAATCGGATGCCGGAGGCCATAGTAGATGTCGCCCGACCACGCCACCAACGCCGTGGCGAGGAGCGGCAGCATGCCGCCGAATCAGCCGTTGCCGATGTGATACGGCAGCGACATCGAGGTGTAGCGGATATTGGTCGGGAACAATTCGACCAAGAAGGCCGCGATCGGTCCATACACCATGGTCACGTAGACGAGCATGACCACCAGGTAGCTGATCGCCACGATCAGGCAGCCCGCCATAATGATCTTCAATGACCAAAGTCAAATCGACCAAGGTCATACGATCACGAAGCGGATTCTTAGTCGCGCTGCGAAGCAGGGTTCGAGCGGAGAGGTCTATCGCGGGTCGCCGATGGCGAAGCCGATGACGCACATCGCCAACGCCATGCATGCGGCAAGCCACGCATGACTGAAGTAGACATCGGCCAGGGCACCGCCGATCATGATCTGCAGACGCTCGCGCGGCAGCGCCGGTGCGTCCTCGATCATCAGCCAGACTTCGGTGTGACGATAGTTGCGCGTGCGCGCCGTCCAACCCTTGAAGAACAGCACCAGCGCAGCGATCAGCACGAAGACTGCTCCGGATCGGACAGCGATCCACGGCTCGCCGGAAAAGCCCACCATGGCCGTCACGATCGCCATCAGGGCGAAGCCGCAGCCGCGCCGCACCGACAGTTCGGCGTGGCGCCTGATGTCGTCGTAGGTCATGGCATGACGATAGCGCGCCGGCCGTCTTCGACCAATGTCGCGTTGCCGCGGCGCGGCAATCGCCCTAGCGTGCCTCTCATAGAATTACACAAAATTCGGGGGAAATTGCACATGCTGCGCATTTCGATGGTGTTGTTCGCAGGATTGGCGCTAGGCGCTTGCGGCAAGTCCTCGGGTGGCCAGGACAAGCTCGCCTATGAAGCCTGCCTCGCCTCGGCGAAGAAGGATACCAAGATCGGCGGCGGGGCCTTCGCGCCCCTCGAACAGTCCAAGATCACCGGCTCCACCGGCGAAGAGGAAATCCGCGTCAACATCCCCTACGAGCTGGACGGCAAGAAGGCGCTGTTCCAGTGCATCGTCCAGAAGCAGAGCGACGGCAGCTTCAAGGTCGTCTTCTAGTCGCAAGACCTATCCGAGCAAATGCCGGAATGCGGGCAGCGCAAGCAGTGCCGCCCCGCCAAGCCAGATTGCCATGGCCGGCGTGCCGTCTCGGCCACCGTCCACGAGACGCTCATAAAGGGCCGCCGGTACGCCCGAAAGGAGCAGCGTGGCCGACGCCACCAGCAGCGAGCTGAAGAACAGCACCCAGCCGACCGAGCGCGGAAACACCTCAGGCATCAGGACTGCCGAAATTGGCACGGCAATGGCCAGGAAGGGCGAGAACAACCCGTTCAGAATGCTGATGCCGACCACAGCAAAGACGAGAAGATTGCGGTCCATGGTGGTTAGCCTGCCACAGGCGCCCGGGGCATCAGCCCGAGCTGGTACAGCACCATGAACAGCACCACGCGAAGGGCCGCGACCCAGAAGGCCGCCACCGGGGCGGTCAGGATGGGTGGGATGGCCGAGGGCGTAATGAAGGCCACTGGCCGGTAGATCCATTCCGTCAGCCAACGGAAGGAGCGGTAGATGTAGTTCCGGCTGTCCGGCGGCAGAAAGAAACTCAGGAAGAAGCGTCCGAACAGGCAGTAGAAGACCAGCGACAGGAGATAGTTGGGGATGTGGAAATACCAGTAGCTCCACCAGATATCCTGAGATCCCACGCAATCGTCTCCTCTTCGTCCATCTTAGCGCAGCGTGCAAACAAAAGCAGGGCCCCGCGAGGGGCCCTGCTCCGGATCGATATATTCCGCCCGATTAGGCGGCGTGGGGTGCCACGGCGCCCCCGGGCGTGCGGATCGAGTCCACGAAGTTCTGCATCTCTTTCGAGGGCTCGGGTGTCATGAGGCTGACCACGTAGGTGACGATGAACGCGACCGGCAGTCCGAACACGGCCGAGGAGATGTTGCGGATACCCCACCAAAGGTCGGTTCCGAACATCGCCTTGAACTCCGCTGGCCAGTAGCGGGTCATCACCAGGTAGAAGAGGCAGATACCGAAGCCGCTCAACATACCCGTGATGGCTCCGATCTTGGTCGTGCGCTTCCACCAGATGCCGAGCACCAGCGGCGCGAACAGGCCAGCCGCGGCCAGCGAGAACGCCCATGCCACCATCTGGATGATGCCCGAGGGCCGCGTGCTGGCAACTGCCGCCGCGATCAACGCAACACCCACCAGCAAACCACGCGCGACGAGCAACCGGCGGGCCGTCGTGGCCTTGGGGTCGATCATCTTGTAGTAGACGTCGTGGCTCAGAGCGTTGGCGATGGCGAGGAGCAGGCCGTCGGCGGTGGAGAGCGCCGCGGCGAGACCGCCGGCCGCCACCAGGCCCGACACCACGTACGGCAAGCCGGCGATCTCCGGCATCGACAACACGATGATGTCCTGGTTGATGACGAACTCCGACAACTGAAGGATACCGTCGCTGTTGGCGTCCTTGATGGTCAGCAGACCGCCGACCTGGGACCAGTTCTGGACCCACGCCGGGAGGCTGGCGATCGGCTGGCCGATCACGTTCTGATAGACCTCGAGCTTCGCGAAGGCCGCATAGGCCGGCGCCGTGAAGTAGAGCAGGAAGATGAAGAAGATCGACCATGCGACCGAGGTGCGCGCCTCACGGACACTGGGCGTCGTGAAGTAGCGCATCAGAATGTGCGGCAGCGAGGCTGTTCCGATCATCAGGCAGAGCACCAGGGCCCAGAAGTTGTTGAACTCCGTCCAACTGAACAGTCCCTTGGCGTCGGTGAAGGCGTCGGTGAAATGCTTCACGACCCCGAGCTTGGTTTCGAGCTGGGCGATCTGGTCGAGCGCATGGCCATAGGTCAATTCGGGGATCGGGATGCCGTACAGCTTGGTTGACAGCCAGACCACCGGAACGAGATAGGCGATGATCAGGATGATGTACTGGGCCACCTGGGTCCAGGTCACCGCGCGCATGCCGCCCAGCATCGAGCACACCAGGATGCCCAGCAGACCGACGAAGATCGCGACCTCGAAGGGAATGCCGAGGAAGCGCGAGGTGATGATGCCGATGCCGAAGCATTGCGCCACGATGTAGGTGAACGACGCACAGAACAGCACAAGCACGCCGCACAACCGTGCACCGTTGCCCTCGTAGCGCGTGCCGAGGAAGTCCGGCACGGTGAACTGGCCGAACTTGCGCAGATAAGGTGCCAGCAGGATACCGACCAGCACGTAGCCGCCGGTCCAGCCCAGCACATAGCCCAGCGCGTTGAAGCCGCCGAGATAGATGCCGCCCGCCATCGAGATGAAGGAGGCGGCGCTCATCCAGTCGGCGCCGGTGGCCATGCCGTTGTACAGCGCCGGCACCTTGCGGCCGGCGACGTAGTATTCGGACAAATCCATCGTTCGCGACAGGATGCCGATGTAGGCGTAGACGCCGATCGTCAGGATCACGAAGCAGTAGCCGATGATCTTGTTCGGCACACCCATCTGCTCGAGAACGGCGAGGATAAGGGTGAAGACGATGAAGCCGCCGGCGTAGCCGCCGTAGATCTTCCCGAGGTTGCCGTAGAAGCCGCCGCCGGCGGCCTTGGAGTCAGCCATGATTCATCTCCCCCGATCAGTCTTCTTGGACGCCGAATTCTTCGTCGATCTTGTTCTGCGCGATCGCGTTCCAGACGCACAGGACAACGAAGGCCAACAACGATCCCTGGGCTGCCATGTAGAAGCCGAGCGGGAAGCCCAAAAATCGGACAGTGTTGAGCTGGACTGCGAACAGCGGAAGGACAAAGCTGAACACGATCCACAAGGCGAAGATCGTCCACATCAGCGTGGAGGTCTTGGTCCAGTATCTCTGCATCTGCGCGGTGTCGAGTTTCGGAGCCATGCCGTTGTTCCTCCTCAATCGTTCATTGTGCAGCGTTTTCGGGACGCGCAATGACGAACCGAAATGTTCGGCGTGTAGTTGCGCAATTTGTGGACCTGCAGCGCATGTCTGCTTTGTCCTCCCCCGGACGCCGTGATACGGCGTTCCTAACTTCTTGATCTGTGGAGGATACGGTGCGCCCAACCATCGCCACAATCAGACCAAAGTCGAAGGCCTGACCTTACGATGCTGTCTTTCCTCAAGCCGTTCCTGCCCAAGCCCAAGGTTCGAAGCCTTGCTGCACTGCGGCAATTCCTCGAGGGCGAGGCGGCCTATCTCGCTCAACGCTCGGTCGTCGAATTCGTGCGCAACGAACTCGGCAGCCTGAGTGCCCAGGCCTTCGCCGACCCACGGTTTCAGGTCAAGATGACGGTGTCCCGCTGGGACGGATTCGCAGCCATACTGGCCGATATGATCGGCCTTACGCATGCGCACCTGCTCGCGGCCGGAGCGGCGCCACGCGCAACGCTCGACGCCCGTCTGGGCGACCTCTATGCCACCATTCTCGCCGGTCATCCGCCGCCCGATCATCGACCCGGAGGGTGGGCCACCGAAATCGCTGCACTGCAAAAGCGCCTGGTGACCAGAGCGGTCGGACCAGTCAATCCACAGGCCGACGCTACGGCGACCGGCTCGATGGTTTTCGACACCCTTCCCTTCATCCCACGTGATCCAGCCGAGAGCCGCATGGTGCTCTCGAACGCCTTCGCCTTCGGATTGATCGCCTTCAACGATCGGCTGAGGAGGTTGTTGATGGTGGCTCCCCTCGGCGACGAGCTTGTCGCGTCGAGGCAATGACCATTGCCGATCTCTTCGACCGATACCTGCGCCGAGCGGTGCCGCACGGTCGCTGGAACGGACCGACCCATACGCCGCTCGAACGCCTGCCGCTGGTGGCAATCGATTGCGAGACGACAGGCCTCGATCCCAAACGCGATCGCATCGTTTCCTTTGCGGCGATCCGGATCAACGACGGCCTGCGCGTGGCCGACCAGCCTATGCTCGACCTCCTGATTGATCCCGGTGTCGCCATCCCGGCTCGAGCCACGGCAATCCACGGCATCGACCACGCGCACCTCGCTGGGGCACCTTCCTTTGCTGAGGCTTTCACGCGCATTGCCGCCTGCCTCGAAGGTGCAGTCGTGGTCGGTCATTTCGTCGGGTTCGATCTCGCCATCATCGGCCGCGAGGCGGCCCGCGCCCGCCAGCCCTGGCGCGAGCCGCCAAATTTCGACACCGCGAATCTGGCGGCAGCTCTCGGTTATCCCTCGGCACACCTCGACCTTGCCGAATTGCTCAGCCATCTGGGCATCGAGCTCAGCGGGCATCG
>JAQSDW010000145.1:0-18616 GCA_029946105.1 Reyranella sp. | reverse complement strand
CAGGGCGGCCGACCTGTTCGTTGCGCTGGCTCACCGCCTGATCGGCCGCGGCCACGGCACCTATGGCGGCGTTGCCGCCGCCCATCGCGCGCCACCCCGGTGACGCCATGGACACCTCGGCCCTCGAGCGGCTCGACTCGTTTCCCTACCGGCATCGCGTTGGCGAGCTGATGACGAGTCCGGTCGTCACGATCGGTCCGGACCGGCCGGTCGCCGAGGCGACACGCCTGATGAACGACCGATACATCAGCTCGGTGATCGTCCTCGACGCTGACGGGCGATTACGCGGAATCCTGACGGAGCGCGACGTGCTGCGCCTGGTCGCAGCCGCACCGGACAGGCTTGCGGATCCGGTCTCCGCAGCGATGACCACGCCCGTTCATGCCATCGAGACCGATGCGCCGATCTACCGGGCACTTGCCCGCATGGCGCGCCTCGGCGTGCGGCATCTGCCTGTGGTCGACCATGACAATCACCCGGTCGGCATGCTGACGTCTGGTGCACTATTGAAGCTGCGTGCCTCGCTGGCTCTCACGCTGGGCGACGAAATCGCGCTGGCGGACGACGGACGAACCCTTCGCGCGATTCACGACCGGCTCCCGACCCTCGTCCGCGCCCTTCGCGGCGAGGACGTGAGCGCAACGCAGGCGTCGTCCGTCGTTGCCGGCATCGGGCGCGACCTCGCGGCGCGCGCCGGCGAGCTCGCGCTGGCGGAGATGAAGTCGGCGGGACAGGGCGAGCCGCCCGCCCCCTGGTGCCTGCTGGTGCTCGGCTCGGCCGGCCGCGGAGAATCGCTGCTGGCGCCGGACCAGGACAATGCACTGGTCCACGAGGGCGGACCCGGCGACGATGCCTGGTTCGCCGCTTTTGCCGAACGCTTCAACCGGCTACTCGACGAAGCCGGGGTACCCTACTGCAACGGCGGAGTGATGGCCAAGAACCCGTCATATCGCCATTCGCTCGCCGGCTGGCAGGCCCAGATCGACTCGTGGATCGCTCGACCACAGCCGGAAGCCCTTCTGGGCGCCGACATCTTCTACGACTTTGCCGCGGCGCTGGGCACCCGCCGCCTCGCCGGCGTGCTCCGCCAACATGCCACGCACGCTGCCGGACACTCTCCCACATTCCTCTACCAACTCGCCGCGGCATGCGACGACGTTCCCCGGGCCACCGATCTACTCGGGCGTCTGCGCACACGTGAAGGCCGCATCGATCTCAAGCGATATGGATTGTTTCCGATCGTGACTGCCGCGCGCGTGGTGGCACTCGCCTGGGGGTCGACCGCGACCGCAACGGACGCGCGACTCGCCGACGCGGCGGCAAAGGGCGCGTTCCCCGATGACGCCGCGCGGTCGCTGATCGACGCGCGCGGCGTCATCGTCGAGGCAATCCTCGACCAGCAGCTCGAGGACATCGCCGCCGGTCGCATCCCAGACAACCGGGTCGATCCCAGGCGGCTTGGCCGACGCGCCACTTCGCGACTGCGAGAGGCCCTCGCCACTTCTGCGGCGACGCCGGAACTCGTCCATGTGGCGTTGAGCAACCGGCCGATCGCGTCGGCGCCTTGACCGCACGCCGCGACGGGGTTCAAGCTTCGATCATGGTGGCCGCCCCGTCCTTCCTGATCGCCGACGACCATCCGATGGTCCGTGACGCGCTGGCGTCTGCGCTAGGCCATGCGTTCCCCGGCGCCGCGATCGCCATGGCGGCAACGCTCGCCCAGGTCCAGCTGGCACTCGAACGCGAACCCGAGACCGACGCCCTCCTGCTCGACCTCGACATGCCGGGCATGGACGGACTCACGGGCATCGCGTTGCTGCGCTCCGAGCATCCGATCGTGCCGATCATTGTCGTGTCCGCCGCGCGCGAACCGACGGTCGTACGACGCGCCTACGAATTCGGTGCCTCGGCCTACATCGACAAGTCGGCTTCCCTAGAGGAAATTGTTGGAACCGTGGGGGCGGTGCTCGATGGCGAGATCTTCGCGCCACCGGAAGCCGGACCCGCCGATACCTTCGCCCAACGGGCGGCCCAGCTCACGCCTCAGCAATGGCGTGTGCTCGCGCTCATGATCCAGGGCGACCAGAACAAGCAGATCGCCCACAAGCTCCGCGTCGGCGAGGCAACCGTGAAAGCACATGTGACGGTGATCCTGCGCAAGCTCGGTGTGCGCTCGCGCACCCAGGCCGTGATCGAGGCTCGCAACCTGGCGATTCCTGCCGCCGAGCCGGTCAGGCCGTAAGCCGCCCCACGCCGGCACTGCGCAGCCGCAGCAGCGCACGCAGCGATGCCGGCTTCACCGGCTTGTGCAGTAGCTCGACCTGCCGCGCCCGCGCCCGCACGCGCAAGGTCGGATCGCGGTCGGCCGTCACCAGCGCCGCCGGCACGGCACGGCCCCAGGCGCGGCGCAACGCCTCGACCACTTCGAGCCCGTCGGGACCTTCGTCGAGATGCAGGTCGGCCAGCACGAGATCGGGCAGCCGACCCGTCCGTGCCACCAGGTCGAGTGCCTCGGCATGCGAGGCCGCAGTCGCCACCCGGCAGCCCCAGCCGCCGAGCAGGACAGCCATCGCCTCGCGCACGCGCGCCTCGTTGTCGATGCAGAGCACAAAGCTCTCGGCGTCGATCGATGGCACCGGTTGCGGCGCTGTCTGGGCGACTGGCACGGCCACAACTGCCGGCACGCGCGGAACGGTCACCGAAAAAGTAGAACCACGGCCCGGCGCCGAGGCGAGCACCAGCGGCAGGTCGAGCATGCGCGCGACGCGGTCGACGATGGCAAGGCCAAGGCCCAGGCCCCGTTCCTCGCGCGGCGCGTCGTCCTCGGGCTGCAGGCGGACGAACTCGTCGAAGATGATGGCCTGCTTGTCCGGTGCGATGCCGGGGCCATTGTCCTTCACTTCTATGCGCAGCTCCTCGCCTACTCGCCGGCAGCCCAGAAGCACGCGCGGTGAGCGGCCCTCGACCCGGCCGTAGCGCAACGCATTCGACAGCAGGTTCTGCAGGATGCGCCGCAGGAAAGCCGGGTCGGTCGAAACGAAGGCCCGCGTCGGCATGACGACCAGTTCAACCCCGCGACGGGCAGCGACCGGCGCGAAGGCCGTGGCCAGCGATTCGAACAGCGGCTGCAGCGCGAACGGCCGCTTCTCGGGTTTGAAGGCGCCGGCATCGAGCTTGGAGATGTCGAGCAGCGCATCGAGCAGCGATTCGACGGCGCCCAGGCTCGCATCGATCTTGCCGCTGAGGTCGTTGCCGGGATCGCGGTCGATCATCGCGGCGGTGAACAGCCGCGCTGCATGGAGGGGCTGCAACAGATCGTGGCTGGCGGCGGCGATGAACCGCGTCTTGCCGAGGTTGGCAGCCTCGGCCTCGGCCCGGCTCGCCTCCAGTTCGGCGGTGCGCTCGACGACGCGCTGCTCGAGGGTCTCGGTCGATTGCCGCAATTGACGATCGCTCTCGCGCAGGGCCTCGGCGGTGCGCACGCGTGTCGTTACGTCATTGCAGGTCGCGACGAAGCCGTCGCCGGGCAGCGGATCGAGACGAAGCTCGATGGCGCGGCCCTCGCGCGTGGCGATCTCGTGCGTCTGCGGCGCCTCGGGCCGGCGCAGCAGGGCCACGACGTCGGGCGTGGCGCCGAACTCCTGAGGGGCAGCGCCAACCGCGACCGCGTCGTCGTCGAGCGACAGGAGGGTCGTGAAACGGTCGTTGAAGATCTCCAGGCGGCCCTCGCGATCGAAGGCGGCGATGCCCATGCCGACGTGATCGAGCGTGTTGCGCAGGATCTCGTAATTATAGCGGATCGCCTCCGACGCCTCGTCGATCAAGGCGCGCGCGCTGCGCGGCAGCAGGCGGCCACGGCGCCCGAAGGCGGCGATGATGATGCGGGCCGACGCCGAGCCCAACGTCCCCGACAGCATGCGTTCGGCCCGCACCAGCGCCACCTCGATCGACAGCCGCTCGCCGGAGAGTGCCCGCAATGAGCGTTCGGAGCCGACGAAGCGGGTCAGGAGTTCGCGCAGCTCGTCGATGCGTGCGGCATCGGCCGGCGCCTGCCGTGCCGACTGTTCCGGTTCCGCACCGAGCACGAAAGAACTGGCCTGTTCGAGGTCGCGGGCGATCGGCCGCGCCATCAGCGAGACGCCGACCAGCAACAAGGTGTTGACGACGATGCACACCACGAAGCCCTGACCCACCGGATCGAGTTCGGACAGCGGCGACGGCAGGTAGGGCCCGAGCGGCGGCGTATGGCCGGCACCCACGGTCTGGCTCAGGGTCGGCAGCAGAAGTGCGTAGAGCCAGACGATGAAGCCGCCGACCAGGCCAGCCACGACGCCGTAGCGATGGGCGCCGCGCCAGTAGAGGCCGAGCACGAGACCGGGCGTGAGGTTGGCAACGGCGCAGAAGGAGATCAGGCCGATCGAGGCCAGCGGCAGGTAGCCCGAGATGATGCGTTCGTAGGCGTAGCCCGCCATCAGAATGAGCACGACCGCGGCACGGCGCACGAACACCACCAGCGGCCCCATCTCGCGCGCGACGCCGGCCCCTCCCAGACTTGGCCGCCGCAGCAGATAGGGCATGACCAGCTCGTTGCCGATCATGCCCGAGAGCGCCATGCAGGCCACGATCACCATCGACGTCGCGGCCGACAGGCCGCCGATGAAGACGAAGGCCGACAGCCAGCTCTCGCCGTTGGCGAGCGGCAACTGCAGCACGTAGAGGTCGGGGCTGATCTCTGGACCGAGCAGCAGCAGGCCCGCCGCCGCGATCGGCATGACGAAGAGATTGATCAGCACGAGGTAGATCGGGAACAGCCAGCGTGCCGTCTTGAGGCTGGCCGGATGGCCGTGCTCGACCACGGCGACGTGGAACTGGCGCGGCAGGCAGAGGAACGCCATGCCCGACAGCAGCGACATCACGATCCAGTTGAGTGACGTGCCCTCGCGGGTGACGCGCTCGGCGATGGCGGGCGCGGCGCCGAGCCGCGCCATCAGGTCGGCCGGCCCGTCGAACAGCACGAACAGCACGAACGGCCCCACCGTCAGGAGCGCCAGCAGCTTGACCACCGATTCGAAGGCAATGGCCAGCATCATGCCGCGGTGCTGCTCCGAGGCCGAGACGTTGCGGACGCCGAACAGGATGGTGAACACGGCCATGAGGGCGGCCACGATCAACGAGGTGTCGGTATGCACCACGCCGCCCGACACCCCGGGGATCGGCTCGGCAATGGTGCGGAACGAGGACGACACCGCCTGGAGCTGCAAGGCGATGTAGGGCAGCACGCCCACGGTCGCGAACAGGGTGGCGGTGACGCCGACGGCGCGGCTCTTGCCGTAGCGCGAGGCGAGGAAATCGGCGATCGACGTCACATTGTGGCGCTTGGCCACGCGCACCATCTTGGCGACCATTGGATAGCCCAGGATCACCACGATGGCCGGACCGGTATAGATGAAGAGGAAGTCGATGCCGCTGGTCGCCGCCCGGCCGACGGCGCCGTAGAAGGTCCACGAGGTGCAGTAGATGGCGAGCGACAGGCCGTAGACGGCGGGCGCCACCGAGCTGGCCGACCAGTCCCGGGCGTAGCGGTCGCCGATATAGGCCACGGCGAACAGCAGGCCGAGATAGGCCAGCGACAGGGCCAGGACGGTTGGTTCCGCCAGCATGCGTGCGCGTTTCTCCCGTTCTCATTGAACCCGTTCGGCCGGGCCGCTACAAGCTCGCCATGGCTTCCTACCAGTACATCTACGTAATGAAGGGTCTGAACAAGACCTTCCCCGGCGGCAAGCAGGTCCTGAAGGACATCTGGCTGTCCTTCCTGCCCGGCGCCAAGATCGGCGTCCTGGGCCTCAACGGCTCGGGCAAGTCGACCCTGCTCAAGGTCATGGCGGGCCAGGACGACAATTTCACCGGCGAGGCCTGGGCGGCCGAGGGTGTCCGCGTGGGCTTCCTGGAACAGGAACCCAAGCTCGACGAGACCAAGGACGTGCTGGGCAACGTCATGGACGGCGCCGGCGAGATGGCCACCATGCTGGCCCGCTTCGAAGAGGTCTCCAACGCCTTCTCCGATCCCGATGCCGATATGGACAAATTGATCGCCGAGCAGGGGGAACTGCAGGAGAAGATCGACGCCGGCAACGGCTGGGACTTGGGCCGCACCGTCGAGATCGCCATGGATGCGCTGCGCTGCCCGCCGGGCGACGCCAAGGTCGATGTGCTGTCGGGCGGCGAGCGGCGCCGCGTGGCGCTCTGCCGCCTCCTCCTCAGCAAGCCCGACATGCTGCTGCTCGACGAGCCCACCAACCATCTCGACGCCGAGTCGGTGGCCTGGCTCGAACGCCACCTGGCCGAATTCCCCGGCACCGTCGTGGCCGTCACCCACGATCGCTACTTCCTCGACAATGTCGCGGGCTGGATCCTCGAACTCGACCGCGGCGCCGGCATCCCGTGGGAGGGCAACTACTCCTCGTGGCTGAAGCAGAAGGACAAGCGCCTCGAGCTCGAGGAAAAGACCGCCGACGCACGCCGCCGCACCATGCAGCGCGAGCTCGAATGGATGGGCCAGAGCGCCCAGGCGCGGCGCACCAAGAGCAAGGCGCGCATCGCCGCCTACGAGCAGATGGTCGAGGAGGACAAGCAGGAGACGCTCGACCGTGCCCAGATCGTCATCCCGGCCGGACCGCGGCTGGGCGACCACGTCATCACCGCCCAGAAGATCTCCAAGGGCTTCGGCGATCGCCTCTTGATCGACGACCTCTCCTTCAACCTGCCGCCGGGCGGCATCGTCGGCGTCATCGGCCCCAACGGCGCCGGCAAGACCACGCTGTTCAAGATGATCACCGGCACCGACAAGCCCGACACCGGCACCTTCACGGTCGGCCCGACGGTCAAGCTCGGCTACGTCGACCAGAGCCGCGAGACGCTCGATCCCAACAAGACGGTGTGGGAGGAGCTCTCGGGCGGCCTCGACATCATCAAGCTCGGCAACCGCGAGATCTCCAGCCGCGCCTACTGCGGCTCGTTCAACTTCAAGGGCGGCGACCAGCAGAAGAAGGTGGGCCAGCTCTCGGGCGGCGAACGCAACCGCGTCAACCTGGCCAAGATGCTCAAATCGGGCGCCAACGTGCTGCTGCTCGACGAGCCGACCAACGACCTCGACGTCGACACGCTGCGCGCGCTCGAAGAGGCGCTGATCGAATACGCCGGCTGCGCCGTGGTCGTGAGCCACGATCGCTGGTTCCTCGACCGCATCGCCACCCACATGCTGGCCTTCGAGGGCGACAGCCACGTCGAATGGTTCGAGGGCAACTACCAGGATTACGAGGCCGACAAGCACCGCCGCCTCGGCACCGACGCCGACCAGCCGCACCGCATCAAGTACAAGCCGCTGGTCCGGAGCTGAGGACGCGGTTGTGGACCCCATGCACTATATGATGTGGGGTCCCGACTGGGCCTGGGGCATCCCGCTGATCGCGCTCAACGTCGTCATCCACGTCTTCTTCCTGGCGACCTTCACCGCCCGCACCGAGCGGCTGCTCGCCCGCTTCACCGACCACCGCCACTTCGTCCTCACCTTCGCGCTGGTGATGGGCGTTGCCGTGATCTTCGTCACCTTCCTGCATGTCATCGAGGGCGCCATCTGGGCGGGCGCCTATCGCTACGTCGGTGCCATCGCCGACAACAAATCGGCGATGCTCTATTCGCTGGGCGCGCTTACCACCTACGGCCACGCGCCCATCTTCCTCGACCCCAAGTGGGGGATGATGGGGGCGCTGGAGGCGCTGAACGGCATGCTGCTGTTCGGCCTCACCACCGCCTTCCTGTTTGCCATGATCCAGCGCGTCTGGCCCGCCGCCAACCGGTAGGCGAAGAGGACACCGGACTGTCACTTTCGCCCTGTCCACAATTGTGTCCAGAAATCAGCCCTCCGACCGCCCGACCCTGGCTCATGGCATCCGCCTCACTCGAACCAGCAGATGTCGTTGATGTTGGGATCGCCCTTTGCCGGATCCCACTCCCGATCGATTCGCGTGACGACGGCGTCCAGCGTGTGGTCCATCAGCATGCGGACCGCCTTCAGCGAATGGCGCTTCTCTTCCTGATTGTCCGAAACATCGCAATCCTGTCTAGGGCAGCAAGGCAAACGACGCCTCGGGATTGGTGTTCCGGACACCATCGTCGAGGCCGCGCCAAGCCCGTCGTCAATCCCGCGCCGGAAGGTCCATGAGTCGGCGCAGTCGCGCGTGAAGCTCCCTGGCCCTCGCATAGAGGGTACGGACCAGTTCCCGATGCGGCTCCCGCCGGAGATTCTCTTCCCACTCCTCCCCGACTTGCCTCAGGAGTTCCACCGCCAGAGCCCTATCGCCATATTCCAATGCGGCGAAGATCGGCCCGAGCCGACTACTGAAACCGACTTCCGAGCGGTGTCGCATGCACCATAGGCGCCGATGAACAGCTCGCCCAGGACCGCCTGCGCGTTCGCCAAGGTGTCGGTCGGGTCCGCCGGAGCGGCGAACTGCTGCGCGGTCGCGAGATTGTTGCTCCAGGAGTCGAGGAAGGTCGAATTCGGAACAACGGTCATGCTGCAGAGGCCCCCGACGAATCGCCAGCCGGCGAGCGCGAAAATCGCTTCCAAATTTAGAGTGCTTTATTATATCATTTCAACTGCAATTTCATCACCGCGACAGGTTCGCTGCGGAAGGGAGGCATGGAGGACGGATGTTCATTCCGTCCGCGACCGCATTTCCCGCCACGGCACGGCCGGCTATGCTCGTCCATGGTCGCCAAGCCGCCGAGCGCTGCCGAGTTCATTTCCAACCTGCTGAACGCCGTCCATGATCTCACGGGGCGCCGGTCGCCGCCGACCTGGACGCACATCGACAAGGTTCAAAGCAAGCTGGGCATCGCCAATGCCGACGCGGTCGAGGCTGCCATCCGCCTGGCCGTCGCCAAGGGCTGGCTGCGGTCCGATGGCGATCCGACTTCGTCGATCACGCTCACCGTCGCCGGGGTGAAATTGATCGAGCCCAAGCCCGGTGGGCGCACCAACGGCTGACGGCTTGCGGCTGAAGGCCGCCCGCTCCCCTCCCTCGATCCGTTGACTCCTCGTCTTGCCGGCGGATAGCATCGCTGGTTGGGGATACAACCAAAAAGAGCGTCTGGGGAGACCTGCATGCGACGGCGATCTTTCATGGCGCTTACGGGGGCGCTCACGGGCGGCTGTGCGCTCTGTGGGTGTTCAGGTGCGGTACATCGCCTGCCTCAGCTCAATGACAGCAACCTCAGTATGGCGCAGACGGAGGTGCAAGGCGCCGGCGGGCCGCCGCAGCGTCGGGCGGTCAGCGATGAGGAAGTGGACGAGACCCTGAAGTCCGCGCTTCGCCGCATTCGGCCGCCGGCCCATCAGGTCTGTCGCGAGATGAACGTGGGCGTGTGCGAGTGGAACTTCCGCGTCCTGAAGGATCGCTCCCTGAATGCCGGTGCCGGGCCGAACGGCTTGATCGTCGTCAACCACGGCATCGTCGAGTACGCGGCAAACGAGGAGGAAGTCTGCCTGGTGATCGCGCACGAGATCGGCCATCAGTCGGCGAACCACGTGGCGACCGGCCAGCGCAACCAGGCGACCGGCGCCTTGATCGGCGCGATTCTCCTCGGTGCCGTCGGGGCGGCCGCATCCTACTACGGCAAGTACAATAGCCCGGAGCTGACGCGCACCCCCGTGCAATCCGGCGCCGACGTCGGCGGCGCGATCGGCCGGATTTCCTTCTCGAAGGAGCAGGAGCGCGAGGCGGACTATCTGGCGGCCGTCGTTCTGTACCGCTCCGACGTCGACCTCGACAAGGCGCGCGGCATCCTCGTCACGATGGCGAGGGCATCGGGCCGCAAGGAAACGGGCATGCTGGATACGCACCCGGCGGGGCCCGAGCGCATCGCCGGCTGGGATCGAGCCGTCGCGGAGATCCGCGCCTCGAATGGGCGGCTGCCTCAACGAGCCTAGACCCGGCACCCGTTGCCCGCAGGCTGAATGATTTGCATGATGGGGGGTGCCGCCATGGCGCCACGAACCAAGCAAGGCAGCCTCTGGAAAACCCGGAACGGCTCAGTCGCTTTCGGGAGGAAGTCTTCATGAATCGCTCGACGCTGGCGGCTCTGGTCGTCGCTCTGGCGCTGGGATCCGCCATCGCCGGGACCACGCCACTAGTGATGGCCCAGACAGCCGAGGATCCGGCGCGCGATCGCCTGGAACTCTTCGCCAAGCTGCGCGCGGCGCTGGCCGGCCAACGCGACATGCAGGTCGTGGGCGACCGCTTCGTCATCCCTTCAGAACTGCTCTTTCAATCCGGTGCCGCCGTCATCCAGCCGGCCGGCGAGAAGCTGCTCGCGACCGTCGCTCGGCGGCTGATCGAGGTCTCCGCCCAGATTCCGAAGGACACCGCCTGGGTTCTCCAGGTCGACGGACATACCGACAGCACGCCGATCCACAATTCGCTCTATCCGTCCAACTGGGAACTCTCCAGCGCCCGGGCCATCGCCGTGGTGAAGTTCCTGAACGGCGCCGGCGTTCCCAACGAGCGCCTGGTCGCCGCCGGCTACAGCCAGTACCAGCCGCTGTCGACCATCGACCGTGCCCGCAACCGGCGCGTCGAACTCAAGTTCACCAACCGCTAGGGCCCGCTAAATCACGCGTGCGGCGCGGATCGTGTCGATCAGCCGCAAGGGGCTGTCGGTCAGCGCGTCGCCGCGCCACGCGACGTGCTGGTCGGGGCGGGAGAGCACCAGTCGCTCGCGGTAGGGCGGCTCCGGCGCCAGGTCGAGCACCGCCAGCGGCAGGCCGCGCAAGGCGGCCGCTTCGACCAGGCCCGTCACATCGACCGTGCGATCGAAGCGCAGCAGCGTGAAGTCGGGGCCCATCGCGTCGTAGAGCGAGCGCCCGTCCTCCAGCCAGAGATGCGGCGTGCGGCAGCCCGGCACGGTCGAGGACGTGAAACTGTCCATCGTGTAGGCGGGTGCTGCTTCGCCGTCGTAGACCACGATCGGCGAGCGATCATAGAAGGAACCGAAGTTGAGCCCGCCGCAGCAGAACTGCGGCGTGTGCATCTCCAGGAGCTGGCGACCGAGCGTGGCGCGCACGGCATCGCCGTCAGCACCCGGCGCCTCGACCTCGGCCGGCACCTCGGCACGGGCCCGGGCGAGCGCCAACGCGGTGCCCATGGCGTATTTCGACACCTGCTCGGTGATCGGCCAGCGCTCGGCCTCGTGCGCCGCCAGGATCGCGGGATCGGCCCAGCCGTTCACCACACCGGCCAGCATCCAGGCGAGATTGGTCGCATCGGCGATGCCGGCGTTCATGCCGTAGCCGGCGAAGGGCGCCCAGATGTGGGCGGCATCGCCGCAGACGAAGGCGCGGCGGTCGCGGAAGCGATCGGCCAGCAGGCGGCGGCCGATCCAGTTCTCGCGGCCGATCAGCTCGTAGTCGAACGCGGCATCGACGCCCAGGATGTGGCGCAGACAGGCATCGCCGTCGATCGCGTCGAAGTCGGCTTCGTCGGGCCGCAGATAATTGTGCACCAGCCAGGTCTCGCGGCCGTCGACAGCGAACATGTTGGCGCTGCGGCGCGGATTCATGACCTGGGTCGACCAGGCGGGTGCGGCCTGCAGGCGCGCGGCCAAGCCCGGGGCGCGGATGTAGCTCGACTGGGTGCGGCCGATCACGGCGTCGCCGATCATGCGCGCGCCAATCTGGTGGCGAACGGTCGACGAGCCACCGTCGCAGCCCACCAGATAGGTGCACTCGATCAGGCGCTTGCTGTTACCCGCAAGATCTTCCGTCTCGGCGACGATGCCGTCGTCGTTTTGCGTAAAACCGAGCACGCGCGTCAGATTGAGGAAGCGCACACGCGGATGCGCCGCGGCTTCGGCCGCCAGCAGCGGATCGAGATAGATCTGGTTGATGCGATGCGGCGGCTCGGGTGTCGGCCACCAACCATCGGGCCCGGTCTTGTCGGCATAGCGGTCGCGCCGGCAGGGAATATGGATGCGCGCGAATTCAGTGCCGGTTGCGGTGGTACGGAAGGCGACGTCGTTGGCGTGATCGGCCGGCAGGCCTGTGTTGCGCACGCGCTCAGCGATGCCGAGGCGGCGGAAGATCTCCATTGTGCGCGCGGCGACATGGTTGCATTTGACACCCGGCAGATGGCCCGGCGGATTTTGCTCGGCCACGATCACGTCGACGCCGCGGCCCGCCAGGTCGAGCGCCAGGGTCGAACCGACCGGCCCGCCGCCGACGATCAGAATCGACGTGCGCAGAACTGACGTCATTCCGGGTTAGCGATCGAAGGCCTGTGCCAGGGCACGGTGCGCCGCGCGCGCGCCCTCGCCCGCGACATCGGCCGCGGCGCGCGACCAGTGCGCGGGATTGGGCGCCTCGTAGCTGAGGTAGCCGGTGTAGTTCTTGGCGGCGAGCAGCTGGAACAGATCGCTCCAGCGCACGACACCCTGGCCGGGCGGCAGGCGGTCGACCGGTGGCGGGCCGTTGGGCGGTGCGTCCGGCACGTCGCTGAACTGGACGTAGAAGATTTCCGCCTCGGGCACGTCGGAGAAGCCGCCGCCGGGCCGGCCGCCGCGCTGGAGGTGATAGGCATCGAGCAGCAGGCCGACGCTCTTTTCGCCGGCCTTGGCGACGAGGTCGCGCAGGATGTCGAGGCTCTTCACGACCGGATGCTGGAACTGGTACTCGAGCGCCAGCCGCAGCTTGAATTCGGCGGCGATGATGCCGGCGCGGCGGATGTTGGCTGCCACCTCTTCGAGGCTCGCCGTCCCCGGCCCTATCGCGCTCATCAATGTCGGACAGTCGAGTGCCACGGCCGCCTGACAGCTCTCGCGGAACACCCGGAACAGCCGCTCCTGCTCCGGGCCCTTGGTGGAAAAGATCCAGCCGGGCTCGACGCCGACGCAGGCAACCGGCAGGCCGCTCCTCTTCACGAGACCGAGCGCATCGGGATGGCGCACGAAATCGACGCGACGCAACTCGACCGCATCGAAGCCGCCCGACCTAGCGGCGGCGAGCGCACCTTCAAGCGGGGTCGTGTCGACTGTCCAGGTATGAAGAGCAAGGCCGCGGAATTTATGGGTCTGTGTCATGGCGCGGAGTATAAGACGGACATTCCCGGAGGAAACATCATGAAAATCGGAGTCTTCGCTACTTTCATGTCGCCACTGGCGACGCCGCAGATGATCCGCGACTTCAGCCGCCGCGCCGAGGACAACGGCCTCGACTCGATCTGGATGGGCGAGCACGTGGCGCTGTTCGACAAGAACACCTATGGCTATCCCGGCTCGAAGGACGGCCGCATTCCCGTGCCCGATGGCGGCGGCATGCTCGACGTGACGGCGACCTTCGGCTTCCTGGCGGCGGCCACCACCAAGCTTCGCCTCGGCACCGGCGTCGCCCTCGTGCCGCAGCGCAACCCGATCTACACCGCCAAGGAGATGTGCACGCTCGACTGGCTGACGGATGGCCGCGTCGACTTCGGCATCGGCGTCGGCTGGAACAAGGAGGAGGTCGAGGCCTGCGGCTATCGCTGGGAAGACCGTGGCGCGCGCTGCGACGAGTTCCTGGAAGTGATGCGGCGCCTCTGGACCGAGCCTGTGGTCGACTTCGCCGGCAAGTGGGTGAAGTTCGAGACCATGCGGCTCGATCCCAAGCCGATCCAGAAGCCACATGTGCCGATCATCGTCGGCGGCTATGCCGACGCCGCCTTCCGCCGCGCCGTGCGCTTCGGCGCCGGCTGGTACGGCTTCAACCTCGATCCGGAGCGCACCAAGGGCATGCTGGCGAAGCTCGACGCCGCCTTCGCCAAGGCCGGGCGCAAGCGCGACAAGAACTTCGAGATCGTCATCACGCCGCCGATGACGGCCGGGCCCGAGACGCTCGACGCCTATGCCGAGCTGGGCGTCGACCGGCTGGTGATGATGCTGGGCAGCCAGCGTGCCGAAAAGATTCCCGCCCGCATGGGCGAAATCGAGGCGCTGGTGAAGAAGGCTGCCTGAAGCCGCCTCAGTCGGCGAGACCAAGGCGATAGACGCGGTTGGCGGTGCCGCTGAAGATCGCCTTCTTCTCGTCGGCGGAAGCGCCTGAAGCCATGCGCTTAAAAGCGTTCCAGAGAGCGGATGGACCGATGCCCATCTTGTCGACGGGGAAGTTGCTCTCGACCATGCAACGATCGGCGCCGAACAGCTCGATACAGGTCTTGACGTAAGGTCCCCAGTATCCGGCGAGCTCGGCCGACGAGGGTGGCGCCGGCAGCTTCATGTAGTCGTAGGCGGCCAGGCGCATCATCACGCCGCCCAGCTTCACCGACACGTTGGGACAGGCGGCCAGTTCCCTGATCCCCGCCTTCCAGTTGGCGAACACTTCGTCCTTCTTGCCGCCATAGGGGCCGTAGCCCAGCGGCCCGCCCATGTGACACATGACGATGTTGGCCGACGGGAACGCGCGGGCGAGATCGACCACCTCGGCGAGTTGCGGATGAAAGACCCAGGCATCGAGCGACAGGCCCAGTCTCTCCAGTTGCTTCATGCCAGCACGGAAGCCTGACGTCAGGTAGAGGCCCGGCCCGTCATAGGTATGGCTGTTGCCGATGATCGGGTCGGCATCCCAGGCCGCGGAATGGCGCACGCCGCGGAAGCGACCGCCGCCCGAAACGATCTCGGCTTCCAGAACCGGCGCGACGCGGTCGCCCAGCGTCAGGTCGGCAAAGCCCACGATGCCGGCGGCGACCTTCGTCGAGCCATAGCGTCCGCTCGCACTCATGGCAGCAACGCCGGCCACGAACTCGACTTCGCCCACCGGCTTCATCTCCTCGGGTCCGTGGGCGCGATACATCGACCTGCATTCCTCGAACACCGTCGCCACGACATTGTGGCCAGTGCCGAGATCGGCCAGCAGCTCGGCCAGCAGATAGCGGTAGCCCGGGAAATCCCACAGGTGATGATGGGTGTCGACGATCGCCAGATCGGGCTCGAGGACCGGCTCATTGGGCGCCTTGGCCAGCCATCCCTCGTCGGGCTTGAAGATGCGGCCGAACTTCGTCGGCTCGCCTGCCTTGCGGCTGGCCAACATCGAGCCCAGCGACGAGGCGCCTTTCGCTTCCGTCATCTCCGTCATCCTTCGGCGATCAGTCGCGCCAGCGCGACCGGCTCGCTCAACATGGGATAATGACCGGTATCGAGTTCGTGCCACCTGGCCTTCAACCGCTCGGCGGCGCGGCGCTGGTGCGCGACGGGCGGGTTGGTGCTGCGCTTGCACCAGATCACCGAGGCGTTCCAGGCCTGGTCCCAGAAACGCGGTAGCTTGACCGACGCCTGCATGGCGGCGATCGGATGCGGCGTGCAGCGATCGAGCGCCCACGCCTTCACCTTGGGCTCGAGATCGACGAACAGGCGCGTCTCGAAATCCTGGCGCGACGGGCCGGTGCCCAGTTCGGTGTTCACGGCAGTCGGGCGCTTCACGATATCGGGCAGTGCCTCGCCGTCGAGCAGCGCAAGCGCATCGGCGAACACGACCCGCGCCACGCGCGCGCGCGCCAGTTCGGCCGCCCGCGCCATCACCATGCCGCCAGTGCTCGTGCCGGCCAGCACGACATCCTTCAGGTCCTGGTAGAATAGCAGGTCGGCAATCTCGGCCGCGTGCGACTCGGTGTCGATGCCGGCACGAAGCTGGCCCTTGCGCTCGGCGCAGCCATCGAGCGTCGGCGTCAGCACGAGATGGCCCTTGGCCTGAAGCTGCTCGGCGACCGGCTTCCAGATCCAGCCGCCCTGGTAGGCGCCATGGATCAGCACGAATGTGGTCATTGCCCGGTCCCCTTCTTCACGGTGACGCCCGCCATCTGTTCGAAGACTTTCACGATCGCCGAGCCATCCTGCTTGTTGAGGCCACGGGCGCGCGCCATCTGGTAGACCTGCTGTGTCAGGTTCGCGAGCAGCAGCGGCACGCCCAGGCGCTTGGCGAAGGCGGTCTCCAGCTCCTGGTCCTTGTAGGAGATATCGATCGTGCCGCCCGGCTCGTAATCGCCGCTCAGGATTTTAGGCACGCGAAGCTCCCACGCGGCACTGGCGCCGGTCGAGACGCGCACCACGTCGTAGATCATCTGCGGATCGAGCCCGGCCTTGACGCCCAGCACCAGCGCCTCGGCCACCGCCACGGTGTTGACCTGAACCAGCATGTTGTTGACCAGCTTCATGGCGAGGCCACTGCCCAGCGGCCCGACATGGAAGGCGCGGTTGCCCATCGCCGTGAAGAGATCCTCGCACTTGGCGAACACGTCGGCGGCACCGCCCACGATCACCGACAGCTCGCCCGACTGCGCCCGGCCGGTGCCGCCGCTCACCGGCGCGTCGAGCATCGCGATGCCGCGTGCCGCCAGCTGCTCGGCGATCGTGCGCGCGGCGAACGGATCGATGGTCGCCATGCACAGCACGATGTGGCCCGGCTTGGCGCTCCTGATAATGCCGCGCTCGCCCAGGATGACCGATTCGGCCTGCTCGGTGGTCTCGACGATGACGATGGTGCGGTCCACTTCTGCCGCCACGGCTTCGGCCGTGCCGGCGAGTTCGGCGCCCATGGCCCGGAGCGGCGCGGTCTTCGTCTGGTCGATGTCGTGGACCACCAGGGCGAAGCCCGCTTTCACGAGGTTGAGCGACATCGGCCCACCCATGGCGCCGAGCCCGATGAATCCGACCTTGCCGGCCATGCGTCTCTCCCTGATCGAGTGCCTGATGCCGCCGTCTACACGCCGCCCTCTACACACCACCCGTCACGTCGATGGTGAGGCCGGTGACGAAATCCGACTCCGACGAGGCGAGGAAGCAGATGACATTGGCCTGGTCGATCGCTTCGGCGACGCGGCGCAGCGGCGTGCGCTCGATCTCCTCGGCCTGCGACGCCTGGGAGCGCTTGTCCCAGTGCGGCCGGATGCGTTCGGTGAGGGTCACGCTGGGCGCAATCGCATTGACGTGGATGCCCTCGGGGCCGAGTTCGTGGGCGAGCTTGCGGGTGAAGGCGATGATGCCGCCCTTGGCCGCCGCATAGGCACTCGAACTGTTCTGGCTGAGACCGCGCCCGGCGATCGACGCCAGGTTCACGATCTTGCCGCTGCGCCTGCTCTTCATCACCGGGATCACCGCATGGGTGAACAGGAAGGTGCCGTCGAGGTTGAAGGCGATCAGCTTCTGCCAGTCGGCGAAGGCGAGCTGCTCGGTGGTCGCCTGCGGGTTGGCGATCACCGTGCTGCCGCCCACCGCGTTGACCAGGATGTCGATCTGGCCGTGGTCGCGCGCGATGTCCGCCACGACCTTGTCGACCGCCGCGGCATCCAGGGCATCGACCAGCCTGCCCTCGACCTTGCCGCCTGATTTGCCGATCCCCTGGCGCAACGCCGGCACCGCCTCGTCGAGGCGGCCCTGGTGATTGTCGACGCAGATCACCGTCGCGCCCTCGCGCGCCATGATCTGGGCAGTGGCACGTCCGATGCCGTTCGCCGCCGCGGTGATCAATGCCACCTTGTTCACGAAGCGCATGGTTTCCTCGCAATCTCTTCTTGGTTGCGAGGATTGTGCGGCCCCCGCCGGGGGAGTCAATCAGGCCGCCACCTGTCGTTTCGCTGGCCGCCGTGCCACCTTCTCTGGCGAAAACAGCATCGGGGAAACGAGGAGAACAGGCATGCAACCGGGCAAGAGATTGATCGGCAAGGTGGCCCTCGTGACGGGCGGAGCATCGGGCATCGGGGCGGCGACGGCCAAGGCGTTCGCCCTGCATGGCGCGTCCGTCGTGCTCACCGACAGCAACGCCGCCCTCGGCAAGACGATGGAAAAGGAGATCGTCGATTCAGGCGGAACGGCGACCTTCGCGAGCCAGGACGTCCGCAACGAGGCGCGCTGGGCCGAGATCGTGGCCGATGCCGAGAAGGCCTATGGCCATCTCGACATCCTGTGCAACATCGCCGGCATCTCCGGTCGCGATCCCAAGCTCAACATCCAGACCAGCCTGACGGCCGGACCGCGCCTCGCCGACCAGACGCTGGAGCAGTGGAACTGGGTCATGGAGATCAACGCCACCGGCGTCTTCCTCGGCACCAAGGCCGCGGTGCCCGCCATGCTGCGTGCCGGCGGCGGCTCGATCATCAACATCTCGTCGATCTGCGGCATCATCGGCTCGCACGCCAATGCCGCCTATCACGCCTCCAAGGGCGCGGTGCGGATCTTCTCCAAGGCGGCAGCAATCCAGTACGCGCCGGACAAGATCCGCGTGAACTCGGTGCACCCGGGCTTCGTCGACACGCCGATGACCGTGCCGGGCCATTCCAACCCCGACGTCGCGCGCCAGCGCCTGGCGGCGACGCCGCTCGGCCGCTTCGGCACGCCCGACGATATCGCAGCGGGCTGCCTCTACCTTGCTTCGGACGATGCCGCGTGGGTGACCGGCAGCGAGCTGGTGATCGATGGCGGCATGACCGCCAACTAGAGCGGTTTCCGCCTGCTTTGAATCGGAGAATTTCAAAAAGGTTCTCTCAGGCTGGCAAATCAGATTCTGTGTGCTCCGACGGCAACGACGGAGGCATGAGTG